>NZ_BBAS01000009.1 GCF_001311375.1 Limosilactobacillus equigenerosi DSM 18793 = JCM 14505
AAATCAGAAATCTGATTTTAGGAGTCTTTTTATCTAAAATGTTGTAATTAACCACATTAAAATTGGAACTACTATAATAAACAATGTTGAAGTTGACACTACAATATCCGTTGCAAACTTAACATCTCCGTGATATTGATCAGCTAAAATTGGGAGAACAGCAAAAGCTGGTGTTGCTGCTTGAACAACTAAAGTATGTTTAAACATTGGAACCATATTTACTCCAAAATGTGCTCCAATTGCGATAATCAATAACATTATTGCTGGTGCTACAATAAACCGCCCCAACAACACAATAATATTATCACGACCAAAGCTTATATTCTTAATTCCAAAATTACGCAACATAATTCCAATATAAATCAAAGACAATGGAGTTACCATGCCACCGATATCTTTAAGGGTTGTAATAATAAACGTCGGTAATTGAGCGTCAGCATGAGCCAAAATGCTAAAAATGGCAAGGCAACAATGAATCCCCAAATTGGTGCAGGTAACATATGTCTCCAACTAATTTTAACTTTATTCTTTCCATCTCTAATTTTGGGATCATCAGCTGCAATTGTCCAAACAGTAAACGTCCATAGTATGATGGTGTTAACTATATAATAAACTATTAGATAAGGCAAAGAAACTGCACCAAACAATGCTACATTTAGTGGCATTCCAATAAAAACTGTATTTGTAATGTTTATTCCTGCCATCATGATTGCCTTTCTACCATGTGGAACATGTAAAAAGGTCACAACAACAAAACTAATTAAATAACCTATGAATATTGATAAAATAGTATATATAATTCCTGAAGATAAACTAACCACATCGACTAATTTAAATCTTGATAGCATTGAATAAAAAATGGCACACGGTAATGCTACCTTCATAATTATGTCAGATAAGGAACTTGAAAATTTATCATTAAACCATCCCAAACCCTGACAAAAATACCCAATTGCCATCATAATCATAATCGACAATACACTTTGAATTGAGGTCCAAAAAATACTCATAAAATCACCTTCCCATCTCCATTCATTATATTACAATTTTAACTCTGTTATAATTAAATTATTTACAATTGTAAAATAATCCATATCAAAACCATTTCCCAAATTGTAAATTTAGTTGTCTATACATCAACATTTTCCTGACTAATAAATAGAAAAAAATGGAAAGTGACAATAGCTACTTTAAAATTTACTTTTATAATATCCGTCAAGCGTTAGCAAACTAAACTTTAAATTTTAGTCCATCATCACACCCTCAACAAGCAAAAATAGGTTCACAGCGTTCGATTTCTCGACGTTGTGAACCTATTTACATACTACACTATTCAACTTTTAAAGAAGTTAACTGACCTATGTTACAACCTCTTTATCTCAGTGCTTACCATCAAAATTATACAAAGTACTTTTAATTATTATTACCACATACCGATGATGTGCATCCAAAGTGGTCCAACTAAAGCAAAGATTACTAAGTAAACCAACCCCAAGATGAAGTTGTACTTCCACCATTCGCCTTGCGTTACGTAACCCGTTGAAGCCAGGATTGAAGCTGGCCCGTTAGCGTAGTGCGTCGTGGAAGCCATCAAGGCACTGATAATTGCTAACGTCATGGCAGCCAAGGCAATTGGGGCCCCAGCTGAAACGGCTACCGTTAAGAATGGTAAGTAAAGCGCCGTTACGTGAGCCGTCCCACTAGCAAAGAAGTAGTGACTGTAGAACATTACCAAGGCTAAGACAACCAAGATAATTTGCCAGCTAACACCGTGCAAGCTCGTTGAAACTAACTTCGCAAACCAGGCAATAAAGCCGTATTCCGTTAACTTTCCAGCCATGAAAACTAAGATGGAAAGCCAGATCAAGATGTTCCAAGCACCAGATTCATTTAAGATATCCTTAACCTTAAGCACCCCAGTAATCAAGAGGATTGCGACGGCTAAGAAAGCCACAAAAGAAGCTTCAAATTGTGTGGCTTTGATAAATCCAGCTAAGACCCACATCACGATTGCCATGACGAAGACAGCCGCCATGATCTTTTCGGGAAGTGACATCTTACCCATCGCCGTTAACTTTTCATCCGCCCACGTCTTGGCATTTGGCGTTTCCTTAATTTCAGGTGGGAAGATTTTGTAAATAATAAATGGAATTACAACGGCAAAGATAGCAGCTGGAAGTAAGGCGGCTAAGAACCAACCAACCCAAGTGATTTGGTAACCAGCTTTAGCGGCCATTGCTTGTGCCACGATGTTAGGCGCTGCCCCAGTTACAAAGAGGGCCGTTGAAATCGTGTTGGCATGGAAGGCCAAGAAGTCTAAGAAGGCCCCGATTTTCTTCCGTGAGTCATCGTTAGGATTAGAATCGTAACTTTCTGAAATTGATTCCACGATTGGCCAAACAACCCCACCAGTCCGGGCACTGTTAGATGGAATCAAACCACCTAAGATTAATTCCAAACCAGTAATCGCATAACCAACCCCCAGTGACTTCTTACCAAACCGCTTAATCATGTTGTAGGCAATCCGTTGACCTAAACCAGTCTTCGTGATTCCTGCAGCCATGATAAAGGCCATGGCGATTAACCAAGAAGCTGAGTTACTGAAGGCACTTAAAATCCCCGTATCAGTAACAACCCCTTTGGCATTTTCCACGTCCTTAACTGGTGAAAGGCCAAGTAAAACTAAGACCACTAACCAGTTAACGTCGTCCCGGCAATTGGTAATGGCTTCGTGATACAACCAATAATCGTGGCTACGAAGACCGCGAACGTTTGCCAAGCAATCGCTGATAAACCTTCCGGCCGGATTGGTGTACATAACCACATTACCAACCAACAATAATGGGCCAAATAAACCCTTTGTAATTAACTTTTTCTAATGACTTCATGTTCAGTCTTGTGCAAGTTTGCTACTTGCTCCCCCTATTCAATACTGTCGATAACTTCTTGCATTTGTGCGGCTGAATGACGCATCTTTTCTAATTCACGATTAGATAATTCCGTTTCGATCACTTGCGCAACCCCCGTTGAATTCAAGACGGCCGGCGTCCCTAAGTAGAGATCACTAACGCCGTATTGACCCGTTAATGGCGCTGAAACCACCATCATCTTGTAGTTGTTTTCTAAGATCGCGCGTACAATCGTCGCTAACCCATAAGCAACCCCGTAGAACGTAGCCCCTTTATTACCGATGATCTTACCACCACGACCACGAACTTCAGCTTCGATTTGCGCTTGTAAGTCCGCTGAAATTTCAACTTCATCTAATAAGCGCTTCCCATTGACCTTAGCTTCATCAAAGTTAACAAATGACGTATCCCCGTGTTCACCAAGGACTAAGGCGTCTAATTCACTTGGCTTGTAGCCAAAGTGGTCACCTAAGATGATGTTTAAACGCGCCTTATCTAAGAACGTCCCCGTTCCAATTACTCGTTCCTTGGGGAAACCAGAAATCTTTTGCGTCATCGTTGTTAAGATATCAACTGGATTAGCTGATACCACGAAGATGCCGTTAAAGCCACTGGCCACCACTGGTTCGACAATGGAACGTAAGATCTTCACGTTCTTGTTAACCAGATCCAACCGCGTTTCGCCTGGTTTCCGAGGCACCCCGGCCGTAATAACCACAATCCCGGCATCCGCTGCATCGGAGTAATCCCCAATCCGGATCGTAACGTCAGACGTCAAGGGAGTGATATCTTGTAAGTCCCACACATCCCCTTGGGAACGTTCTTTGTTTAAATCAACAATCACTAATTCTTCGACGGTCTTAACCGTTTGAATTAATGAGTAAGCAAATGATGACCCAACGGCCCCATCACCTACTAAAACCACTTTCCGATTCTTCATTAGTGACCTTCTTTCTACTTCCGGTTCGCCCAGAGTGCAACTTGCATCCCAGCTTGGCGACCAAAGATGATGGTTTCCGCAATTGAGTTACCACCAACCCGGTTGTTACCGTGTAAACCACCGGCAACTTCACCAGCGGCGTAAAGTCCTTCAATCACATCCCCGTTACCATCGAGTACTTCCGTCTTGGAGTTGATGTGTAAACCACCCATTGTGTAGTGGATGGCTGGCGCGATGTGGATCGCGAAGAAGCCCGGCTTTTCAATTCCCCGGTCCATCCCCGTCGTCCGGTTAAATGCTTGGTCATCGTGGTTCTTAACCGCTGTGTTCCAAGTATCAACCGTTTCTTGCAACGTTGCTGGATCCATGTTTAACGTCTTGGCTAAATCTTCAACCGTGTCACCATGTTCAACTAAACCAGTCTTGTCGTAGAATTCAATGGCCTTGGCCCGATCACGGATCCCTTGGTCAAAGATTAAGTACGCACTGTGTTCTGGTAAAGCCGTAATGGCGTTGGAGACAATCTTCCGGGTATTCAATTCGTTAACGAACCGTTGTCCTTGAGCGTTAACCAAAATGGCCCCTTCACCCCGAACGGCTTCCCCAATTAAGTACACGTGTGGGTTGTCTTGTTGCACCGTTGGGTGGACTTGAATTAAGTCCATTTGCATTAATTCCGCCCCAATGGCTTCAGCTAATTCTAACCCATCACCAGTGGCCCCTGGTTGGTTCGTCGTCTTGTAGTCAACGAGGTCGGGACGGTAACGCTTCATGTATTCCTTAGAAGCCCCAAAACCACCAGTTGCTAGGATCACGGCCTTGGCACTAATCGTCTTCGCGGTCCCGTTAGCATCAACTTCAACCCCGGCCACTTGACCGTCCGCGTTCTTAACCAACTTCGTCACCTTCGTTTGGTTGAAGACCGGAATGTTTTGTTGGGCAACAACGTTCAAGAGGCTCTTCACTAAGAAACCACCAATTGGCGCCATTGAAGCTGGCCGGTGCGTCCGTTTCTTGGACATCCCACCAGTCACCGTAATGTCATCTAACTTGATCCCGTGTTCAGCTAACCAGCTAATGGCTGGTGCTGAATGGTAAACAAAGTAACCTAACATATCCTTGTCGTTTAACTTCCCACCGTCTTTGTAAGTTTCGCGGTAGAATTCAGCGACATTGTCGATAACCCCATTCTTTAATTGAACCGTCGTTTCGGCGGCGTTCATCCCAGATGAGGCTCGGTTCGTGTTCCCACCAAGTTCTTCATTCTTTTCCAATACGGCAACCTTTAAACCTAATTCATTGGCTTGAATTGCCGCAGACAAACCAGTCCCACCAGAACCAACGATAATTGCATCATATTGGTCGGCTAATTGACTAACTGGCGTCGTTTGAAATGCGTTTGCCATTCGTTCCTCCTAGTTTTCACGATCGATGTTCGTCATCTTCGTGTAATCCATCCATTCGTTGTATTGTTCTTCTGTCACCTTACCAGACTTCAAAGCCGCTTCCTTTAAAGTCGTACCTTCACGGTCAGCCGTTTGAGCAATCACCGCACTATCGTGGTAACCGATGTGTGGAGAAAGGGCCGTTACCGTCATCAATGAGTTATCAAGTAATTCGGCCATCCGTTCTTCGTTGACCGTTAAGCCATGAATCATCTTGTCCGCAAAACCAGTCATCGTTCCAGCTAAGAGATCTGCTGATTCTAAGAAGGCATCGATTAAGACTGGCTTGTAAACGTTCATTTCGAAGTTACCTTGAGATGAAGCCATCGTTACTACCGTGTCGTTACCAAAGACCCGAATAGCGGCCATCGTAAGGGCTTCAGCTTGCGTTGGGTTAACCTTCCCTGGCATGATTGATGAACCTGGTTCGTTAGCTGGAATGTTTAATTCACCGTAACCACCACGAGGACCAGAAGCTAAGAACCGAATGTCTTGCGCAATCTTGAAGACATCAGCAGCTAAGGACTTGAAGGCCCCGTGCATCACGTCTAAACCAGAGTGGTGTGATAAACCGTAGAACTTGTTGGACTTAGCCGTAAATTCATGACCGTAAACAGCTGAAACCTTGTCAGCAATCATTTCAGGCATCCCTGGCGCGGCGTTTAATCCAGTCCCAACGGCCGTACCACCGATCGCTAATTCTAATAACGTTGGTTGAAGTTGCTTCATGTAGTCAAGGTCGTGTTCTAAGGCAGCCACGTAACCGGAGATTTCTTGTCCGAACGTTAATGGCGTTGCATCTTGTAAGTGCGTCCGCCCAACCTTAACTGTCCGCCAGTACTTGTCTTGCTTAACCTTTAATTCATCGATTAAGTGTTGCGTAGCAGCTTCTAACTTAACAACGGCATCGACAGCGGCCATGTTCATCGCCGTTGGGTACGTGTCGTTAGAACTTTGACCCATGTTGACGTGGTCGTTTGGTAACACTTCGACGTCAGGGTTAATTTCCTTGGCCTTGTGGGCAACGACTTCGTTCGTGTTCATGTTCGTTTGCGTCCCTGAACCCGTTTGGTAAACCTTTAATGGGAAGTCCTTGCGTAATTCTTCATCGTCTAAAGCAAGTAAGCTGTCAATGGCTTCGATGATTAAGTTCCCACGGGCATCATCAATTTGACCAAGTTCAAGGTTGGCTTGCGCAGCCGCCTTCTTAATGTTCAATAATGCACGAATCACTGCCAATGGCATGTATTGACCAGTTGGGAAGTTGTTCCGAGAACGTTCCGTTTGAGGTCCCCATAATGCATCTGCTGGGATCTTAACTGGACCTAATGTATCTTCTTCAGTACGATATTCAACCATAATCTTATCCTCCAATTCACACTTGTGAAATTCTGAACATCTTTTTACATGTTTATCTTAACTTTTATTAGTTTATATTGTCAAAAACTTAATATTTATAAAATTCACTTATGATAACGGTTGTAGCGCGTCATTTCGCCGTTGAGTCGGTTTGATTGTACTTTTTTTCACAAAGTCGGGGCTTAAAATTTTTTTTAAATATTTTCTACACCAGTAAAAAACAGGGTCAGTCCGCCGTTTACAGCGTCCTGACCCTGTTATCTTTAATAACGAAGATTATTCACTAATTTCAATTGTATTGATGACCACATCTTCATTTGGGCGATCAGTCATATCCCGTTTGACATTGCTGATGGCCACCGCGACATCAAGCCCCGCCTTAACTTGGCCAAAGACCGTGTGGTGGAAGTCCAACCATGGCGTCCCACCTTGTTGGTACTTTTCAATCGCTTCTGCCGGGTAACCAGCCGCCTTCATTTGATCCATCATCATTGGGTTCACTTCAGTGTTTGTCACGATGAAGAATTGGCTCCCGTTCGTCCCTGGACCAGCATTGGCCATTGAAAGTGCCCCGTTGAAGTTGAATAATTCTTCACTAAATTCATCTTCAAATGGGTGACCGTAAATACTTTCGCCACCAGCTCCCGTGCCGGTCGGATCGCCACCTTGGATCATGAATTCTGGAGTCACCCGGTGAAAAATCACCCCATCATAGTAACCTTGCTTAGCTAAGGTCGTGAAGTTTTCAACCGTTTTGGTGCTTGGTCAGGGAATAATTGAATTTCAATGTCCCCGTGGTTCGTCTTAATCGTTGCCACTGGCCCGTTGGCGTTGGCTAAATCAAGTTGTGGTAAAGTCATTTGCTTGCCTCCAATTATGTACTTAAATCATTCTTAGTTGATTATAGCAAAAGCCACCCTATTTTCCACTCATATACATGGTCAAAAATCCATTGTAAATTAATTTTCGATTAATTTAATTAACTGATTTTCAACTGCCATCTTTAAATTAAATATCCATTGCAAATTAATCTTAGGTCGATTATCTTCAATGAATGCTTCCCGAATCTTTAATAAAAAACTGATTAATTTAGTAGGAACTGGGTCACTAAAAGATTTGTCAATTTTTCCATAATTATCAAAATCAAGCAATCGGGTATTTGTACTATCAGTTTTTTATTATTTGGATAATATAATACCTCTCCCGGACCGACTACAACTTCATCTCCTCGCTTAATCACATTTTTTTGGACAATCATGCTTTCTACTTCACCTAACAAATCATCGTTATACTCAAAGTGATATCCCGGTAATGTAACTCGATCAAACCCACTTAGACTGTTTACATATTTGAACGTCCCATTATGCTTATCATAAGTTGCCACATAGTAAAAAAATAATGTTCCAAATTATAATGAACATATCCAACAATACCACCGATAACCAATACAATAATTAATATTCTTCGCTTCATCATTATTTTCTCCGTCGGATTAACAACTAACTCTAGCTTTTCAACATCCACCAATAAACACTGGTGAAAATCCACTGTAAATTGATTTTAGGTTGGTCAGCTCGTCTGAAATCGTCTCTGACTTTAACTAGTAATTGCTTTAACTTAGGGTGGAGCTTTTCTCCTTTCTCCGCTCTTCCGGTATCATTAAATTCAATGTAATAATTTCCGCCTTCTTTTTCATTGGGATAATAATTTACATCTACAGGCTCAAGTACCGCTAAATCACCGGCCTTAATTACGTTACGAACGTAAATATAATTATCGGTTTCACCTAACAATTCATTCCGAGACTCAATATGATATCCCTGCAACCTGACTTCGTTAAATCCACCTAATCCTCTAAGATAATTAAACGTTCCATGACGGACATCATAAGTTGTAATGTAATAAAAGAAATAATGTTCTAAATTATAATGAACATATCCAACAATGCCACCGATAAACAATAAAATGATTAGTATTTTTCGTTTCATCATAATTTTCTCCGTCGGATTAACAACTAACCTAACCTTCTCTAATGAAAAATATTATATAACCACTGCAAATTAATTAATGGACGCCTTGCATTGCTAATTGTTTGTTCTAATTGATTGAGGGCGGTATATATTTCAGGTTTCATTTTGCGTTGATGTATATCCTTTCCACTGACATTATCGTATACAGAGGTAATCTTCCCACTCTCATTATCAACTAATGCCCATTCAACTAGTTGTTTAGGTTTTTCATCAGTAAAGTCATTTTCATCGTCTTTATCTGAAAAATATTCTATTTCCTGGCTGCTAATCCGTATTAGATCACCTTTCTTTACTATATTATTTTTCTTAATAACAGTATAATTTTGACTAATATCTGAATTTGTACTAACACTATATCCCGGTAAACTCGATTCATCAAAATAGCTAAATGACCGTAATTTGGGAATAAACGGGTATGTATATTTTGGGTGTGGTTGATGACCAATATAATAAAATCGAAAATGATTAAAATTGTAAACTGGATAAATAATTAAAATTAAAATTCCTAAAATAATCAAATTCCGCTTAGTCGGTTTAAATACATTATTCATTACTTTTTTCTCCGCCAAATACGATTAATCGATTTCCAAGTCCGTTTACCCCAATTTATAACTCGATGAGATGTTTTAACAACCCATTTAGGTGTATATCGCTTAACAAATGAAACAACCGGACGACTTTTTCTGCGAACATAACTAACGACCGGCTTAACAATTTTTGGATATATAAAACGATGATATCCTACTGATGCATTTCTTCTTACTTCGTTATAAACCCTTCTAACTGTATGGATTGTACCATTATAAATTTTACCAGCCGCCTTCTTAGTTGAATTATAGGCTTTAATAGCTGATTTAATAATCTTATCTTTAATCCCCCAAATAATTAATCCAATCGCCGCCACCGAAACACCTGTTAATGCTAACGAAATTGTTGCCTTAACAACCTTTGAATGGACATTTTTACGTTCATTTGATACTTTACTAGTCGATTGGTTATAAACTTGATGTAATTGTTTTGACAATAATTGATTGTTTTTGGCAAATATGAATACATCCATATCAGAAGCCATATCAGGTTTACTAATCTTCCAATCTTTTAATAAGTCGCCAACGTACCCATTCATTAATAACCATTTATCAGTGACACTTAACTTATTAGCTCCTAACAAGTTAGCTATCCACTGAAAAATCGGAATATTAATAATTGACATTGTAGTTAACCCATGAACACCACTATATAATGACTCATTTTCTCTTGCACTGGCTGCAGTAACCGACATATGTCCTAAATCAACTAATCTTCTATTATTGTGGTTATTCCATAATATTTTCTCCAATAAGTCAACGTCTGATTTTCCCACTTTCCCTTTAATAAGATTATTTAACGAATTCTTATTATATTTTCTTACTTTTGATGTATATCCCTGTGGCTTGTCATTAGCATAACCACCTAAATTAGCCATATAATATAATTCTGTATTTTTAATCTTTTCATAACTCCAACCACGATGCTTACCTTCAGACTCAATAGCCTTCAATACTTTAAATAAAACCTCTTGATCGTTTCTACCAATCCCAGTGTTCTTCGCAAACCAATCTGTCTTTCTTTTTTTGAGCAACAACTTGATTCACATGTGTTGGAGCTTGATAAATAGCTGCTTGTAAGGGACGACTTTGCGTTGCTACATAATTATAATTATTAGTATATCCACTATACTTATTAACATTAGTCAAACTTTGTTTCCTAGGAGCGATCACTTGATTAGGGCTTTTAGCTTGTTTTGGTTTCTGGTCTGTAGTGACATGATAATTAGGCTTGACCGAATGGTTAGTTTCAACTTCTACCGGTTTCGATTCTTTGTTAGCTTTAGAAGTTTCTACTGGTTTCGGTGGTAATTTATGATACACAAATGTTACCGTTTGATTATCATCAACTACTACATCTTGTCCTGATGGTACATCATATCCAACAAATTCAGCTGGTTTCAACCGTAATAACGATCCTTCTAAGGCTTTAACTTGTTTTGATTTTGCTAATTGATGCCCATGCTCATCAACCTGTTCAACCGTAATTAGATATTGCGGAGCGTAAGTATATGTAACGACTTCTTCGTTCGGGGATATAATCTGAGTATTGGTATCTTTCAATTCATAATCATTAATTTTAGGAGCACTTGGCACCTTTGGAAAATCATTCGTCGCCACAATTAAATTAGGCGACTTTAACTCTTTGCCATGTGTATCCACGTATTTAACTGTTAAATGCGCTTGGCGATTAATTATCAGTTTAGTTTGCAGCGCTGATCCAAACAGATCATAACGAACTCCTGTCGCAAACTTATAGATATCATCATTAGCTGGTGCTGGCGCAAAGAAGGCATAATCGAATTTACTCTTAAATGCCACTCCCAAATACCCACCATAGGGTAACCCTTCCGACCCATTAATATCAGCCCCGTAATGGTATGGACCCGTATGACTGCCATCGTAAATTACCCCATCTTTGATTGATAGGTTGGTTTCTCCCGGAATGACCACTGCTAAATTTGCTAAATCTGTAGCAACTCCTTGACCAACATCAATATCAGTTGTGATAAACGAAACTAATACTGGTAATTCGTCGAATGTATCATGTTTAACAATCCGATATTCAAGGTGCACTGAATTAGCCCCATTGTACAAAACAACAATCGAATTATTATTCGTATTCGCTAAATATTGTTCTCCTGTAAAAGCAATCCCATGCGGAACTTTAATCCGACCTAATCCTGAATACTGATTCCATAAATCTGCATCAGTTTCTTTAACCGTATAGATTAAGTCTAAATTTAATCCAGATACCGTTTTCCCAACATTTGTAATTCGTCCAGAATCGCCTACATTAAATGTAGTATGCCGTCACCGGTTCTTGAGGATTATTTTGTCCCCAATATTTTTGATTGTTAATTTCACCAACCTCGGTTCCCTTAATAGGAACTACTGCTGTATCTTCTGTCCACCCTAACCCATCTGGTGTTAATAAATTGTCATTCGTAAAATGATCAGTATTGACGGTTATTTTAACTGGATCAAAAACACCTACCCCGGCAGTATCTGCATTTGGCTCTCCCTCCACTTTAGTATCAACTACCTTTGGTGCTTGCTTCACCTGCGTTGCTTGTGATGCCGTTGACGCCGGTAGCTGATTTTTAACATCAGCGTGGATAATTCCTTGATTAACAGTCACCCCAGCTAAGACAGCCGTACTAAACAACAGCTGCGTTCGTAATTTATTCATTATTTATCTCCCTAAAATTCATTTTTTTCAAATTATTAGTATACGTTAAACCACACTTTAAAACAACACAAAAAACGGACAACCCGCTAAGATTGTCCGTTTAAATTATAAATGCTATTTAACCGCCGTGAACAAGTCGTCACCATGCTTAACATCCCCAAGGGCGTCAGCGGTAACTGCTTGATAATTAGCCGTGTTCGTTAAGATCACCATGACCGTCGTATCGTAACCAGCTTCCTTCACCTTCGCTAAGTCCACCGTTCCGAGCTTGTCACCCTTCTTAACTTGTTGGCCTTGTTCGACAAAACTTTCCATAAATTGACCTTCAAGGTTTACCGTGTCAATCCCAGCGTGGATTAACACTTCCGCCCCGTTGTCGCCCTTAATTCCGTAGGCGTGCTTCGTTGCATAAGCAACCGCAATCGTCCCGTCAAATGGCGCGTAAATTGTGTTGTCAGTTGGAACAATCGCTGCCCCATCCCCCATCATCTTTTGGGAGAAAACATCATCGTTAACTTCAGCTAAATCTTCCGCCTTCCCGTCAACAGGGGCGGCAATCGTTACCGCTTCGCCAGTAGCCGTTGTCGTTGCTTCTTCAGCCGCAGCTGGTTGACTAGTTGCTTCCGTAGCGACTGCTGGAGCCACGGCTGGATCAACTAAGTCCATGTGTTGCTTCCCGTAAACGTAAGTAATCGCAAAGGCCACCGCGAAACTAATTAATTCACATAAAATGTAGAATGGAATTGACTTTGGGAAGATTGAAATGAAACCGATAAAACCGGCACTCCCCATTGATGCCGCGATTACGTGCAAGAGACCAGCTAACGTAGAAGCCACCGCTGAACCAACTAAGGCACAGAAGAATGGGAACTTAAGCTTTAAGTTCACCCCGAAGATGGCTGGTTCCGTAATCCCTAAGAGGGCGGAAATCGAAGCGGAACTCGTCAAGCCCTTCATCTTTTCATTCTTCGTTAAGAAGTAAATCGCCGTCGTCGCTGCCCCTTGGGCCACGTTGGCCATCGAAGCAACCACAAAGATAAAGTCTCCAGACCCCTTACCATCAGCAAAGGCCGAAACCAATTGCGTTTCGATGGCTGGGAAACTTTGGTGTAACCCAGTTAAAACGATTGGGGAATAAAGTGCCCCGAAGATCCCGGTTCCGACAAACCCAAGCGTGTCGTAAACCCAAACGATTCCGTCAGTTAACAAGTTTGAAGCTTCCCGCATCACAGGTCCAACCACGATAAACGTTAAGAACCCAGTAATTAAAACGGAGAGCAATGGCGTAAACGTAAAGTCAACCGCGGATGGTAACTTCTTGTGGAACCACTTTTCTAGGACTGAGAGGACCCATACGGCTGCCAAGGCTGGAATCACTTGACTCGTGTATGGTGCGAAGGAAACATGTAACCCAAAGAGGTCCCAGAACTTCATGCCTTCAATAGCGGCTGGATTCGTGGCCGTCACCGTCATCATCATCCCAACAAAGGCCCCTAAGAATTGGTTTGCCCCAAACCGCTTAGCCGCTGAAATCCCCACCAATATTGGTAAGAACGTATATGGAGCTGCTGACATAACCGAAATCATGGATGAAAGCCCCTTTAAGGCTGGGTACATTTGAATTAATGATTGATCCCCAAACTCGGACGTAAACAAGTTGTTAATGGCCATCAACAAACCACCAGCAACTAAGGCTGGAATAATTGGCACGAAGATGTCAGATAACAACTTAATAAAGGCCATGACTGGATTCGTCTTTTGATTCTTCGCCGCAATTTGCTTCAAATCATCCGTCGAAACTTCCTTTAAGCCCGTTTCCTTGATCAAGTAGTCATACACATTGTTGACGTCCCCAGGTCCAATAATGACTTGGAATTGACCGTTCGTACTAAACGTCCCCTTCACTCCGTCATTTTGATCCAAGGCAGCTTGATCAACCGCACTTTCATCCTTTAAAACTAACCGCAATCGGGTCGCACAGTGGGCGGCCGCGACCATATTATCCTTACCGACTGCCTTAACGACATCTTCAGCAACTTTTTTATGATCCATTGCCATGTCTAGCTCCTCCTCACCTACATCTGCAAGCGCTTTCTTAAATTTTTTATTTTATTATGCTCCCATTCTAGGCAATTGTCAAACGTTTGACAATTGTTTCTTGAAAATTTTTTAACTTTTAATTAACTTTTCCACCAACATTGCATGACCTGGGCTTTCTCAGTACAATGAACTTAATTTAAACCAAGGAGATTTACTGACATGGAATGGACTCGCGCACAACGGTATTTACCGTATGACCAACATTCAGCCTTAGAATTACTTAACTTACAACGCCAAGCAGCTACTTCCCCCGAACAACTTAAATATCATATTCGGCCCCAATCCGGGTTGCTCAATGATCCAAATGGTTTTTCGTACTTTAACAGCCAATGGCACGTTTTCTACCAAAGTTTTCCGTTTGGCGCCGCTCACGGATTAAAATCTTGGATGCATTTAGTTTCGGATGATTTAGTGCACTGGCAAGATCAAGGGCTCGCCCTCGCGCCAGATACGGAATTCGATAGTCACGGCGCCTATTCCGGGACCGCCAAGGCCGTTGGTGATCGCTTATTCTTAATGTATACCGGGAATCACCGCGATGAAAACTGGGGGCGGACCCCCTACCAATTAGGCGCTTGGATGGACAAGGACGGTCACGTTGAAAAATTGCAAGCACCGTTATTTGTGAACCCCGCTTATGTCAGCGAACATTTCCGCGACCCACAAATTATGGAACATGATGGGAAATTCTACGCGATTATTGGGCAACAAACCGTCGCCGAGCAACACGGCCAAATAGCATTATGGACCAGCGATGCTTTAGAACATGGGTGGCATGAAGTTGGGAAGGTTAACGTTGGAGTTGACGACCTTGGTTACATGGTTGAATGTCCTAACTTACTCTTTGTCGATGGTCATCCCGTGATGGTGCTCTGTCCACAAGGAATGGATCAACAAACGATGGCTTACGATAACATCTTCCCAAACACCTATATCACGGCCACGGGATTTGATTTTTATACCGCCACAATGATTAACCCCCAACCCATGCACAATTTAGACTCCGGGTTTGACGTTTATGCTTCGCAAGGCTTTACGGCCCCTGATGGTAAAACGTACTTAATTAGTTGGGTGGGTCTCCCCGACCTTAGTTACCCCACTGATGAACAAAATTGGGCCAACTGTTTGAGTCAAGTCAAGGAACTGCACCTCAAAGATGGGCAATTATATCAAACCCCGGTCGCTGCGATGCGAGACTTACGCCAACTTGACACAGCCATCAATTTAAATGGGGAAACGACCATGATTGACCCCACTTTCGGCCAACAAGGGGAATTACAATTAACGATTGCGCCCGATCAAACTGGGACGCTCCACTTAGCTGCCAACGATGACCGTAGTCAAACGATTGCCCTTCATTTTGATACCGAACAGGGTCAATTAGCCCTTGATCGGACTAAGATGGCCCACCCAACGGCAACTGACTATGGCACGACGCGGACGATTCAACTTCCGGCCCACCAAGCCTTAAATCTTGATATTTTCTTGGATCACTCACTGATTGAAGTCTTTGTTAATGGGGGTGCCCAAGTGATGACGGGCCGCTACTTCAACGATCAATCCAACCAAGTAGCCACCTTTAACCAACCAACGCAAGTCACTGGAACGGCCTGGCAATTATCCGCTAAGTAAGTTACTTGGTAATATGGTAGAATATATTCATTGCCATTCTTCAGAAAGTAATGAATTTAAATTATGCCAAAATTACCAAATTTTAAAACCTATCAACAACCGGCCATCATCAGTGCCGGTTTTGTCATTGTGGCTAGTCTCTTAATTGGGATTTTAATTCATCAATCCAATCCCACCCATATTATCAAACCGAGCCACCCTCACCACGTGGCGAAGAAGGCGTCATCAACTGTAAAACGTAAGCCGGTCAAAAAAATGTCGCAAGCCCGGCAATTAAAGCACGCCTGGCAAACAACGGCCACTGCGACGAAACGCCCCGTTAACATCGCCCTCTACAATCCACAAACGAATCAAACGATCAGCTATACAAATCAAACCCATCATCAATTTAAGATGGCTAGTTCCGTTAAAGTGGCGATTTTAATGGCGTTAATGCACCAAACCCACGGTAAATTAACCACCCAAGAAAAACAGTGGGCGACGACTATGATTGTCAATTCCAATAATCCGGCCACCCTCGCCCTATATAACCGTCCCGCCATGGGTGGTGCAAACGGATTACAACAAACCTTTAAGCAACTTGGCATGCGCCATTCAATTGCAAAAGCTAAATTTGGGACTACGATTACAACCGCTGATGACCAAATTAAACTGTTAAAGCAACTTTACTACCCATCCAAATATTTGGATACCACTTCGCAAGCTTATATCCAACGGTTAATGGGGCAAGTTGAAGCTGATCAACGCTGGGGCATTTCAGCGGGCGCCAGTCAATATACCTTAAAAAATGGTTGGGTGTACCTGAACCAAAAGTCCGGCTGGACTGTGAATAGTTTAGGTCAAGTCCAATTAAGTAACAATCGTCAATATTTACTAGTAGTCTTAACTGATCAAAATCCTACCCAAACGAGTGGCCAACAATTAATTGAAAAACTGGCCCAACAAACCGCCACTATCATGAAATAATTTAGCTAATCATAGCTTAAAATCCCCGCTCACCTGGCCATCGCCAAGTGAACGGGGATTTTTGGATCCTGATTATTTACCTGAATTTCGTAAAACGTGCGTATTTCCTGCGGGACCTTGGGCTTGCAGACCTTCAATCCGAGCTTGCGTAGCCATTAATGATTGAATCCGTAATTCTTCGGCTTGTTGTTGCATCTCCGTTTGTTGCCCACCTTGGTAAACTGAAAAATCACCGGCTAAATGCACATCGATTAATTCAATTTCATCATCCTGCGTAATTGTTTCATGGACCGCATTAACCAAATAACGAACTAAATCACCGTAGACTTCAAACCGGCTAAATGAGAAATGGTCCGTTGGTTCAGTTAATTGTTTTAAATGAAAACCACAGAATTCGTCAAAATTCTTCGTGATGGCCACAATTTGTTCGTTCAACTGCTTGTTAAACATTGGAATTCCCATCTCATTAATTTCGGTTAATTCCGGCTTAACTAAAAATTCCAAATTAATCCCTTGGGGGGCATGTGGAAATTCCAGTTCCCCATAATTAATCGCGACGTGAAATTGCACTAATGTTGCTTCCATAATCACTTACTACCTCATCTTAATTTTCTTGTTAAACCTTACCACAACCAATACCAAGTCGTAAACCACGTGATGGCCAACCACAGCGTTACGATAACATCCGATAAATGATGGGCGCGCAAAATTAACCGCGACCACGTCACTAATAACCAATAAACGCCCGCCATTCCAAGGGTCCACCAACTTGGCCACACCGACCAGGTCAACAATGTCAACAATGTGGCGCCTAAAACATGACCACTCGGAAAACTTGCATCATCATCATACGGTAAATGCTTTTGAGGCCGTGCCCGCGGGAAGTAATGCTTAATTGCTAAGCCAACTAAATCCGCACTTCCTAAGACTAGCAAAACCCAAAGCGTAGGCAACGGCTGCCCTTGTTGGTACAACCAACCTGCCATCAGAATTACAATCAAAACATCGACTAACGGTTGGCCAACTACGGCTACTAACCGCCAAAACTTACTCAGCCGCCGATCAGGTAAGTGCCGGTATCCCCATTGATCAATCGGTTGCCACCACCCCAACTTGAGCATCCCCACTAGTAATATCAGTCCACTCCATAACCAAATTAAAATCATTTTACTTTCCCTCATTTTTGTTAAATTCTAAAATAATAATAGCTTATTTCAGATAACTATTGTCGATTATGAGAAAAAAATGCTAAGCTTTTCTCATAAAATTGTAAGTTTTTGAGAAGGAGTTTTGTATGCAAAGTAAAATTAAAGGCCCTGAATCCCTTTTGATTTTGTTAGTAATGTTAATCATTTTGGGTTCCGGGGTTATTGGTGCGGGATTAACCCCTAACACCCCCGTCTTATTAGTCATTGGTCTCTTAGTTGGTTGGTTATTCCTTCGTGGATACAGTTGGGATGAAATCACCAATGGGATTAAAGACGGGATTACCACCGCGATTGTCCCCATCTTTATTTTCTTATTGATTGGGACCTTAATCGCCGTCTGGATTCAAGCGGGGATTATCCCATCATTGATGGTCTTTGGGTTCCACTTAATTAGTGCCCAATGGTTCTTACCATCCGTCTTCATCGTTTGTTCCTTAGTCGGTTTAGCCATCGGGTCTGGTTTCACGACGATTGCGACGGTTGGGATTGCCTTATTCGGGATGGGATCCGCCCTCCATATTAATCCAGCCATTACCGCCGGGGCAATTATTTCTGGGGCCATTTTTGGAGATAAGATGTCGCCACTATCTGATTCAACCAACTTAGCTTCCGCCGTGGCCGAATCAGAATTATTCGCCCACATCAAGAACATGATGTGGTCCACGATTCCAGCCTTTATCGTTTCATTAGTACTATTTACGCTATTAGGATTTGGTAACCACGCTAATGCTGCCAGCGGCATTAACGATACGGTTAAAGTTTTAACGACCCACTTCCCCGTTAATGGATGGGCAGCTATTCCAGTGATTTTAATGTTTGTGACGGCTTGGTTAAAAATTCCAGCCATTCCAACATTATTCTTAAACATCTTTGTTTCCCTCGGCATGATTGCCTGGGAAAACCCATTATCATTAAGCAAGTTAGCGACGTTAATTGAATCTGGTTACGTTTCCCACACTGGCAACAAGATGGTGGACGCCTCTTAACGCGGGGGGGCATTAGCAACATGATGGGAACAATTTCCTTAATCATTATGACCTTAGCCCTCGGGGGAATGTTAATGCATTCCGGCATTATCCAAAACGCGATGGAACCACTCGTCAAGCACTTAAACCATGCCGGCAGTTTAATCACCACCACGATTTTAGCCGGGATTGGGGTCAACTTATTCGTCGGGGAACAATACTTATCCGTCATCTTACCCGGTAACGCCTTCAAGGATGCCTTCAAGCGGATTAAGTTAGATCCTCTCGCCTTAAGTCGGACCTTGGAAGATGGGGGAAGTGTGATTAACTACCTGATTCCATGGGGGGTGGCTGGTTCCTTTGCGGCTTCCATGCTTAATACTCCTGTTTTAGCATTCTTACCATTTGTCTTCTTTAGTTTATTCTCACCGGTCTTCTCAATCTTGAGTGCCTTTACGGGAATCGGCTTAAAGAAACTCAAATAAGCATTAAAAGGGAGCGTGACATGAACAGATGCTTGAAAGTTTACTTTCTTAGCAGCTGTCAATCGTCAGTGAACTAAAATTGCTAAATTTTAGTTCGTCTTCACGCAAATAGGGCTCGCAGCGTTCGGATTTCCGACGTTGCGAGCCCATTTGCGTACTGCGCTATTCAATTTTTCAAGAGGTTGTCTGACTTATGTCACAGCCTCTCTTTGTCTTCATCTGACAACAGCCACTTGTAGCTGAATACAAACTTGGCTGCCAAAATAAAACCGGATTGAGATAACTTCCCAATCCGGTTTTATTATTGTTGCACGTTTAATTCATTAATCTTGAGTAAGACCTGAATAACCGCTTCCATCGTTTGCAAGGAAACATATTCAAACCGTGAGTGCATATTTTCGCCCCCGGCAAACAGATTCGGCGTTGGTAAGCCTAACGCGGAAATCTTAGAACCATCCGTTCCACCACGAACAGGTTCAATGTCAGGCGTAATATCAAGTTGTTCCATCGCTGCCTTGGCGAGATCCACACTCTCCATCTTCCCGTCTAAGAATTGCTTCAAGTTGTAGTATTGATCCTTGACCGTGACTTGAATCCGATTGGTATCAAGCTTGGCATTCATTTGATCCGCCAACAATTGCATTTGGCGCTTCCGGTAAGCGAATAAGGTTGGATCAAAGTCCCGGATAATATATTGCATTTCCGCTTCATCAACCGTCCCATTCAACTTGTACAAGTGATAGAAACCGTCACGACCATCCGTTAATTCTGGCGATCAGCCGCTGCTAAGGCACTTTGATAATCAACCGCTAGTTGTAAGGCATTGACCATCGTGTCCTTCGCGGTCGCTGTATGCACATTCTTCCCCGTAATCTTCAACGTCGCTTGGGCCGCATTAAACGTTTCATATTCTAATTGTCCCATTGGGCCCCCATCAACGGTGTAGGCAAAGTCAGCATCGAAGTCCGCCACGTCAAAGTGATCGGCACCGGTCCCAATTTCTTCATCCGGCCCAAAGCCGACTTGAATCGTCCCGTGCTTAATTTCAGGGTGCGCTAATAAGTATTCCATTAACGTCATGATTTCAGCGACCCCGGCCTTATCATCTGCCCCGAGCAACGTTGTCCCATCCGTCGTAATTAACGTTTGGCCATGATATTGATTCAATGATGGGAATTCCGTTGGGTCTAATTGATAACCCGAGTCCCCTAATTGAATGGCCCCCCCAGCATAATTTTCAACCACTTGGGGGTTCACGCCATCCGCATTAAAATCAGCCGTATCAACGTGAGCTAATAACCCAATCGTTGGCACTTGCTTTTCCGTATTCGCCGGCAAAGTGGCTAATACGTACGCATTCGTTGGGTGCGTCCGCACGTTACTCATCCCGAGGTCAATCAATTCTTGCTTTAAGGTATTTAAAAAGGCCGTTTGACTCGGCGTTGACGGAACCGTCGTACTTTGGTCATTGGACCGGGTATTAACCTTAACATAACGTAAAAAACGATCTAATAAATTTTCCATTTGATTCCTCCTAGCGCTAAAAAAGCTCCCGTCATCAGGCGTCCTAACAACTGGTGGCTTCTTAATTCTAACTGTTTATTCAACCACGTGCCGTTCAAACGGATCGTCACTAATCCCGTGGCTTAAAATTTCCTTGCTCCATTCTTGGGCTGAGAATAAGGAATGATCACGGTAGTTCCCACAACTTTCAATCGTCGTGCCCGGCACATCATCCACGTAATGTCATTGGCAATGGCTGCTAAGGATGACTTCAAGGCCTTGGCTACTTCGGTCGTGGAGTGTTCGCCCCACATAATCAAGTGGAAACCAGTCCGACAACCAAATGGGGAACAATCAATCACGCCGTCCATGCGATCCCGTAATAAACCGGCTAATAAGTGTTCAATCGTATGTAAGCCGGCCGTCGGAATTGCGGTTTCATTCGGTTGGGTTAACCGTAAATCAAAATTCGTAATTTTATCACCAAGTGGCCCTTGTTCGACCGTGATTTTCCGGACGTACGGTGCCTTAACCTTCGTGTGGTCAAGTTCAAAACTTTCAACTTGAGTTTCAATCTTTGCCATTTTGCTACCTCCATCATTGTAATTATTATGATTATACCGCAATTTAAACTTAAACAAAAACCTGATGACGCAAATCATCAGGTTTTAAAATTTTATAATTCAGCGGTCACGACTTGGGTCGCATCCGTTAATTGTGCCTTATCTAACGTTCCTAAGTTCTTAGAAGTTAAGACCCCAGCTAACATTGCATCATTAACATTTAAGGCCGTCCGAATCATATCCACGATTGGATCAATCGCAATTAAGACCCCTAAAATTCCAACTGGCAAGTGCAACGTCCCTAAGACAATCAAGGTCGTAAAAGTGGCGCCACCACCGACGCCGGCAACCCCAAAACTGGCGACCGTCACTACGGCAATAATCGTCAACATCCATTGCCAAGATAAGACATTCACCCCGGTGGTTGGGGCAATAATCGTGGCCACCATCGCTGGGTAAAGTCCGGCACAACCATTTTGCCCAATCGTTAACCCAAAGCTAGCTGCAAAGTTGGCCACCGTCGCATCAACTCCCATGGCTTCCCGTTGCGTCTTAACGTTTAATGGTAGTGAACCACCACTCGTCCGGGACGTAAAGGCAAATAACAGCACTGGCCACGCTTCTTAAAGTACGTTACCGGATTAATCCCGTTTACGCTAAGTAATAAGGCATGAACAATAAACATCACGATGGCACCCACGTAAGCAGCTACGATAAAGATGGCTAAGCGGGCCATCGAATCAAAATCACTCGTGGCCGCCGCTTTGGTAATTAACGCAAAGACCCCGTATGGCGTTAATTCCAAAACCATCTTAACTAAGCGACTCACTAATAAGTTCAAGGCTTCAACTCCGCGCGCAATTAATTTGGCACTGGCTTGGTCTTGTTCCTTCACCCATAAGTAAGCGAGCCCTAAGAGCAACGTAAAGATTACGACCCCAATCGTACTTGTCGCCCGCGTCCCAGCAAAATCAGCCATCACATTCGTAGGAATGAAACTTACAATTTGTTGGGGCAACGTTAAGTCACCTAATTCCGCTTGGTGGTCCTTAATCGAACTTAATGCATCACTAGTGGCCACGGCTTTCCCGATGAAGTCAGCCCCTTGTAAATGGAACATCACAACACTAGCGTAACCAAGTAAAGCAGCGACTGCGGTCGTTCCTAATAAGGTCGTTAACGTCACCGTGGCAATCCGTTTTAAATTTTGCGCCACTTGTAGTCGCGTAAAGGCTCCCATTAAGGAAACGAAAATTAACGGAATTACGAGCATTTGCAACAAGGCAATATAGCCGTTCCCAACAATATTAATCCAGTCGATGGCTTGGGTAATCACCTTACTCGTGGCCCCAAACATGACTTGTAAAATCACCCCATAAACAATCCCACCAAGTAAGGCAATAAATACCAACTTGGCAAAACTAACTTGCCGCCGGTGTAAGGATAACAATCCCGCCAACAATACGGCCGCAATCACAACAATCATCAAAACTTGCATTAGCTTTTCCTCCTTGAATTAACTCCTTAAAAACAAAAAAACGCCGGTAACGTGACTCGTTACGACGATTACGAAAATTACTCCTACTGACCAGCTGGACCTCAATAGGCTAATTCATTCTTAAATCGGGTGCGGATACAAGCACGTCAAAAAGATGCGTTGATTTTTCACAACACATACATTGACATTCAACTGCTTGCATCATTGACTTCATTTGTGCAATCCGATCCTTTCTTGTTTCAAGTTGTTGTCAGTATAGCAACCATTCTTACTTTTTGTCAACAACTTTTTTAGTTTTATAACGGATGGCGGCTATTATACCCTTGATAAATCAAGAGACTGGCGGCCACACTGGCGTTGAGACTTTGGACATGACCAATCATCGGAATCGTCAACATTTCATCACACGTCTTTTTTTAAGAGGGGGGAAATTCCTTTCCCTTCATTCCCAATCACTAAGGCGACTGCCCCCGTCGCATTCCATTGCCGGTAATCAGTTCCATGCATGTCCGTTCCAAACAACCAAACCCCGCGTTGTTGGAGTTCTTTGGCCGTTTGTACGAGGTTCGTTACCCGTGCGACGGGCACATGTTCAATTGCACCGGTTGATGTTTTGGCAACCACTGATGTTAAACCGACTGACCGGCGCTTCGGAATAATAATCCCATGCACCCCGGCAGCATCCGCGGTCCGTAAAATCGACCCTAAATTATGGGGATCGGCCAATTCATCTAAAATCAAGAAAAATGGGTCTTCTCCCTTGGCCGCGGCTCGGTCAAATAAATCATCAACCGTCGCGTATTCATATGCCGCCACTGATAACATAACCCCTTGGTGATTTTGGTGGTCACTTAGTTGATCTAACTTAGTTTTGGGCACATTTGAAATAATCAATTGCCGCTCTTTGGCTAACTTCACAATTTGACTAATTGCATCCGAAGTTAAACCCTTTTGAATAAAAACCTTATTAATTGGTTGATCCGATTTTAAGGCCGCCACGGCTGGGTGCCGGCCAATAATAAATTCACTGTTGTTATTTGACATTTTCAAGTCGTCCTTTATCTACTTGTTCAATACACCAAGCGGCTAATTGCGCGACCCGCTCTGTTTGCCCACTTGATTGCAAAAAGCCAAACAACGCTTCAAAGCCGGTTGATTGGCGGTAAGTTAACACACTTGTATTTTTGGCGTGAGTATAACTTTTGGCATTGCGGCCCCGCTTGTAAAATTGCCATTCTTCATCTGTTAATAATTCATCAGCGGCCATTAAATCAATCAAGGCTGCTTGCGCCTTGGCCGACACGTAATGAGTGGCTTGGCGTTGCAGGCGATTGGGCTTACTAAGGCCACTGGCTAACAAATGTTCACGAATATAAACTTCATAGACCGCATCCCCTAAATAGGCTAATGCGATCCCGTTCAATTGGCGGAAATCAGTCATTATGATTCCTTTCTATACCGCGTTCCTTGCGGCGTATCTTCTAAAATAATTCCTTGCGCTTTTAATTGATCCCGAATTGCATCACTACGAGCAAAATCCTTGTTAGCTCGCGCCGCATCACGTTCTGCAATTAAAGCTTTAATTTGGGCATCTTCATCCGTCACTGGTGCTTGATCGGTTAATTCCACCCCAAAAATAGCAACTAACTTTTTCAACATCACTTGCATCGCCACAATTGGTTCGCGTTGCACACCAGCTTGCTCGATGTATTGATTAGCGTACTTAACTAAGTCATAAATGACTGCCAAGGCATTGGCTACGTTAAAATCATCATCCATCGCGGCCGTGAAGTTGGCACGGGCGGTCGCTAAGTAAGCTTGGACGTCACCATCAGGCCCCGACGTCGCATCTTGCATCCGGTAGCTTAAATTCCGGTACGTCGTTTGAAGCCGTTCAACTTGGCGCCGCGCTTCGACTAAATTGGCTTCCGTAAATTGAACCGGGCGCCGGTAATGGGTGGACGCCATAAAGAACCGAATGACCGCCGGATCTTCTTGTTGGATTAAGTCATGGACCGTGACAAAGTTCCCTAATGACTTACTCATTTTTTCATTGTCATCACCAACCGTCACGAACCCATTATGTAACCAATAATTGACAAATTTCTGGCCAGTCGCCGCTTCACTTTGCGCAATTTCATTTTCGTGATGCGGGAATTGTAAATCTTGGCCCCCGGCATGAATATCAAAGGTTGGCCCTAGTTGATCGGTTGACATAACGGAACATTCAATGTGCCAGCCTGGCCGCCCCGCTCCCCATGGCGAGTCCCAACTAATTTCATCCGGTTTTGCCGCTTTCCATAACGCAAAATCAAGCGGATCTTCCTTTTTATCCACTTCTTCATCGGTAATATGTTCACTCGCCCCGACTTCCAAATTGTCGATTGATTGACCACTTAATTGACCATACTTAGCAAACTTACGAGCCCGATAGTAGACATCACCCGCACTTTCGTAAGCATACCCGTTATCAATTAATTGACTAACGAAGGCAATGATTTGATCAATGTATTCCGTGGCCCGCGGATGACTCGTCGCTGGTAACACATTTAGCGCTGCCGTATCTTCATTAAAGGCCTTAATATACCGTTCGGCTAATTCACCCACGGTAATACCTTCTGCATTGGCCGCTTTAATCATTTTATCGTCAACATCCGTAAAATTAGAGACGTATTCCACGCGGTAACCACTAAATTCTAAATACCGTCGAATCGTGTCAAAAGCCACGGCACTCCGGCCATTTCCAATGTGAATGTAATTGTAAACCGTAGGGCCACAGACGTACATCTTGACTACCCCCGGCGTGATTGGCGTAAAGACTTCTTTTTGACGGGTTAAGGTATTATAAAGCTGTAACATCTGTCGTCCTCCTAAAAAAATTATCACACCTATCTTACCATATTTCCGGGGTCTTCACATTACTTGCCCCATGGCATTATTAACATTGGTAATTTTTCGTTTTCATCACTTTTTTTTCACATTTAACCTCTATAATATAAATTGTGGTATTCATAGGATGCCACACCGAAACCTATTATTTTTCAATTACTCCTCCCATATAGTAACCGAAAAATAAATTAATATCATTACGTAGTCTCCCCAAGATATCGTAATAATATACCCTATGAACCGGCGGCACTCCCCTGCAGCCGGTTTTTTTGTATAGGTCGAGAGCCCAGCGTAAAAGACGCCGGTAGGCTAAGCGCAAAATAGGGTTTGCCGTGGCACACGTCGGATCCTATTTTTGCTTAGTCCTAGGCGTCTGCTGGGCGAGCGAAGTTAAAATCAGGTCAGGAGCTCAGCTATCAAAGCGCCTGTTTGCCTAACGATACAAATGGCGTCGGAACTGGTAAAAACCAGGTTCGGCGTCATTTTGAGTTAGGCTCTAAGGCGCTGCTAAGCGAACGTAGTTAATATCAGGTCGAGAGCTCAGCTATCAGAGTCCCCGTTGGGATAACCTAAACCAGGCGTTGGGACTAGCAAAGCTAGGGCCGACGTTTGGTTGTAGTTATCCACTAGGGGACTGCTGAGCGAACGTAGTTACTAATCAGGTCGCAATCCGATCGTCAAAGCGACGTTAGGCTAACTCGGAAACGGGCGTTGACGTGGCAACACGGCGGCGTTCGTTTTCAGTTAGTCCTAGTCACCTGATCGGCGAGCGAAGTTACATCCAGATCCCAAGCAAAACGAGGCGAGAGCAATTTTCTCCCGCCTCGTTTTTATTTTTATCGAATTATGATAATTGATCAATCATTTGGTCAAGGTGGTCAAGCGTCTTGGCTTGCCCGAATAATTCAATACTTTCTGGTAATTCTGGACCGTGTGATTCATGCGTCACCGCAATCCGAATTGGCATCCAAAGGGAACGACCTTTAATCTTCGTTTCCTTTTGCACCGCCTTAATAGCCGCTAAGACGTTCGTAGCATCCATAAAGTCCATGGTTGCAACTTTATCCCGGAAGGCCTTCAAGACCGTTAACGTGCTTTCAACGTCCTTCGTCATTTCTTCCTTGGCTGCATCATCAATCTCAGCTGGACCGTCAACGAATGGCCGCACGTATTCAACGATTTCTTGAGCGTAACTAATTTCACGCTTGAAGAGTTCAACTAACCGGCGCATCCATTCCATTTCTAATGGGTTGGCATGCTTTTCAATTAATCCCGCTTGAATTAATTGTGGCATCGCTGCGTTGAAGACTTCATCCGCTGAACTTTCCTTCATGTATTGGTTGTTAATCCAACGTAACTTACCGCGGTCGAAAGCAGCTGGTGACTTACTCAACCGCTTTTCATCGTACATCTTCACGAATTCCTTTAAGCTAAAGATTTCGTCTTCACCTTCTGGCGACCACCCAAGTAAGACAATGAAGTTGACCAAGGCTTCTGGTAAGTAACCAAGATCCCGGTATTGTTCGATGAATTGTAAGATTGATTCATCCCGCTTGGATAACTTCTTCCCCGTTTCCGTGTTGATGATTAATGACATGTGCCCGAATTGAGGAATATCCCAACCGAAGGCATCGTAAATCATCATTTGTTTTGGCGTGTTAGATACGTGGTCATCACCCCGGAAAACATGGGAAATTTGCATCATGTGGTCATCAACCACCACGGCAAAGTTGTACGTTGGCATCCCATCCCGCTTTTGGATAACCCAGTCACCACCAACAGAAGCCGAATCAAATGACAAGTGACCCTTCACTAAGTCATCCCATTCGTACGTCTTGTCCTTTGGCACCCGGAACCGAACGACTGGTTCAATCCCCTTCGCTTCAGCTTCCGCTTGGGCAGCGGCAATTTCATCAGCCGTCATGCTTCATATTCGTATTCATAATGTGGCATTTCATGATTGGCCTTTTGCCGTTCCCGCATGGCTTCCAATTCATCTTCCGTTAAGTAAGACTTGAAAGCTAAGCCCTTTTCCAATAATTCATCGATTAATGGCTTGTAGATGTCTTTCCGTTCGGATTGCCGGTAAGGACCAAAGTCACCACCCTTGTCTGGACCTTCATCCCAATCAATGCCCATCCACTTCAAGTTGTCTAATTGACTCCGTTCACCATCCGCGATGTTCCGCTTCGTGTCGGTATCTTCAATCCGAATGATAAACTTACCCTTGTAATGCCGTGCAAACAAGTAGTTAAATAATGCCGTCCGAGCATTCCCAATGTGTAAATGACCGGTTGGACTAGGTGCATAACGCACCCGAATTTTATTCTTTGCCACAATAAATGCCTCTCTTAAAAATTAATCAGTATCAATATCTAGTTTAGCGCGGTCGCTATTAAATTGAAAGCCTAATGTTACGACAATGCTAATTTCAATGTTTCACCAATCGTTGCCACTCCAATGACTTCAATATTAGTTGGGGGCGTCCACTCTTTTAAATTGTTTTTCGGAATAAAAATCCGCTTAAAACCAAGCTTGGCTGCTTCGGCTACCCGTTGTTCAATCCGATTAACCCGCCGCACTTCACCGGTTAAACCAAGTTCGCCAATAAAGGCATCCGTCGCTCGGGTTCCTTTATCCCGGTAACTCGAAGCAATGCTGACTGCAATTGCTAGGTCAATCGCAGGTTCATTTAAACGCACGCCACCGGCGGCTTGTAAATAAGCATCTTGGTTTTGTAATAATAAATTCGCCCGTTTTTCTAAGACCGCCATAATTAACGAAACCCGATTACGGTCTAACCCCGACGCCGTTCGTTGTGCCGTCCCAAACACCGTTGGCGTAATCAGAGCTTGGATTTCAACTAAAATCGGCCGGTTTCCTTCTAAGGACACGACCACAGCGGAGCCAGTCGCATCTTGGAGCCGTTCTTGTAAAAACATTTCGGATGGGTTGGCAACTTCATTTAACCCATCCCCGTGCATTTCAAAAATTCCGAGTTCATTGGTTGAACCAAACCGATTTTTGACCGAGCGTAAAATCCGATACGTATGATGCGTATCTCCTTCAAAATACAATACCGTATCAACCATGTGCTCTAAAATTTTCGGTCCGGCAATCGCGCCGCCTTTCGTCACATGACCAACGACAAAGACCGTAATATTTTGGCCCTTGGCAATCTGCATTAATTGCGCCGTCACCGCCCGAATTTGGGCCACACTCCCAATCGCCGATTCAACGCCCGTCGCTTGCATCGTTTGGACCGAGTCAATGATTAAGTATTCCGGTTTTAACGTGTCAATCGTGGCGCGAATCCGGTCTAAATTCGTTTCCGGGTAAATGTAAAAGTGTTCACTCGAAACCCCAATTCGTTCCGCCCGCATTTTAATTTGACTGGCACTTTCTTCCCCCGAGACATATAAGACGGGGTGTTGCGCCAAACTCAATTGACCCGACACTTGTAACAGGAGGGTTGATTTCCCAATCCCCGGATCCCCCCCAATTAAAATCAGGGATCCTGGCACAATTCCGCCCCCTAAAACGCGGTTCAACTCCTTTAACTGCGTTTGTTCCCGGGGCGTTTTTTTTCCATATCAATTTCAGCAATCTTTTGGGGACGCGCCACAATTCCCGTCAAGGTCGTTGTCGCTTGGGCCGTTTTGGCAACACTCACCGCTTCTACTTCTTCTTGCAAGGTATTCCATTCCCCGCAATTGGGACACCGCCCTAAAAAGCGGGGTGAATGATACCCACAATTTTGGCAGACATAACTAGTTTTTGGTTTCGACATGGTTTCTCCTTATTCCTTCGTTGATCCAAAGCCACCCGTTCGAGTTAGCGTTGGTAATTCTTCATCATCCGCCGGTAAATACGGCATAAAAATTCCTTGGGCAATTCGTTCCCCTTGTTTGATGTGATAATCGGTCAGCCCGTAATTAACTAATTGAACAAAAATCTCCCTTCATTATTCGGATTGTTGTAATAATCAGCGTCAATCACCCCAATCCCATTCGGCAAAACTAGGCGCCGTTTAAAGGGGCCACTGGACCGATTGACTAAGAGGAGCACTTCATCTGGTTGCATGTACGCTTTAATCCCAGTTGGCACTAACACTGGTTTCAAGTTTTGATCGGCCACTGTTAATTGATGTTGTGGTAATTTTCCATGGCGCCATAGTGACCAAACCGCTTGTAAAAAGTGGTGGCGCCAAATCGATGGCACAACAAAGTCAGTCGCCGCAGCTAAGTCATACCCCGCTGCTTGCTTCGTTTGACGTTTTGGTAACGTTAAATCAGCCGTTTGGTAACGACTCACAATTTCAAATCCCCGTTGTTTCATTGAACTGTTCCTCCGTTAGTATTGGCTTGATTATACCAAATTTACTCATCAATCGGGGTCAGATTAGTTGCCAAACGCCCCCTAACCAGTGCACAATAAAAGAAAACGACGGAGGAATTAATTATGAACTGGCATACTGACCTAATCGCATTTGGATTACGGATGAAATTACGGATACCTTAGTGGGAGAAGTGGTCTTTCCAACGATTGACAAAACTGTCCCTGACCGCGTAGTAGTGGAACGCGTCTTCGTTAATCCCGACTACCGAGGCCAAGGCTTAGCTGGTAAATTGATGGAACAATTCTGCAATTATGCCACTGAACATCACTATCAAGTTAAATTAATGTGTCCCTTTGCCGTGAAGTACTTTGATCGGCATCCAGAAGTTCATCATTTATTAGCAAAGTAAAAAAGACTGGGGAAATCCCAGTCTTTTTATTTATGCCAACGTCCCCATTGGATCCCATGGCTTTAAGACCACTGGTTCCGCAGCTTGAGCGGCTTTTAATTCGTCACTTAAATATTTTTTTGTTCACCACGACTTGGTAACAGAACTTATCCATCCAAGCGTCACTCATCACAAAGTAACCCTTTTCACCGACTTGTTCACCCCATGAGTTTTCAACCTTCCACTTCGTTGGTTGGTCATCAACTAAGTCGACTCCCGTTAAGACCATCGCATGATTCATCATACTTTGACTATAATCCAAGGCATCTTCTTTACTCATCGTGAGTTGGGTCTTAAATAAGTCTTCGTAACCAAACGTATTTAAGGCCAAAATTCCCATTTTCCGTTCGGACATTTGCGAAACGTCAGCCCCGAACCAAACACTTTCACCAGCTTTTAATTGATCCACGGCCAGTTGTTTAAATTCGGCCATTGGCAAGTTTAAGTGCTTAACTTGGCGACCACCAACCACGTTACCGAGCATTTCAATCGTATACGTTTGGTGGTATTCCTTATCCTGCGTAGGAGCGTTAATGATCGAAACATAATCATCTAAGTTCCACCCCACGTATTTAGCAAAGAACGTCTTCGGAGTTAAGCCCGCTTCCCGATGGAATTCACCCGCTTCATCGCGATATTCAAACGTAAATTCTTGAACAGGTTCACCGAAAGCATACGCTAACATCCGGTAAACGTCGTTCATCATTGCCTTACGGCGGGCGTTGATTTGGGTTTCCGTTTCGCCATCAGCAATCGCTTGCCGTAAAATCACGGCATCGTGACGTAACTTTTGATTCAAGACGGCATTAAGTTCATTTGACCGGCTCGAGTTATAACTTTCTGGCATCGCACTTTGTGGCACTACCCCATACTTGTCAATCAAGGCCACCAACATGTCCCATTGACCCCCATCTTGTTGCGGTGTTTCCATTAACCAAGCAACTTTCCGGTCATCCGTTGGCAATTCCGCCGTCTTAACCACGTTTTCATAAAAATAATTAGCCTTTTCAAACTTATCCCAGAAGAATTGGTACGATTGGGATAATTCAAAGTCAGTTGGCAAATTAAACTTTTGTTGCATATCATGGCGCATCGTATTTAAGGCCGCGAACATCCAACAACGACCAGATTGCTTTTGATTAGCTACCTTCCCCGTCTTCAAATCAATTGAAAAATGTTGGTCATTGTCCGCCTTGGCATGCCAATCAAAACTGGCCGCTTGGACCCCATTCTTCGTCACGGCTCGTTCTAAGACGGCATTGGTTTGATCGGCTTGATAATCAGCGCTAAAACTAGCTAAATCTGCTGGTGAAATTGCAAAACTCATCTTTATGCTTCTCCTTCTTGTTCATATTGATCTAAAAATTCACGCGCAATTTGGTAAATTTGCGGACTCCAAAAATCGCGTTCATGATCGGCACCCTTGATACGGTAAGCTTCAACCTTTGCGCCCGCATCAACTAAGGCTTGGTACATCTTTTCTAAATTATCATAAGGTACCGTATGATCATTATCCCCGTGCATAAGTAAAAATGGTGGGTAACTTTGGCCCGCTTTCACTTGATACAACGGACTCATTTCCCGCTTCAAGGCTGGCCATTGACTTTGATCGGCACCAAAGAGGGAATATTGTAAAATATTTGTTCCCGGATGCGAACTCGAAAATTCCATCGTTTCGGCAACGTCAGTCGGGGCAAAGCAACTAATCACGGCATTAACGGCATCCGATTGGTCCGCATAATCAGCCGTCTTGTAGCGTTCGTCATCCGGCGTTAAGGCGACCAACAATGCCGCATTCGCTCCCGATGACGTTCCCCAAATCGCTACCCGCGTCGGATCAATTAAATATTCATCGGCGTGGGCCCGCAGATACCGAATGGCCGTTTTCACGTCTTGTAAAAAGGCTGGAAAGGCGTGCCCGTCGATTGAATTGCGGTGTTGCACCGTCGCTACAATATAACCCGCTTCCACAAATTGCACTAATTGCGGAATTTGTTCCCCTAAGGTTGGTAACGTCCACGAACTCCCTTGCACAAAGACAATTAAGGGCCGTTTTTCCGCCTGTTGCCGCGTCGCCGGATACCGTTGCACCCACGGCGCCAAAATTGATAAATATTGGGGTTCACCAGCCGCACTCGCATAGGCCACCCGTTCAATTAGACGAACTTGGTGCGCCCACGTCGGATTATTGGAAATTTCATGAATTGGCATTAATCATTTACCTCCATAATTTCTTTGTGTTTAATTTGGAGCTGGTCATCAAGCTCATAAATAATTGGCCGGCCATTGGGAACTTCAACTTGGTCAATTTGATCATCATCAATTTGTTCCAAATACTTAATCAACGCTCGTAACGAACTCCCATGGGCTACAATTAGTTGATTTTTCCCCGCCAGTAACCGTGGCGCAATTTCGTCTTGCCAGTATGGTAACAACCGCGTTAACGTCATCGCGAGACTTTCGGCCGTTGGTTCCGTAATCCCGAGCCGATCATAGCGCCGTTCGTGCCGAGCTGTGCCAATTGCGGGGGCACGGCCGTGTAACCGCGCCGCCAAGCTTGCACTTGCGCTTGGCCAACTTGTTTGGCCACGGCCAGCTTATTCAAGCCACTCAACGCCCCATAATGACGTTCATTTAGGCGCCACGTTTTATGGATTGGCAAATATAATTGATCAATTTGGTCCAAAATTAAATCGGCCGTAATAATCGCCCGTTGCATATACGACGTATGCACATCCGTGAACTGCAACTGCCGGTCAGCAAACATTTTCCCGACCGCAATCCCTTGTTGCCGGCCCAATTCAGTTAGCTTCACATCCGTCCAACCGGTGAAGATATGATCCAAATTGGCTTGGCTTTGCCCATGACGAACTAAAACTAATTGCACCATCTCGCTCACCCCTCCAAAATTTTAACTACCTTTAATCGTACTCTATTTAGCTTAAATTCTCCAGTCTCATCCCATTAATAAAACCCGTCCATCGAAAGCCGATGCAACGGGTTTTTAATCACTATGGGACTAATTCGAGTTTAAAATTCGTTTGATAATCCTGATCAGCTGGTAGGTGATATGCCCGTTCGACATCACTGCCCCAGCTATCAATCCCACCGACCCCACGTACCGCTCCGGCAATCACAATCACCGCGCGGCGAACTGGTGGCAATTCTTCGTGGTGGGTCGCATTTTCAAGTTCCAAACTTGTATACGGTAAGCAACTAAAATTAAATGGTTGATCTAAACTACTAATCCGCAGTTTAAAGGGGCCCGGTTGTAAATCGGCATTGTTTAACGTCGTTTCACGTGTTAATTCGACCCAACTGGTTTGCATATGCATCCCATTTTCTTGCGGAACCAAGTAAGGCGTGACGGGCATCCCCGTGATTGTATACGTCCCTTCACTTGCCCCGGCCATTCGATCCGGATAAGTTTCGCCGGATAAACCATGATAGGTAAATTCCGTCACCGGGGTCGGCGTTTGCATCCGCCAACCAAAGACTGGTAATTGTGGCAAATCAGCTTGGCCATGGTAGGTACTCCGCACTTCAATCGTCCCATCAATTAAGACCGTATACGCAACATCAACCGTCGTCGCTGGCACGGTCGGCGTTTGATACGTATAGGTAATTGTCACGGTCGTCGCCGTATCATGGTCAGTATACTGATTCGTTAGTGGGGCAATTGGTAATTCTGGCAACGGTTGACCATCAATTGCGACTTGGATGTTAACGCACGGTGACACATAATCCGCTGCCAACCATTGTGCGGACTTAATATTAAACCGACTGCCCCGATCATTATCCGTGGTCGCGCGCCAAAACGTTGGTTGTGGCACCCGATACATCCACTCATGACCATCAACAACTAATGACTCAATTCCGGCGCGTTCATAACCAAATAAGTAGTGAAAGTTAGCGCCTCCAACGCCCAGCATGCCGTCGTCAAAAATCACGTGTAATTTATTCGTGTAATCCATAATAATATCTTACCTCCTGCATGGCTGGTTTTGGTTGCCGGTTCGCAAAGACTAATCCATCGCCAGCAAATTCATAATCAGCGTGGCGGTCATCAAAATCGCCCCCATAACGCATCACTGATTGGCCGGTCACGGGATCTGTAATTTCCAGGGCTTGATCAATAAAGTCCCAAATAAAACCACCAGCGTATTGCGGATATTCATCGACTAAGCGGTTGTAAGATCCGAGCCCACCGACTGAATTTCCCATTGAATGCATATATTCACATTCAACAAATGGCTTATCAGGTTGGTTTTGTAAGTAAGCTTCCACGTCATCCGGCGCTAAGTACATCCGACTTTCAAAATCCGAAATCCGGTCACGGTATTCTGGCGTATAACAAACGCCTTCGTAATGCGTTAAGCGCGTCTGGTCATGGGTATGATAGAACTGATCCATCGCCGCAATTACTTCGCCGGCGTAAGATTCATTTCCTAAGGACCAGAATAAGATGGCTGGGTGATTCTTCAAGACTTCATAATTCGTCCGCGCCCGATCAAGACAGGCTTCCAACCACTCATTAAGTGAACCGGGGACATTATAAGAAGGTTCAACCGCCCCCATCTTTTGCCACGTTCCGTGAGTTTCGAGATTATTTTCGGCCATCATGTAAATTCCATGGCGATCACATAAGTCATACCAAGCTAATTGATCTGGATAATGACACGTCCGAACAGCATTAATGTTATTTTGATGGAATAATTCCAAATCCGTTAACATATCTTGGTATTCAATTGCCCGGCCGCGGTGACAATTCCATTCATGCCGATTAACTCCATTGATTACTAACCGCTGTCCATTAAGTTGTAATACGGCCTCAGGAGTAATTTCAACGTGGCGGAAGCCAACCACTTGCGGAATCACTTCCACCGTCTTTGCGCCCATTTGAACTGTTAAAGTTAATTGATACAAAGTCGGGTGATGATGATCCCAGGCTTGAACGACCCCAATTTCTGTGACTGGGAACTTAAAGTCCTGACTTTGATCCGTTTGCCCATCCCAAACAATTGTCCCATCCGGAGCCGTTAATTGGCACTCACGACGGCTTGGTCGTTCGTGAGTTGTAACGTTGCCCCAAATTGACCTTCGTGCGTGACTGGGTCATATAAGGCCTCAACTTTCAAATCCGTCACATGTGCCGTTGGTAAACACACCAAGTTTACATCGCGGAAAATTCCAGAAAAACGGAACATATCCTGATCTTCCAGCCACGATGCCGTGCTGTGTTTAAAAACTTCCACCGCCAACAGATTATCGCCTGGTTGTAAATATGGCGTTAAATCAAATTCACTCGGCGTAAAACTATCTTCGGCATACCCAACGAAGTGGCCATTGAGCCATACGTACATCGCTCGTTCGACCCCTTCGAACATAATATGCACTTCACGGTCTGCCCAATGATTAGGTAATTCAAAATGTCTCACATAAGCGCCAACCGTATTATCATTCCCATTGGCAAAGGTCGCCGGATCAACTTGATCAGCGACCGCGGTGCCAACTGGACGCCGATACGTTTTTCCCGCCCACGGATAAAGCGTATTAATATAGTTAATTTGACTAAAGCCTTGCAGTTCGATTTCACCGGGAACGGTAATCGTAGTAAAGCCAGCTCGGTTAAACGTTGGTTCCCAAAACCCAACTGGCCGTTGTGCTGGGGTAGGCGCAAATGCAAACTCCCACGTTCCATTTAAACTTTGGACTAATTCATTGTCGCCGGCTTCCATGGCGGCCGTCGATGCAAAAAAATTGGTGATCACTATGTGCTGGTAATTGGTTGACCCGAAAGACTTGTGGATCATCTAACCATGCCAATTGTGCTTCCATAAAGCTTACCTCCACTTCAAATCGTTACCCTTATGATAGCGTTTACATTGGTTGTGTGGCAAGTGTTTTTTATACTAGGTCGTGAGTGTTAGTCAATTATCACAACTTACTCTTAGTTAATAAATTTCAAATTGACCAAATCACTAATTAACGCCAAGTGACGCAGATGCTAGCTACACAAAAAACCGAGCTGACTAATCAGCTCGGTTTAATTAGTGCGGCGAAGAGGACTCGAACCTCCACGGTCATAATCGACCACAAGATCCTTAATCTTGCGCGTCTGCCAGTTCCGCCACCGCCGCATCACTGTATAAACTATATTACTCTAAAATCTATACAGTTGCAACCCTTTTTTTAAATAAGTTTAATTTTTCCCCGACAAAAACGACATCGATACCGCCACGCTTGAATCCGCCGTTGCTTCGGATACTGGCGGTGACATTTTTGACATTGGTAAACATACTTCGCCACCCGCTGTTGCCGGGGCGGAGCATATCGCAAGCCCCCGGTTTGAACTAAGAGCCGTTTAAAATCGGCATCACGATGTTGGTGACCTAACCCCTGCAAATGCAAATGATAATGACACAATTCGTGAACGACAATCCCTTGTAACACGTCCATTCCATACTCTGCAACCAAATGGGGATTAATATCAATATGATGATCATTCAAATGATAACGCCCACCAGTGGTTTGTAAGCGGGCATTAAACATAATTTGATGGGTAAATGGTCGGTGAAACAGTGCTAATGACCACTGTTCGGTTAAGCGTTGGAGCGTTTGATTATCAATCATTAGTTGGTGGCACCATCGTCAACTGAATCCGTTCCCGCTCTTGGTCAACACTGACTACCCAGACCGTCACAATATCACCAACGGCAACAACTTTGCGTGGATCGGTTGTCCGTTGCTTTTGTAACCGTGATAAATGAACTAAGCCGTCGTGCTTAACCCCAATATCAACAAAGGCGCCGAAATCGACCACGTTCCGTACGGTTCCTTCTAATTGCAACCCTGGCTTTAAGTCGGCCATCGTCATAATATCTTGATGTAACAACGGGGCTGGCATTTGATCCCGTAAATCCCGGCCTGGCTTTTGTAACGCCGCTAAGACATCGCTCACAGTTGCGGCCCCAAACGTTGCGTCCACAAATTGTTCCGGTTGTAATTGGGACAATTTCGCATTCGCACTTGGTGTCCCTAATTCAGATAGCTCCACCCCCGCGGCGGCTAACATCGTCGTCGCTAATGGATAACTTTCTGGGTGGACATCAGTATTATCCAGCGGATTTTGACCACCAATAATCCGTAAAAAGCCCACCGCTTGTTGATACGCTTTTGGTCCTAACCGTGGCACATCATGTAACGCACTCCGGTCACTAAACATTCCATGCTCATTCCGGAAGTTGACAATATTTTTGGCCATCGTCGTCGATAGCCCCGCCACGTGTGTTAATAATTGGTAACTTGCCGTATTAACGTTGACACCGACTCGGTTAACGGCCCGTTCAACCACCCCACTTAGTGATTGTTTTAATTCCGTGGTTGGCAAATCATGTTGATATTGGCCAACCCCAATCGCTTGCGGATCAATCTTAACTAATTCCGCCAAGGGGTCTTGTAACCGACGTCCAATACTAATCGCACTCCGTTTTTCAACCGTTAACTCGGGGAATTCAGCCCGCGCTTCAGCACTCGCCGAATAAACTGACGCCCCAGCTTCATTAACAATCACATAGTAAACGTCTCGTTGAATTTGCTTTAAGGTTGCCGCCACAAATTGTTCCGATTCCCGGCTCGCCGTCCCATTCCCAATCGCAATCATTTCAATCTGATACTTTTCGATCAAATCAATCAAAGCTGGTTGTGCTTGTTGCCGTTGACTAGCTGGGGCCGGCGCATGCGGATAAATTACCGCGGTCGTTAATAATTTCCCACTTGGATCAAGGACCGCTAATTTACATCCCGTCCGGTAAGCGGGGTCAAAACCCAAGACCATTTTGCCTTTTAATGGGGCTTGCATTAATAAATGATATAAGTTTTCCCCAAACACTTGAATCGCTTGGTCATTCGCTTGTTCCGTTAATTGCCGGCGAATTTCCCGTTCAATTGCGGGACCAATAAACCGTTTGTAAGCATCATTGGCCGCTGCCGCTACAAAGGCCGTCGCTTCATTTTCAGCACTCGTTTTAATTAACCGGAACGCTAAATAATTTTCAATTGCACTGACTTCAACTTGGATTTTTACCCGGAGGACTTTTTCCTTTTCCCCCCGGTTAATCGCTAACGTCCGGTACGATGTCATCTCAGCTAACGGAGCGTTGAAGTCATAATATTGTTGATAGACCCCTTTTTCATCCAACTCGGCCCCCGTTTTCGTAACGGTCGTCACTACTTGGGCATGTTGTTGAGTGTAATTCCGCACCCAGGCCCGCAATGATGGCATTTCGCTAATTGCTTCAGCTAAAATTTCGTGGGCCCCCGCTAAAGCGGCTTGCGCATCTGGGACTTCGGTCGTCACAAATTGGGCCGCGTGGCTCGCCAAACTTTCTGCTGGATAAGTTAAGAGCCAGTTAGCTAGTGGCATCAGCTTGTTCCTTAGCAATTTGCGCTTTCGTCCGGCGTTTTTGTTTATACGGCAAATACAAATCTTCAAGCGTTGCTAAATCCGTCGCCGCTTCAATTTGTTGCGCTAAGGCCGGCGTTAATTTTCCTTGTTCTTCAATCGCCTTTTTAATCGTCGCTTGGCGCGCAAAGACTTCACTCACCCGATGTTGAACGGTTTGAATTTCGTCAATTTGCACTTCATCCAACGTCCCGGTCGCTTCCTTCCGATACCGCGCAATGAAGGGCACCGTATTGCCATCCGCCAATAAATCCAAGGCAGCCTTTACTTGCCACGTCTTATATTGCGGTAAGGCTTGTTGCACTTGTTGTAAAATTTGTGTTTCCATTTAATTTCTCCACCAACTATCTTGGGGGGCCACTGGTAGGTGGCGCTTATGCCCCGTTTTCGCGTACCAAGCTTCAATTTTGGCTGCCGCTGTATCCGCCACCGTTTTCCCTTCTAAGTAATCATCGATTGCTTGATACGTCACGCCTAATGCTTGTTCATCTGGTAAGGCTGGCCGATCTTCTTCTAAATCAGCCGTGGGCGTCTTCGTAATTAATTGACTAGGGGCCTTTAAGTAAGTCAATAATTGCCGGCCTTGGCGCTTATCGAGCCCCGTTAATGGGGTCAAATCAGCCCCGCCGTCACCGTATTTGGTATAAAAACCAGTCACGGCTTCGGCGGCGTGATCGGTCCCAATCACCGCGCCACCGACTTGCCCAGCAATGGCATATTGCACAATCATCCGTTGTCGCGCTTTAATATTTCCCTTATTAAAATCACTAATCGTGACCCCCGCTTGTGTTAATGAGGGCCACCATTGCATCCGTGGCCGGTTGAATATTCACCCGCCGGACTTGGTCAGGGTGAATAAAGTCATTAATCGCCGCCATCGCATCCGATTCATCAGCTTGTTCGCCGTATGGTAACCGGACGGCGATAAATTGATAATCCTCATCGCCAGTTTGTTCCCGGAGGCCTTCAACTGCTAATTGGGCTAAGCGCCCCGCTAACGTTGAATCTTGGCCCCCAGAAATCCCGAGCACCAACTGCTTCATCCCGGTCGTCGTTAAGTAATCTTGAATAAACTGTACCCGCATATCAATTTCTTGTTGCGGATCAATCATTGGCTTAACATGCAGGGCTTGGATAATCATTGCTTGTGTTGTCATTTGTTGCCTCATTTCTTTAATTGTGCGACATAATCATGGACGTCTCGAATTAAGGCCAATTTATGGTCATAACATTCTTGGGATAAGTCAACTGGATAGATTTGTGGATTTAAATCCCGCTTATATTCATCCCAGAGTGAATCAAGGTGTTGCGCGCGCGCATCTCGAATTTGGTTTAAGCTTGGTTCGTCATAAACCAATTCACCATTAACAAAAATATCTTGTAACAATGGTTCGGCCGTAAACCCGTGCACCGTTTTGTTTAAGAAGGGATTGTTAGGATCAAACATGTATACCGAATCTTGTTGCCGCGGATCTTCATGTACCAGGGTGATGTAATCTCCTTCACTCTTACCATCCGCTTGTCGGCGAATCCGCCACACTTGGTGCTTACCAGGCGTCGACATTTTCGCTGGATTATTCGAGAGCTTAATCGTATCAACCATTTCTCCCGCTTCATTTTCAATCGAGACCATTTTGTAAACCGCCCCGAGTTGGTTGATCATAGGAAGTAATTAATTTCGTTCCCACGCCCCAAACATCAATCTTCGCCCCTTGCATGATTAAGTTTTGAATCGTATTTTCATCTAAATCATTCGAAGCAAAAATCTTGGCATTTGGATAACCCGCCGCATCTAACATTTGACGCGCTTGCTTTGATAAATAGGCATATCCCCACTATCAATCCGCACGCCAATGAAATTAATCCGGTCACCAAACTCATCGGCCACCTTAATCGCACTTGGAATCCCGCTCTTTAAGGTATCGTAAGTATCAACTAAAAAGACACAGTCCCGATGCGTTTGTGCGTATGCCTTAAAAGCATCATAGTCATTCCGGTAAGTTTGCACTAAGGAGTGGGCGTGCGTCCCGGAAATTGGAATCCCAAATAGCTTGCCCGCCCGGACATTACTCGTAGCATCAAAACCACCAACATAGGCTGCCCGCGTTCCCCACAATGCGGCATCAAATTCTTGCGCCCGCCGCGTGCCAAATTCTAAAACGCTTTGGTCGCCAATCACTGATTTAATCCGCGCCGCTTTAGTCGCCACCATAATTTGGAAATTCAAAATGTTTAAAATTGCCGTTTCCACCAATTGACATTCTAATAAATTGCCTTCAATTTGGACAATTGGTTCATGACTGAACACTAATTCCCCTTCGGCCATACTCCGCACCGTTCCTTGGAATTTAAACGTTGCCAAATAAGTTAAAAAAATCATCGCTGTATAACTCGGTTGCCTTTAAATATTCAATATCACTTGGCGTAAAGTGTAAATTTTGAATATATTGAATCAGGTGACTTAATCCCGCGTACACCGCGTAACCATTATCAAATGGCATCTTCCGAAAGAACACCTCAAAGACCGCTTTCCGGTTAGTTAAACCTTGACTAAAGTATGTTTGCATCATCGATAATTGGTAGGCATCCGTGTGGAGCGCTAAACTATCATCTCGGTAGTTAAAATCCATAGTTTTATTCCTCATTTTTCTAAGACAAATTCAAATAAATTACCAACATATTGGGTGTGAACATATTCAAACGGGCGGCCGTCTTGAAGATACGACGTTTGATGCATCGATAGTAACGCATCCCCGCGCTTAATTTTAAGGTATTCAGCAATCCGTTCCGTCGCATTCGTCGCTGAAATCGTTTGAACTGCTCGGCCAGGATACAAGTTCGCTTTTTGGGCCAGGGTTTGATAAAACGATTGCGTCATTTCACTCCGGCTAAAATTTTGCACTAATTTTTCTGGCACGGTGGCAACCTCAAAACAAATTGGCACCTGATCACCATAGCGAATTCGTTCCATCCGCAGAATTCGGTCCCCCGGCGCTAAATTTAAAATTGTTAATTCTGTTTGCGACGGCACTGTTAAGTAATAGGCTAACGTTTTACTCGATGGTTGTTTGCCAATCGCTTGCATTAATTCCGTAAAACTCGTCACTCCGGTCATCTTTTCTTGGACCTTTTGATTAGCCACATACGTTCCCGATCCAGCTCGGCGTTCTAAAACTCCTTCATCAACTAACGTTTGGATTGCTTGCCGCAACGTCATGCGGCTAACCCCAAATTCACTGGCTAAGGTCCGTTCGGCCGGAATCCGGGTGCCGATTGACCATTTTCCCGCTTCAATCCAACTTCGCAGTTGATTATGAATTTGAATATAAATTGGCGATCCCATCATCCGTCCTCCTAATCAAAAAGGGCACACCATTAACTGGCAAGCCCTTGGTTAATTAACTATGATTGCCGCAATTGTTGGGCTAATTCGATTGTTTTGTTAACCACTAAAGATTGTGAATCGGCAACTGGATAGGTAGTCTCTGGATCCATCTCTTCAGCATATGACAATTCCGTACAACCTAAAATTACGATATCACAATTTAATTCCTCACTCATCCGTTTCACCAACGTATGATATTTATCATTATCGGAATGCCCTGCTTGCTTAATATCGTTATAAATTAAATCTTCCGTTAATTCGATCAATTCAGCCGTGGGTTTAACTAACTCATAGCCCGCAGCTAGCACATATTGATCATATAAGCCCGACTCAATCGTCCCGGGGGTTGCTAATAAACCAACCCGTTTAGCATGAGGTTGCAGGGTTTTAATCGCATCGACCGTTGTTTGTAACATATTAATAATTGGAATTTCCGTGGCCGCTTGCAATTCTTGATAAACATAATGCGCGGTGTTACATGCCAAGACAAAAAAAAGCTGGCTTTAACTGACTTTGTTGTTCAATATCTTCCAATAATGGTGGCAACGGACTTGGTTGATTATGATCCAAGATCCAACTCGTCCGATCTGGAACAGAAGCATGATTAACGACGAGATAATCGAAATAATCTTGATCCTTATGTGTCGGCGTTCGTTCGTCAAGCACCCGGACAAAACTTTCCGTGGCTAACGTACCCATGCCCCCTAAAATGGTAAAAATTTTTTTCATTTTAACCTCATCCTTTCGAATAACTCGCCTTTAATTTTACTATAATTCGCTTAATTGTAACAGCCAAGACTCGGTAACCGGATCATCACTCGTAAACGTGCCTTGTAATGGTGACCAAAGCTGGCGGACTTGAGTCCATTGGATTTGATCATCCTGCCACAAACTCGATAATAATTGCGGGCTTAATTGGTGTGTCGCGACCGTTGGCATATTCAACGTCATCGCGACCGCTAAGGTGTCGGCAAAGCGCCGGGCTAATGTTGCCCATAGTTTTGGTAACTCTGCTTGCCCGTGAACTAACAAGCGTTCCTCAAGCGGGACGGCTGGGACTTCTCGCTGCCAAAATTGTTGCACTTCATCCCAATATTGGCTCAGCACCCAATAAAATTGCCACGGTACCCGGCCATAAACATCATTAATCACCTGTTGATAACTCGCCAACAAATCACCATTAGTATTAACTAACTGCTCGCTTACGGCCTGAACCCACCGTTGAATCGTCGGTTGATGTACTGGTTGAATATGTTGCTTTAACGTAAGTCCATAGCGCACTACTAAAAAATCACGCACCTGCCTGGGGCAATGGTGGCTCGTTGGCGCTTAATACGTTGTTTCGGATTTTTAATTTTAACCTGGCGACTTGATTGTCCCCGTTGACCTACCTTTGGCATTTGGAACCTCCAAAAAGATAAAAAAACAGCTACCGATCGGCAGCTGTTAATTAGTTGGGCTAGCTGGATTCGAACCAGCGCATGACGGTACCAAAAACCGTTGCCTTACCGCTTGGCTATAGCCCAATAATAAAATGGGGGAGAGTGGATTCGAACCACCGAACCAAAAGGAACGGTTTTACAGACCGTCGCGTTTAACCAGACTTCGCTACTCCCCCAGGAGCTTAATTGCATTGTCGCAATCAACAAATATAATATTACACCTACTTATCGATATTTGCAACCCTTTTTTTTAATTTTTTTTGAGTTTTAATTTGGTTATCCATTGCTCCATGAAGGTATCAGCTTGCCATTCATTATACCGGTGCCGCTTCACCCCTACGGCCACATTTTGATATTTATCTTGGCGGCGTCCCCACGGCGTCGCTTGATGTAAATGACCATAATAAACTTGTTGCACGACCGTTGCTTGTAAACTCATTCCTAATTGTGGACTACCATAAAAAGCCCGCATTATTTCCATAGCCCGAGTTCGTTTGGCATCCAAATGGCTCGGAATTGATGGTAACAATTCTGCTCGCGGGGCAAAATGGGTAGCCACTAATACTTGTTGCTGCGCTTGGCTTGCCTGTTCCAGTGCTTGCTTCAACCAATCCACTTCAATTTGATTGCGCTCAAAATCGCTAACGGGTTGATCAGCCACGCTATCTAACCAATAGGCTTGTTTCCAGCGCTTAATAATATCCGCTTGCTCAGCGAAGGAGGAAAATTGATAATCATACCAACCATTCAATCCAATGACTTGCCAATTCGTCCCCGGCAGGTTTAGCACTTGATGATGAAAGTATTGCTGATTAGTAGCAGTTTGAATCCGTTGATAATTCGCATGTTTGACTAACTCATGATTACCAGCTAAAAACTTAATCGTGGTTTGCGGGGCTAATAATTGAAGTTGCTGAAAATAGGCTTGCGTCCGCGAAAAATCGTTAAATAAATCTCCTAAATGAAAATAATAATCAACATGATGCTCAGTTAACCAAGTTGCCTGCTGTGCTAAAACATCCGTCACTGCTAATCGATTCACATCAAGGTGATTATCACTACTAAAGGCTAATAACATAATTCGCCTCCTTCCTTATCGGTATTATTGTACAAAAAAACAGCTAGTCATGCTGACTAGCTGTTTGATAGTTAATTATTGGACCCCTTGCATTAAGCGTTCAATCCGCTTAACTAAGAAGAATAAGAAAATCCCGAAGACAACACTAACTACCCCAATGGCACAGAAGTATTGAATTTCCGTTTGTGGCGTGTAGAACTTCACGATTTGCGCGTTAACGGCTTGTCCGGCTGAGTTGGCTAAGAACCACATACTCATCATTTGACCACTAAAGGCCTTTGGTGCTAATTTCGTCGTGACTGATAACCCAATTGGTGAAATCAACATTTCGGCGATTTCAACGATGAACCAAGAACCAACTAACCAGAGTGGGCTCACCCGACCATCAGTTCCGAACATCAAGCCTGGAATCATCATCCATAAGTATGATAACCCGGCGATAATTAAACCGGCCGCAAACTTGGCTGGTGAACTTGGTTGACGCTTCCAAACACTCCATAACCACGTAAAGAATGGCGTTAAAATCATAATAAATAATGGGTTTAACGTTTGGAATTGGGAAGCGGCAAAGTGCCAACCACCTAAATGTAAAATAGTCCGTTGTTCGGCGAATAAGGCTAAGACCACCGAACCAGATTCTTCAATGCCCCAGAAGATGGCAGCGGCAATGAATAATGGGACATAGGCTAAAATCCGTGACTTTTCAACTTTCGTTACCTTCTTAGAGTTGTACATCATAATGAAGTACACAATTGGCAAGCCAATCGCAACAAACGTAATCAAGTTAATGATTGACGTAATGTTAAGGTTTCCCGTCACGCCTAATAAGGCCAGGATAATGGCTAAGATGACCAGCGCAATCCCCGTCCAAATTAAAACTGGGCGTAAGGATTCTTTATCAATTGGATCCTTTGGATAAAGGCTGTCTTTGCTAAGGTACTTCCGGCCACCTAGCCAGTATTGAATTAACCCAAAGAACATCCCAATCGCAGCTAACGAGAACCCAGCATGGTAGTTAACGTGGGCGCTAGCTCCAAAGTGATCAGAAGCAAATTGCACGAACGTTGGTGCAATTGCTGCCCCTAAGTTAATCCCAAAGACAAAAATACTAAAGCCGGCATCCCGGCGCTTGTCTTGTTCATCGTACAGCGTTCCGACCATGTCAGAAACATTTGGTTTTAATAACCCTGTCCCTAACACAATAAATAAAATTGACGCATAGAGGGCCGCTTGTCCAGCTGGTAAGGAGAGGGCGATGTGCCCTAACATAATTAACACCCCACCGTAGAACACCGTCCGTCGGCTCCCTAAAATTCGGTCCGCAATCCAGCCCCCAGCAACCCCAGAGAGGTAAACTAACGACCCGTAAATCGACATAATTGAAGCCGCCGTGGTTGGTCCATGCCCAAACCACCTTGACTAACTGCAAAGTACATGTAGTACAACAGAATGGCCCGCATCCCGTAGTAACTAAACCGTTCCCACATTTCAGTGAAGAACAACGTTGAGAGCCCTTTTGGTTGCCCTAAAAAGGCCCGATCATATTTCTGATTCGTATCTTCCATAAAGTTATATCCTTTCAGCTAAATTTGTTATTTCCAATAATGAGAAAATCTTTAATAATCATACCATATTTTAACGACGAAATTAACTAATATGGCTCTAAATATATGCTCATCGTTAAAATAATACGATTATAAGCTAATTTGATTAAGTTAGGCGCCATTTATTAAGTTATTATCCGGTTTTAAGTTAATATTATTAAGTTATCCTCTCACATGAAAATCACATTATCCCAGTCAATAGAACGCAAAAACTCGCTAGTAACTCCCAATTGGGGCGACTAACGAGTTATTTATAAACATAATTTTACTTATGAGCGTTAGCAATCCGATTAAAATTAGCTGCGACGTCCGCATTTTGGGTAGGATGAGCGCTTGGTTCCCCATCCCGCGTCTCATCAACTAAGACCACTGGTTGGCCGTTATGGTAACAGAAGAAATACGTAATCCGACTAGGCAGTGGTCGCTTGGAATTATTACTATTATAAATCGCCACCACATTATAGGCGTACTTCCCATTCCCATCTTTGGACAATCCTAATTGATTGGTTTGTCCATCAACTTGTTCCCGTGCTAAATCTTTCGGGTATTTTGGTCCTGTCGCTGTTGATAATTCGTGCCGCCCATCATATGCTTCGTAGGATTGATGCATCGTTGGTGACCAAGACTGGATAAACTCATCTAATTGCTTGGCTTGTTGAGCTGACCATAAGCTATTAGCACTGGTTTGATCACTAGTTGCACTAGCAGTTGGTTGTGAGGTTTGTTGCTCCGCAGACTTAATTTCTTGTTGACTTGGCTTGGCATTATTTTGCAGGTGAAGATAGGTGAAAATACCTACAATTAAAATTACCACCCCCGCTCCAATTAACCAGTTCCGTTTAATCGAACTTAACTGAATTTTTCCTAGCTGATGAGGCAATTTAAGCTGCTTCTTGGCCGAACTCGACAAACGACTCGGCGTTGGATTAGCACCGGTCGCCATCGATTCTTTAGCTAATGTGGTTACCCCCGTAGCCGTACCCTCAGCTCCTTTGGTCGTTGGTGCTACTGGATGACCACACTTGTCACAAAATTTATCGTCGTTCCCTAATGGGTTCCCACACATCCCACAAAAACGGGGGTGCATTTCATTCTTACTCATGGTTAAATAACTCCTCTTATATTTATTTCCCTTTGATAACCATAGCATATTTTTTTTGCTTGAAAACACAAATTATCAAAATAAAAAGGTGTTAACCACTTGGCTAACACCTTAATGACTCCGGATGCCAGACTCGAACTGGCGACATCTTGATTAACAGTCAAGCGCTCTACCGACTGAGCTAATCCGGAATAACTTAACAAAGTAAATTATACCGAACTAAACTCATAATAACAAGCTTTAATTGTTCAATTTTAAAATTATTTTGGTAACCTTCCTTTATCCTTGGGGTTTACTCTTAGATAGTTATCTAAATTGGTACGGATAGTCGTGGCATCTCTTTATCACTGATTATTAATATCATGGAGTGTCACTAAGCAATGATTTTAATTGCATCAAAAAACCGTTAGCAAATTGCTAACGGTTAATAATGCCGACTAGAGGATTCGAACCTCCGACCTCCGCTTTACGAGAGCGGCGCTCTAACCAACTGAGCTAAGTCGGCATACTCCGGATGCCAGACTCGAACTGGCGACATCTTGATTAACAGTCAAGCGCTCTACCGACTGAGCTAATCCGGAATAAAA
>NZ_BBAS01000010.1 GCF_001311375.1 Limosilactobacillus equigenerosi DSM 18793 = JCM 14505
ATTTTTTAGCCCAATCAAGCTACAAAGTAGTTTAGTTGGGATTTTTTTAGAATGATTATTATGCTCAATAACGAGATTACAATTAGATTTAAAAGTGGTAAGATATGGTTGAAATAACTCGATTTGAGGTGTTAAAAATGGCAAAACAAACAAAGCAAATAACGGTCCTAGGCGCAACCGCAATTGGGGTTGGGGGATGATGGGGGCTGGTTTATATACGCTGTTAGGATTAGCAACCAAATCTGCTGGCCAATGGTTACCAATTTCATTTTTAATTGGTGGGTTAGTAGCGTTATTCTCGGTTTATTCGTACGCTAAGCTAGGTATTAAATATCCTAGTCGTGGCGGAGCAGCACAATTTTTATTGAAATCATTTGGCGATGGTCTATTAGCTGGAGGTTGAATGTCTTTCAATATTTAGGCTGGATTGTTGCAATCGCCTTATACGCCACCGGATTTTCCGAGTATGCTTGCCAACTGCTTGGTCAATCAGCCCAAGGAATGCTCGGAAAATTAATTAGTTTAGCAATCATTTTACTAGTGGTAATCGTTAATATTTTAGGCTCGGATAAGGTAGCGAAAGCGCAAACAATGATTATTACAATTGAATTGATTATTTTATTTGGATTTTTAGCCCTTGGAGTAACCCATTTGCATTTAGCAGCTACAAGTTTTAAAGTAACTGCTAATCCGCTTGTTGGCGTTTGTTCAGCGGCCGCCATTCTTTACGTGACATATGAAGGATTTGGGGTTGTGACCAATGCAGCGGGGAATATGAAAGATCCAGTTCATGAATTACCTCGCGCCATGTATTGGTCATTAGGAATTGTAATGGGAATTTACTTACTAGTTAGCACCGTTGTTGTTTTAACATTGGGCGTTTCGGGAGCAATTCAAAATCAAGGCCATGTTTTAGCAACGGCAGGGAAATTATTGGGTGGTCACTTAGGTATGATTGCAATAAGTATTGCGGCCTTAGTAGCTACCGCCTCGGCAGTTAATTCGACGATGTTTGGGGATGAAAATTTAGGCTTACGGATTGCTAAAACTGATGAAATTCCAACTTCATTTGGTTTAATGACGGCCATTGGTGGCACCTGGGGATTATTTGTAACCGCACTGTTAGCCGCAATTTTTGTCATCATTTTTCCTCTAGCGGCAGTCGGACAGATGGCTAGTTTAACGTTCTTATTAGTTTACGCAATGGTTAGTGTAGGTCACTTGCGTGTTCGGCAGCAAACCGGCGCAAAACTCGGGATGTTAATCGGAGCGATTAGCTTCAATTTAATCTTATTCCTACTATTGTTTATTCAAAATATCATTGCCGGGCACGTTTTGACTTGGTCATCCGTATTAGGATTATTAGTGCTTAGCTTTATCCTCGAATGGGCATGGCGTAAACATACTGGTCAAGTTACAACTTGGCTTGGCCAAAATTAGTTTGATAAATTTAAACCCTCCGCGCAGTTTATCTACGGGGAGGGATTTTTATTTATTGATCTAATTCTTGTTGAACTAATTTTTTTATCGGTCTTACCAGGGTTTAATTCAACTAACTTCGCTTCACCAGCATAAATGACCCATTCGGCAAGGTTAACGATATGATCACCAGTCCGTTCTAAGCGCCGAATTACTGATAAGTAACGTTCGTTAGCGCGGACAAAGGTTTGATTTTGAATCATTGCCTCAATCAATTGTTTGTGCAATTCAGCGTACTTGATATCGATTTGTAAATCTTGGTTGGCCACTTCATACGCCGCTTTTTCATCCGTGTAGAAGAAGGCATCGATGAATTGTTCCATCATTTGCCGAAGTTGTTCCGCCATGGCTTGAATTTGCGTTTCTACGGCTTGCCAGTGCGGATCATCAACGGATTGGATGGTAGTCCGCGCGATATGCGTGGCGTAATCGCCGATTCGTTCTAAATCATTGGAAGCCTTTAAGATTGACATGATTAAGCGGAAGTCGTTGGCGAGGGGTTGTTGTAAGGCCATTAACTTAAAGGCATTTTTTTTCGAGATTAATTTCCGCATCATTTAAGCTCGGGTCCATTTCGATGACTTGTTGGGCTAATTCGGCGTCGTGTTCGATGAACGCCTTACTAGCTAAGTAAAGTTGTTCATTCGTATTAACGCCCATTTCCATAAACTGTTGTTGGAGTTTTTTTAATTCGGTTGCAAAATTTAAAGCCATTTTCTTTCCTCCTGTTTAGCCAAATTTACCTGATAAGTAATCGGCCGTCTTTTGTTCCCGCGGATTCATAAAGAAGTCGGCGGTTTGGTTAAATTCAATTAATTGTCCTTGGTGCATGAAGGCCGTCCAATCGGAACTCCGCGATGCTTGTTGCATATTGTGAGTTACGATAATAATCGTAAAATCCTTTTTCAATTCTAACATGGTTTCTTCGATTTGGCTGGTTGAAACCGGGTCCAACGCACTGGTTGTTCATCCATTAAGATAATTTCTGGCTTCACCGCTAACGTCCGGGCGATACAAAGTCGTTGTTGTTGCCCACCAGATAAGGCAAGGCACTGGACTTTAATTTATCCTTAACTTCGTCCCACAGGCAGCTTGCTTGAGACTTAATTCCACTTGGGCATCAAGTACTTTTTTGTCATTAACGCCTGCTAAGCGTAATCCGTAAATAACGTTTTCATAAATTGACATTGGGAACGGCGTTGGTTGTTGGAACACCATCCCAATTGATTGACGTAAGCGATAGACATTTGTTTTCGGATCATTGATGTTGAGACCTTCAAAGTTAATTTCCCCGGTCACCGTGGCGATGTCATCATTCATCCGGTTTAATGACCGTAATAACGTTGACTTCCCCGAACCAGATGCCCCAATCAAGGCTGAGATTTGATTCTTGGGGAACTTCATGGACACATCTTTGACGACGGGCTTTTCCCCGTAAGCTACATTAACATGGTTTAATTCTAATGCAATTGATTCAGTCATAGTAAACTCCTTTATTTTGTCATCCGGCGCTTGATTAAGTAACCAACGAAACGGGCCAGCAAGTTAAATAATAAGATAGTTAAGATTAAGACCGTGGCCGCCCCAGCCGAAACAGCGGTTGCATCCGGGACGAGCCCTTCGGTGTTTAATTTCCAAATATGTACCGCTAAGGTTTCAGCTGGTCGCATTGGGTTTAAGAATGAAGTGTGGCTAAATGGATTCCAATTGGTGTATGAAATAACCATGGAGCTTTGGCCGGACGTATAAATCAACGCCGCGGCTTCCCCGAAAATCCGCCCGACTGAGAGAATGGCCCCGGTTACGATTCCCGGTAAGGCTGCCGGCATCACGATTTTAGTGGTTACTTTCCATTTCGACATTCCTAATCCGAGGCCTGCTTGACGTTGCAAGCTCGGGACTTGACTCAAGGCGGTTTCACAACTCCGGGTTAAAAGCGGGAGGTTGATAATCGTTAAGGCAATTGCCCCGGCTAACAGTGAGAAATCCAAGTGGAATTTCAAAACAAGCACTAAGTAACCAAATAAACCAACCACAATTGATGGTAAGGAACCAAGGACTTCAATCGCTAAGCGGAAGCCGTCCGTTAACTTCGATGGTTTAGCATATTCGCTTAAGTAAATGGCCCCACCTAATGATAATGGGAGGGAGATTAACATCGTTAAAATTACTAAGTAAAAGGAATTAAAGAGTTGATCACGAATCCCACCGCCACTGGTAAAGGCACTGGAGGCACTAGCAATGAAATCCCATGATAAGTGGGGCAGCCCAGCCGTAATGATAAAGGCCAAGAGGCTAATTACGGCGATTCCGACCACCGCACTACTAAGTAAAATGATGACCGTCATAATCCGGTCGACTTTTTGTGGATGCATAAGCTACCTTCCTTTCCGTTGGGCGAGGTGAATCAAAATATTAAAGATTAACGACATGATTAATAAAATGAGGGCCAGCGACCATAAAGCATTATTGGCGGCGGTTCCCATAATCGTATTCCCAATCCCCGTTGTTAAAACTGACGTGAGGGTGGCAGCGGATTGCATAAAGTTTCCGGGCATCATCGCCGTATTCCCAATCACCATTTGAACGGCTAACGCTTCCCCAAAGGCCCGCGTCATTCCGAAAATCATGGCGGTTAAAATTCCGGATTTAGCACTCGGAATAATAATCTTAGCAATGGTTTGCCAGCGCGTGGCCCCAAGACCGGCTGATCCCATCCGATAAGTATTGGGAACCGCTTCTAAGGTGTCAATCGTCATCGAAATCATCGTCGGCATAATCATGGCAAATAAGACAATCACGGCGGCAGCCATCCCGAACCCGGTTCCACCAAAGAGGCTCCGTAAGAAGGCACAATGACCGTTAAACCAACAAACCCATAAATCACGGACGGAATTCCCACTAACAATTCAATTAGGGGTTGAATGAATTTCCGAACCCCGTTAGGTAAGATTTCGGTAATCGCTAGGGCAACCATTAACGCTAACGGTAAACTAATTAAGCCGGCCACAAATGTGATGGTTAAGGAAGTGGCAATCATTGGTAGAGCCCCAAAATGGCCATGACCGGGATCCCAATCGGTTCCAGTAATAAAGTCAATCACATTAACTTTATTATCAATAAATAAGGCGAGTCCTTGGAAAGTTAAGAAGAGTAACATAACGGCCACTAACATCCCGATAATGGTAATCGCAATGCCAGCTAGCCAGCGTCCCCGGACTTCTTCTTTCGATTCTTTAGAAGGGGCGGTTAGATTGTGTGCAGTTAATTTCATCTTATGGCTCCTTTACTGGGGTGACGTGGCCCTTAGCGTCACGTTGCACTTGCATGTCATGAATCGCCACGTAACCAGCTTTTTTAACTAGTTGAGTTTGAGTTGGTTTCGATTGTAAGTACTTGATAAACTTTTCTGAACTATCATTGTCCGTTTTTTTATTCGTGTACATGTGTTCGTATGACCATAATTTCCATTTGTTGGTGGTAATATTTTGGTAGCTAGGGGTAATCCCATCTAGTTTTAATGCTTTAACTTGGTCATTTAAGTAAGGCATGGCAATGTATGAAATTGACCCCGGTACATTGGCTACGATTTTTTTAACAGTCCCGTTTGAGTCTTGTTCCTGGGCTTTCATGGTTGGGTGTCCTTGCATGACGACTTCTTCCATCGCTAAACGTGTTCCACTCCCTGACGCGCGATTAATCACTGTAATTGGGAGGTCGGGCCCACCAAGTTCTTGCCAGTTAGTAATTTTCCCAGCTAAAATTTGGCGGAGCTGAGCCATCGTCAAATTATCAATCTTTAATTTGGGATTTACAATTGGGACCATCCCGGCCACGGCAACCACATGGTCATCGAGTTGCTGATCATTGATCCCGCTTTTTTTGTTCCGCATAGACATCAGATGACCCAATATTAACGGCTCCGTCAGCGACTTGGGATAATCCCGTTCCCGAACCACCCCCTTGAACTGTGACGTGAGAGTGGGGCGCTTGTTTCAAAAATCCGGGAACCGCAGCTTCTGTTAACGGTTGTAAAGCCGTTGACCCAACAACGGTCACCTTTTGAAAGGGATGATTATGAGTGGCTTGTTGATTGCTATACCAGCCCCAGCCAAGGCCACCAACAACGGCAACCCCCAGGCTAAGTTTAGCTACTGTTTTCAATCGCATAGGACAAATATCTCCTTTAGCTGTTTTTACTTTGTAATCAATGCGGTTGTATGTTACAAATATTAATATAGCAATCGGATGTAAAGGTGCGACCATTCCTTTGTAAAGGTTGTGTAAATATATTTATAAAGTAAACTTGAAAGGAAGTTAAATCGTGGTCAAAATCTTAGTAATGACCCAAGCTAACCGATTATCCACGGACCTCTTAGCACTAACCGAACGAACCAAGTGGCAGTTTGATTATGTCTCGACGGCGACTCAGTTAGTAGTGGCACTCGAACAGGTGTCTTATGCGGCGGTTTTGTGGGATTTACGCGTGACCAATTTAGATACTACCTTAGCCACGATGACGTTGATTCGCCCCCAATACCAAGGACCAATTTTGGTGTTAGGCGACCAAATTAGTGCCCGGGAACATCGTAAATTGTCCCAAGCACGGGTCGATGACGTTTTGCATTTACCCATCGATTTTGGTTTATGGGAAGCGTTAATTAGCCAGAAACTGTGGGTCTACGAACATGTGCGTTTAGACCATAATATTTTAGAGCAAGTTGATGCACCAGTTGAAAATAACGATGTCATCAAAGTGGCGAATTGGGAGATTGATTTAACAAAGGTCCAAGTTACCAAAGATCAGCAATCAATCTCATTAACCCCGAAGGAATTTCAATTATTAGCTTATTTATCCCAACATCAAGGACAGGTTTTGTCACGGGAACAATTGCTAACTGGCGTTTGGGGCTATGATGACTTACTGACCAGTTCGCGGATTGTGGACATGCATATGGCGCATTTACGCGATAAATTAGAGGATGACGATCAAAACCCCGAACACTTATTAACTGTGCGGGGCTTTGGATATAAATTAGTATAAGGAGAAACACTATGGACGTAATCTTTCGCTTTGCTACTCGGGATGATTTACCAACCATCGTAGCGATTTATAATGAAGCGGTTGTGACTCATCAATCAACGGGTGATTTAGAACCCATTACGGTTGCCGACCGAACTGACTGGTTTGCTAGTTTTAATGACCAACATCCGCTCTGGGTCTTAGTTGATCAAGCTGATGAATCAATCGTTGGTTGGGTCGCGTTAGAACCATTTTATGGTCGGGCAGCCTTTGAAAAGTCCGCCGAAGTGGCCATTTATTTAAAGCAAAACACGAAAGGCCAAGGGTTAGGCCAACAATCAATTAAGTTTATTCAACAAGCTGCTACTGAACGTGGTTTAGTGACGATAGTGGCGTATGTATTATCGCAAAATAGTGCCAGTCAACATATGTTTGAACGGTCTGGCTTTAGTCATTGGGGATATTTACCAGAAATTGGTGAATTTGATGGCGTTCGCCGTGGCTTGCATTTATATGGCTGGCACACTGATAATAAGTAAGTTAATAAGTAAGTAAGTAAAAAGGCCCCGTAACAACGGGGCCTTTAATTTAAGCTAGATTTAGGTTATAGGTTAACGCAACTTGCGGAGAGCGTCGAAATCAACGTCCCGAGCTTCATAGTCAGCAATCAACTTCTTCATTAGTGCTAAGAGTTGGGCTTGTTCGTCAGCTGATAAAACACCGTAAGCTTCCTTAGCAATCCGATTACGCCGGTCATCAAGCGCTTGGGAGAAGGCATGACCTGCATCAGTTAAAACAATTTTACCATCAGTTTCCGTGACTAAATGGCGATCAAGCAAGGCATCAACCGAGGTTTTAACAACGGACGGTCGTTGATCAAGTTCGGTGATTAAGGCTGTAACTGATAAACCAGTTGGGACCTTAGATAAAACTTTGGCTAAGCGTGCAATTGGTTTGTGATCAGCGCCACCAAAATCAAATAAATCACTTGTTAAATCATTTAAGTGGACGTTGCGTTTGAGTAATGTTTGGAGTTCGTTAAAATGCTTACCAGTTAAAAATAATTCGTTAATCGTTGCCATCATCAAATACCTCCAATTAATTTGTTAACTAAATTGTACGCCGAATGATACAAGAGTGCGAATAAAAAGTCGCATCAATTAAGTAATTCAATTTGTTAATGGTTTTGGGGCGATTAACAATTGCCAAAGCCCCCTGGCTGAATTTCACTAACTGGTATCATTAAAACTATAATTTTAATGACAGGTTGGTCGGTAAAAGCATGACCCCCTGTTGATCAATTTTAGTTGCCGCTAAAGCAAATCATTAGCTTTATCAAATCGTTTTAACTACAATAATCACAATTAATCAGCTTGCACAATTCGCGCTTTAGCTTTAAGGAGGAATTTAACGATGACGAAATTACTTGTATTTGGCGGCTCATTACGGCACCACTCTTTTAACTATCAACTGGCACAAGCGATTGTGGCTCAATTAGACCCGCAAGTCGAAGTTACTTGGGCTGATTTAAGTGCATTGCCACTCTTGAACCAGGATTTAGAATCGACAACACCAACGGCAGTTCAAACCTTACGGGACCAAGTTTTAGCCGCTGATAAGTTGTTAATTGTTAGCCCGGAATACAATGAAAGCATCCCAGCTTATTTAAAGAACGCCTTAGATTGGTTATCACGGCCCATGGATGTTAATGACCGGCACAGCGCCGCTGCCAGTGCGAATAAACCAGTGGCGATTGCTTCTGCCGCTGGTAAAGATGCTGGTTTACCAGTCCGGCAACAATTAGATCACTTAGTCCGGTTTATTGGCATGCAACCAATTACGGCATCATTAGGCGTGGCCTTACCAGTTGAATCCTGGACCAGTGGTGACTTAATCTTAGATGCGGATTACCAAACAGCCGTTGCTAACTTTGCGCACGCATTAGGCTAACAAATCCTTAACTCCCCTTTTTAATCGTCGTTCCCCCACTTGCGAGAGGGAACGACTTTTTTTTGGTATAATAGGGATATTAATCACGGAGGAAAATGAATGGAGTCAGATAAGTATTTACACTTAATTCAACAAGAATTGCAGCAATTACCTGATTACGTCAATGAGTATTACTTAGGGACGAATCATGCCGTTACCACCACCTACCAATATTTAACCGAAATTCGGCGGTTTTTTTGACTGGTTACGTCAAGCTGATTTAAGTTCGGCACCGTCTAATCAACAAATCAGTTTAGACACTTTAGAGCATTTAAGCCGCAATGACGTGATGCTCTATATTGATCAATTACAACATGCGAAAAACGCTCATGGGAAAACAAATTCACCAACGAGTATTAATCGTTCAATTAATGCCCTACGTTCTTTGTATAAGTATTTAACGATTACGGCGGATAATAACCACGGGGAACCCTACTTTGACCGGAACGTGATGCTTAAAATTGATGCCTTGAACAACACGAAAACCTTGAATTTCCGGGCCCACGCCTTAGAATCTCAAATGTATCGGGGGCAAATGAAGTTTGATTTTCTGGATTTTATTCGTAATGAATACCCACAAATGTGCGATAAACGCGCCCGCCCTGCTTTTGAATTGAACAAAGAGCGTGATTTAGCGATTATCACCCTAATTCTCGGTACTGGGGTTCGGGTGTCAGAAGCCGCCAATTTAGACCTAGATGATATTAATTGGCAACGCCAAATGATTGACGTGATTCGGAAAGGTGGCCAACAAGATTCCGTACCAATTGCACCATGGGCGATGGAATATCTAGCCGATTACAAAGCGATTCGCGCTGACCGGTACCAAGCCGTCAAAAAAAGACCGGGCTTTCTTCCTAACGCTTTATCATGGCGAAACACGGCGGATGACGACGAATGCAATTGAAAAAAATGGTCAAGAAGTATTCGACCGCCTTTGGTCACCCGCTAACTCCCCATAAATTACGGCATACGTTAGCGTCAGAATTATATCAAGTCACTAAAGACCAAGTGTTAGTTTCGCAACAACTCGGTCAAAAAGGCACCTCAGCGACTGATTTATATACCCACGTTGATCAACAGCAACAACGAGACGCCCTAAAAGAAATCAGTCAAACGAACAATTTGGAGGCATAAGATGTGCACGGCATTAGTTCAAAATCAAATCTTTGGCCGGACGATGGACTTGCCAGCCTTATCATCGCCCTGGAAATTAACCTATTTACCACCCCACTACCAATTTACGCGCTACCTTGACCGGACTAAGTATGCTTCCCAATATGGGATTTTGGGTGGTATGCGGGTAACGGATGGTGAATATTTAATTGGCGATGGAATTAATACGGCCGGCTTAGTCATGGCGGAATTATATTATAAATGCCGGAAATTTTACGCGCCGACGCCTATAACGGGAAAAATTAATTTAGCCCCCCAAGACTTGATTGAATGGTGTTTATCCCACTATGGTTCCGTGGCGGAATTAGCAGCTGCCTTGCCACAACTGACTTTAGTAGCGTCGCCATGGTTTGATACCCATGCGTACGTTCACGAATTCCATTGGCTAGTCGCTGATCAAACTGGAACGTATTTGATTGAACCGACTAGCCAGGAATTAACCTTACGGCAATTAGCGATTCCAGTCATCACGAATGCACCAAGCTATGATCATCATCAACAGCGCTTAATAAACACGGTTGATTTGGATGTAGATTTAACCGACTTAAAATTATCATCACTTAAAAACATTCAATTACCAGCTTCCATTCAAACTAGTCGGACGCCCAGTGCCCGCTGGATGCGGACTGCGGTGGCGATGGCTCAGTCACGGCCAATTACTGAGATTTTAAAGCAAGTTCAAATGGAACATTTACCCGGTCACGATGACTATACTCACTATTGGAGTACCATCGACCTAGGAACGCAAACTTATACTTACCATGATGTCGATCAACACCGGACGAAAATAGTGCCATTACCAAAGCTACACTATCCAAACCCGCACGTCTTTCATTTCAAACCACTAAATTAACTAAAAATAATTATCAATCAGTAAAACAACCTGCCAATAATTTAATTGACAGGTTGTTTTATTATTTCGACGGCAACCTTGTAACTTCGTTCGCTCAGCAGCGCCTTAGAGCCTAACTCAAAATGACGCCGAACCTGACGATGCCAGTTCCGACGCCATTTATATCGTTACGCCAACAGGCGCTTTGATAGCTGAGCTCACGACCTGGGTGTAACTTAACTCGCCACGCGGAAGCCTAGTGCCTAACTATGACAAAGGAGCCACCCCTAGCTTTGCTAGTGTCAGCCCCTTGTCTACGTTAGGCCATGGCTCCCCTAATGCGTGGCTCACGACCTAACCTGTAGTGCCAATGCGTAATGCAACCGGCAATTTTACCGATTCAACATTCATGTCACCATTAATTTGCTGATCTAACATTTGGACCGCGTTGATGGCTAACTCATGAATGGGTTGTGCCACGGTTGTTAATTCTGGCCGGAATAATTTTGCCATATCCGAACCGTCAAAGCCAATTACCTTTAAATCATTACCAATTGTCCGGCCACGTTCCTTAGCGACGGTAATGACTAGGCTGGCGTTTGTATCATTATCGGCCACCACCCCATCAACTTCAGGATGATCATCAAAGAGTTGATTAATCACCGCTAATTTATCTTCCACTGGCAAATCAAAGTTGATTTCATAAACAACTGGGTTTAAACCGGCTTCCTGCATCACATCAGTATAGCCAGCCCGCCGTAATTGGTTGGGCGAGGCATCAGTTGGCGGATAATTCGTATGAATAATATGTCGACAACCTTGTTCAAGCAAGCGTTGCGTGGCAATTACCCCACCATGGTAGTTATCGGAAACGACGGTGGGAATATGCTCGGCGACGGCTCGTTCAACCGCAACCACGGGCATCTTTAATTGCTCATATTCAGATAAGCCTTCATTATGCGCCCCCACGATTAAACCATCAATTTGACCGTCCATTAACATATGGAGATATTCCCGTTCCTTATCGGGATTATTTTGGCTATTACCCATAATTACCGTATACCCTAACGCATATAAATGATGCGCCAGATGAGATTCTAGTTCCGCAAAGAATGGATCATTGACCGTGGGAAAGACGAGCCCCACTTGATTAGTTTTCTGCCGGTACAATTGCCGGGCGACCACATTCGGCCGATAATTGAGCTTCTGCATTGCTTGGTGAACTTTATCAATGGTCGCCTGACTCAGCGCCCCCCGCCGGTTTAAAACCCGCGAAACGGTGGTTTTTGATACCCCGGCTTCTTTGGCCACATCCTCTAATTTTGGTCGTTGCCCCATTTTCTACTACCTCGTTTCAAATTCATTAAGTTCATTATACCGGGTTTTAAAACAATGTGAAAAAAATTATCTATTTCACAAACTACCTTAAACCTTACTGGGACTTAATTTTAATTTGTGAAACAGCTTCCATTGTTAAAATAATTTACTTTTTCGTGATTGACAACCGGTTGACAATGACATATGATACTCACCGTAAACGTTTGCGAAATATATCACAAAGTATTTCTTTTGGAGGAAAAGAGAAATGGATGCATTAGTATTAACAGGTTTAAAGCAATTAGAAGTTAAGGACTATGACAAGCCCGCCATCAAGCCCGATGAAGTTTTAGTTCACACGGCCTTCGCCGGTATTTGTGGGACGGACAAGGCCCTTTACGCTGGTTTGCCAGGTTCTGCTTCTGCCGTGCCACCAATTGTTTTAGGTCATGAAAACTCAGGGGTCGTGGCTGAAGTTGGTGAAAATGTAACGAATGTGAAGGTTGGTGACCGGGTAACGGTTGACCCTAACATCTACTGTGGTCAATGTAAGTACTGCCGGACGCAACGTCAAGAATTATGTGAACACTTGGATGCCGTTGGGGTTACGCGTGATGGTGGTTTTGCCGAATACTTCACGGCCCCAGCCAAGGTGGTTTACCCAATTCCTGACAATGTTTCCTTAAAGCCGCGGCCGTAATTGAACCAATCTCATGTGCGGTGCACGGGGTTGACTTATTAGAATTACACCCCTACCAAAAGGCCTTTGTCTTAGGTGATGGTTTTGAAGGTCAATTATTTGCCCAAATCCTCTTAGCTCGTGGGGTTCACGAAGTTACGCTTGGTGGTCGGAGCGACGAAAAGTTAGCTAACAACCGCGAACACTTTGGCGTTAAGACGTTAAACACGACCAAGGAAGAAATTCCTGCTGACGAATACGATATTGTCATCGAAGCCGTTGGTAACCCGACGACGCAAGAACAAGCCCTTCACGCCGCTGCTCGGGGTGCTCAAGTCTTAATGTTTGGGGTTGGGAACCCAGATGACAAGTTCAGCGTTAACACGTACGATGTCTTCCAAAAACAATTAACAATTCAAGGGGCCTTCATCAACCTTACACGTTTGAAGACTCAATTGCCCTCTTAGCGGCTGGTAAGGTTGATCCATTGCCATTATTCTCCCACGAACTTGACCTTAATGGGGTCGAAGACTTTGTCGCTGGTAAGCTTGGCAAGGTTTCTAAGGCCATCGTTAAAGTTGGTGGCGAAAACGCCTAATTAACCAATTTGTTAGAGAGGAAGAACTGATACTATGGATATGACGCAACAATCAACGACGAATGCTCGGACCATTTCAATGAGCAAGTCGATCGCTTACTTTGCGATTTCAATTGTAATTAACTCACTCGGGAACGTTTTGACTTTGGTCACGAGCTCCCATATTCATCCCGAATTTTTGGGATCTGCTTACTGGACGGCCGCCGAAAACAACCTTGGTTTAGCCGTTTTAGGTAATCAACCAACGACGTTATTCTGGGCCTTTATGTTATTAGGATTATTAATCTCCTTCTTAAACGCCCTCTTATTAAAGAAACTTGACTGGAAACGAATCGGTGGTAACATCGTCTTCTTAATCCCTTTCTCAATTTTCATTCAATGGTTCTCAAATCTGTTTAATGCCGTTATGCCAGACGCTAACGGGATGTTAATGACGATTCTCTATGTTTTAGTTAACTTCCTCGGGGTTTCATTGATTGCCATCGCAATTTCAATTTATCAACGGGTTAACTTAGTCTTACACCCCGCTGATGATTTATATCAAATTTTACGATTTAAGTTCTTTAAAGTAAATGCTACAATTTCCATGTGGGTTTCATACTTACCACCAACGATTATGGCCATTATTGCCTTTGCAATGACGGGCACGTTAGCTAACTTTGGGTTAGGAACGTTATTCGCCTTTGCTTTCCAAGGTGGTATTACGGGATGGGCTGACAAGCACATCTTTAAGAAGTTGAAGCACCAAGCATTAGATTTAGGATTATAATCCAAGAGGAGAATTGATTATGGCTTTTAACAAGAGTTTAGCAGGATACTTTGATGACATCCAACACATTGGGATGCCAACGGATGATTTAAAGGCAACGGTTGACTTTTACGCTGGCCTTGGTTTCAAGATGCAAGGTAACTTTGATACGGATAATCAAGGTAACCAAGTCGTCTTCATGATCGTGGGTCACCTCACCCTTGAAATCTGGACGGGTGACGGAGCCGTGCACGAAACGGGTGCCATCAACCACATTTCATTAAACACGAGCGATGCCGATGCTGCTTTCAAGGCGGCGAAGGACGCTGGTTACAACTTAAAGGACGCAGAAGTACAACACCTTGACTTCTGGGATCACGGCATCAAGTTCTTTAACATTGCTGGTCCTAACGATGAAACGATTGAATTCTGTGAAATCGTCAAGGGCTAACCATTAAAATTATTCAATCCAATTCACTTTCTAACCCCCGGTTCCCTCGCCTCTGGCGGAATCGGGGGTTTTTATGGTCTTTAACTTGCCCCACCCGTCCGTCCTTTGTATACTTAACTTAAGTTTGTTGGGGTAGATCCAGCCTCGTTAAACTTCAACGGAACGGAATGTGAACGTTGAAATCAAGACAAGCTAGTATGCGGAGCCGTTTAAAAATCCCGTATGATAAGGATGGAACCAACGAACGGCGGTAAGGATTACCGTCGGAGGCGGTTTCCCTTATCATTAGGGATTTTAGGCGGAGCATCATTACAAAGGTGAATCAAATGCACTTTTAGTGTGTGTTCGCTTCACACTAGTAATGATGTTCGCCCTAAGTTTCCTCGTGCTAAGCGTAAATTCCTCCGACGTTAGTGCCTAACGCCGCACGGAATTCAGCGCTTAGCTCCCGGAAACTTTTAACGGGCTCACATACTAGCGGTCGCTAAGCTGGATCGCATTCACCAGCGGCAGTTCGATTTAATAACTGTCTCCCTAACAAATAATTTGAAAGGAGGCAGTAATCATGAAATTATTGTCATTTAAGGGGCCAAAATTAACGACCCCAGTACTTACGTTAGCGGCACTCTTGACGGCCTTACAGTTAATCTTTGATAAGTTCTCGCTTGGAAATCAACAAGTCGTCTTAATTGGGCTCGGCTTTATGATCACCGCGATTTCAGGGTATTTCCTGGGCCCCTGGCTAACTGGAATTACGATGGTGATTACCGATTTGTTAAGCAATACCGTCTTTAATACCGGTAGCATGTTTTTCCCTGGCTTCACCTTCTCAGCCTTCATCAGCGGTCTGATTGCAGGGATGTTTTTATACCAAGCCAGACCGACCGTTATGCGGGTAGTAACTTATGAATTCGTCCAAATCTTAGTGACTAACGTCTTCTTTAACACCTTATGGATTGTCATGATGGGCTTTGCTAAAGACGGCGCCGTTGCCCTCTTAAAAATTCGGTTAGTTAAAGAAATCATTACCTGGCCAATTGAAGCCATCGTTGTTTTAATCCTTCTCCGAGCCCTCCAACGCGTTAAATTAAAAACAAATTAAAAAAACTTTAAGAAAAGTGTTGACTATTCTTGGGATTAGTTTTAAGATAATTCACATAGAAATTTAATAAACGTTTCGATCAGGAGAGTAAATTATTAATTTGACCCCCAGCGAGTCTTCGGGTGGTGTGAGAAGACGGCAAATAATAATTGAAGATGGCCTGGAAATAATGGTGTCAGTGATGAAGCTGGCAACGGAAGTAGCGTCCGTTATCCCTACGCTTGGTTATAATTTTGTAACCAAATGAGACTAGTTAAGGTGACTTAGCTAGTGAAGTCAGGTGGTACCACGCTAATTCGTCCTGTAATTGCAAAATGACATGGTTGTCGTTTGCGGTTGCAGGACTTTTTTAGTCCATTCATGAGCGAAACATTAATTTTAGGAGGTATATGCACATGAAGAAGAAACAAAAGCGTACCCTTTGGGGAATTATCATCGCCCTCGTGGTGATTGTCGGTGGTTACTTTAGTTTTGTTCGCCCCCACCAACAAGCTAATAAAACGGTGACGGTCGGGATTATGTCTGGGACGCAAAAGGATGATCAATTGTGGGACAATGTGGCTAAGACGGCCAAGGACAAGTATGGCATTACGTTGAAGTTCAAGAAGTTCACGGACTACAACCAACCTAACAAGGCCCTTAGCAATGGCGACGTTGACCTTAACGCTTTCCAACACAAGCTTTTCTTAAAGGAATGGAATGAAGCTCACCACACGGATATTGTTAGTCTTGGTGATACCATGATTACCCCAATTCGGGTTTACTCCAACCAATACAAGTCTTTGAATGACTTACCTGATGGCGCTACGATTGCGGTGCCTAATGATGCCACAAATGAAAGTCGGGCCCTCTTCGCCTTGAAGAATGCCGGTATCTTTAACATCAAGAAAGGGACGAAGTTAGCTACTATCAAGGACATTACGGATAACAAGAAGAACGTTAAGATCAAGGAACTCTCTGCTGAACAAGTGGCCCGTTCACTCAAGGACGTTGACGCTGCGGTCATCAACACCAACTACGCTAGTGCGGCTGGGATTGATTACAAGTCCGCCATCTTTGTTGAACCAACCAACCAAGATTCCAAGCAATGGGTCAACGTGATTGCGGTTGACAAGAAGAACGCTGATAAGCAAGCCTTAAAGGATGTTGTGAAGGCCTACCAAACGGAAAGCAACAAGCAACTTATGAAGAAGCTTTACGGTGAAGCTCAAGTGCCAGCTTGGGACTTGAAGTTCTAATTCAATCATTTTAATCTCCTCTCAAAAACGCTCCTGGAATTAATTTTCCAGGAGCGTTTTCATGTTGGATTATTTACGGCGCTCGTTGACAACTTGCACTAAGGCAATCATTGTGGCAACTAATGAATGTTTCTTCCGGTAAACCAAGTACCGAGATTTCCAATGCGACACATATTTTTCTTTGTAGCGGCGCAAACCTTGGAACCCGTATAAGCGGGTCCCGTATTGGTAAATAAAATGGGCAATTCGTTCAGTAATAAAACTAAAGTTCGATTCCCCAACATTAGCTAACGGGGCCATTCCAAGGTCGAATTCAGGATATCCGTGATCCTGTCCATATTCAAACATTCGCACAAATAATAAATCCATAATCCCCGACGGCGCGGTATGGGAATGTCGCATCAGGTCAATCGTTAGTAATTCCTTACCCCCCGTTGGCATTAAGGTGACAAAGGCGACTAATTCGCCACTGGCACTCCGGACAATCCCGACCGGCGCGGCATTAATATAATCGTCATCAAAGAACCCTAACGAGAAGCCCTTTTCAATTTGACCATGAAGCCAATCATCTGATACAGCTTTTAATTCGTGCATTAATTCGGCTTCAAATGGTGGTTCGACCATGGTAAAGGTATACCCTTCCCGCTCAAATTTATGAATTAAGGCCCGTTGCGAACGTTGCTTTTTTCCGGCTAAGGTGAAGTCGGCTAACGTCACCAGCCCGTCTTCACCGATCTTTAAAAAGTCAAAACCTAGCTCATGGAGTTGCATCGTGACCGGGCCACTCACTTCATAAAAGACTGGTAAATAACCATAGATATCAGCTTCACTCGTAAAGGCATGGAGGGCCTCCGCAACCACTGTTTGATTCCCAATCGGGTTCCCCATCACGATTAATTTATCGTATTTCACCCGATACATTAAGGCTACTTGATCTTGTCCTGCTACTTGGTAGTAATAAATCCGTTTATCATTTAACAAGGCGAGATGACTAGTTTCGTTGCCACCGAATCGATTAATTAAAGCTTGGAACCGTGGTAAATCAAGTTGGTAACTCCCCCGGAATGGTTCATTCGCGTGCATTAAGAACCGAATCATAATCGTCATCAAAATCAAGCCGATTAACATGCCAATGAACCCTGAGGCCCAAATATGTCCACCAGGGAATAATAAGTAATTCGGGGTCGTATGCTTAATTTGATACTTCGGTGAATTTAAGTACCCAACTAACATGTACACCAACATACTTCCGGCGAAAATCACGGCATCAATCGTAAATTTCCCCAACGTGTATTGAAGTTTTTTGCGGTATAGAACGGGGCGCATTTTCCAAACTAAGAACATAATCACCCAGGTCGATAACGTTACTGATGGCGATGCTAAGTTAAAGTACGCATTTAAACTGGCAACCCCTAAGACAATCATAGTTGGCCAATAGGCTTTGGCAACCCGCGATGAAATTCCGCGCGCACAAGCTAATAAAATAATGGCAAACATAATTGTCGATAATTGATGCAAGATAAAGAAGGTTAACGGATAAAACCGGGCTAAGAACTGATTACTATCCGTTAAATTAGGAATAATGGCAGCTAAGAGCATCATTAAGCCGGTTGAATACATCAAAATCGTCCCCAATAAGTAGCTTAATTGCCGCATAGACTGCCGTGGAATTTGATTTAACGCTTGATTAAGCCCCACCCAAGCTTGGTGTAACCCTAACAATCCGCCGAGTAATAATGGTACGACATAGTAAAAGACCCGGAACATTAAGAGCCATACGATGACACTAGTTCGCGGCACGCCTAGGTTAACTAGTTCAAACATCATAATGACATCAAACGACCCTAAAGCCCCCGGAATCATTGATAAGACCCCAATAATTTGGGCCACAATGTAAAGTGGGATGACAGCGAGTAGGTTTACTTGAATCTGTAATAACGCCCCCGTAGCCACGAAGAATAAGGTGACACCGAGCCATTCTAAAATTGAACTGACGACAACAAAGGCTTCTAAGCGCGGCGTTAAGCCATTAAAAAGGGTTTGACTATGTCGCCGGGTCCACCAAATTAATAATGGTGCATATAATCCCCCGGCAATGATCCATATGCCGTACCGCATTAAATGACCACTGACCGGATTAAAGCAAATAATTCCGAGCGCTAACCAACAGATTACTGATAAGCCAGTTGATAAGAAGAGGCTAATTTGGCCACCGCCGCAATAATCGTCTTCCGATCCCCCGCTTCATGATAGAAAAGCGCCCGTAAACTAGAGCCTAAGATACCACCAAAACCAGCAATATTAGTTAAGGTGTTGGTCATCCACCCACAGCGAATCAAGTAGCTGGGATGATAGTTAGCCTGCAGTAAGCGATTTAAAGTGAAATCATATCCTAACATCGGAATGACCGCGATGATGCCCCCGAGCGTTAATAATAGTAGTGTGCGGGGTGATTGCTGATGCAAAGTTAAATTAACCTGCCCCCAATCGACCGTTTTAAAGAAACTCGTAGCTGCTACGCCAACAAAGGCAAGCATCGAAGCCACAAAGGCGATTTGCAATAATAAATGATATTTACCCCATATTTGTTGTAATCGTTGAATCATTCGTCGACTCCTTTCGTGGGTTGTCCCCAAAGAATTTGTTGAATGGCATTGAGAATGTGTTCTTTATCATGAAGTTCAATATGACTCGTATGTTTAAAGACGCGTTGCTCATAGGTGATTTGCGGATTATTAATGAGGCTTTTCGTCATTAAGGCTTCAATCAACGGGACTTGACCATCGGTGACGTGTGACTCATCTTGTAACCCGAGCCAATTATAAATGTGCATGGGTTCTTTTAACGCTAAGTGTTGCGATGCTTGGTATAACCGTTTAAATGAGCGGTCATGTGACTTTTTAAAGAGCCATTGATTAAATTTAGTATGACTCCCAAAACTTTCTTCCACTGGCACCCCAAGTAAAATAACTTTTGGAAAGCCAATTTGGCGCTGAAGTTCCGGATGTTCAAAGACGGCATGTAAAAATTCCGTACCACCATAGGAATGCGCGATCACGTTAACGCGATTGATGTGATAATCATCATGTAACACTTGCAAAACTTTGGTTAATTGCCACACTTGCGGATGATAGGTTGTGGAGTAATTCCAATCAAACAACACTTGAATCATCGGATTAGCTTGCTTGGTAATTTTACCTTGGACGTGAACTTTACCAGTTGGTGTCACATTCACCACCATCGCATTTTGGGCCACGTTATCAGCTTGATAATCCGCAATTAATTTATGGTACGTCCAGCTATTCCCACCCCATCCGGGAATTAATAAGGTTGGCGTGTGCGAATATTTAACTTGTCGATTAGTGGCTTGAATCGGTTGCATCGCTGTTCCCTGCAAAAGCACCACCTGGGCGACGGCTAACACTAAAATTAAAATGGTTACCCCGGTGGCTAACCAACGCAAAAATCGTTTCATCCTTACCAGTCTTCTTTCTCTAAACAATAAATTTATTTTAACACGAAAAACCCACGAGCGTTTACGAACTCGTGGGTTTCAAAAGATAGATTAGATTGATCGGTAGTTTTTTACCAGCCCATGTGGTGACAAGTTGGCATCGTTAATTGGCCCGCTTGGTATTCACTAAAGGCTTGATGTAAGATGGCAAACGCTTGCTTTAATTGCTCTTCGGTGATAACCAGTGGCGGTTGGAAACGGAGGACACTTCCCCGAAGACTAATGATGATGGCTCCCAGTTCAAAGACACGGTTCATGATCATCGTTGTCGCATCACTATCGCCCTTACCAGTTGATGGATCAACAATGTCAATTCCACCATTCAGACCGTACATCCGAACATTGCCGATAAAGTCAAATTCCTGGGCTTCTTGTTTAAAGAAGTCCTTGGCTAACTGACCTAATTCAGCGGAACGTTCAACTAAGTGTTCCTCTTCCATCACTTCCAGTGTTGCTAAGGAAGCCGCCGTCGTTACCGGATTCCCCGCCGTGGTAAACAAGTGGCCCGGTGCCCCGAGCGATTCCATAATTTCCTTGCGGCCAATCACGGCACTTAATGGCATTCCGGAGGCCACTGATTTTCCAACTGACATTAAGTCTGGTTCAACCCCAGGGAAATTTTGAATCCCCCACCATTTACCAGTCCGTCCCATCCCTTGGTTGACTTCATCAACACAGAATAAAATGCCGTGTTCCTTAGCAAAGGCGTATAACTTTTGCATGTAAGCATCTGGGACCTTGATGATACCACCGTCCCCTTGAATTGGTTCAATGACAATTGCAGCAACTTCTTCGGCTGGTAAGTACGTTTCAAATGGCAATTCAAATTGGCTGAACATCCGGTCAACGAAATGTTGCTCCGTTTCATCAGCTTCTTGTTCCCATGGATCAGGGAATGGTACTTTAACGATTCCTGGTAACATCGGCCCCATTTTACGGGTCATGTTTAACGAAACTGACGACATTGTCATCGAACCATACGTTGACCCATGATACGCCCCCGTAAAAGTGACAATGTATTGCCGCCCCGTGTACGCCCGTGAGAATTTAATGATGGCATCGTTGGCATCGGATCCGGAATTTCCCCAAGCAACTTCAACGTCACCGCTGATTGGGGATAATGCGGCTAACTTTGGCGCCAACTTAGCTGCATTTGGATTAGCAAAGTAGGCCGGGGTATATTGGATTAACTTGCTAGCTTGCTCAGCAATCGCTTTAGCCACCTTGGGATGGGCGTGCCCCGTGTTAGTTGATGAGGCACTGGCGAGTAAGTCAATGTAGTCATTGCCATCAACGTCAGTAATCACTGCCCCTTGACCGTGGTCAATGACGATATCGTAATACTTAACCCGGGCGGCCGTCGCAAAGGAAGTCGCTTCTTCTTTTAATAATTCAGCACTTTTATTAAAATTTGTCATAATCTTTTCCTCATTAAAATCTCATATAACTGTTTTTGGCGTAATTTAATAGCCGACCAACAATTTAGTCGACTATTATTAATTATTTATCGTTTAAGTATGAGTGGTTCTTACCGTAGAATAAGTAGATTAATAATCCAAGAACGAACCAACTAAAGCATAGAGCTTTGCATCAACCCAAGCCCCCAGAACACTACCAAGGAAGCAACGAAAGCTAACGCTGGCATGACTGGGTAGAATGGCATCTTGAAGTCAGGCACTGGAATGTCTTTACCTTCCCGCTTCCGGAGACCGTAAATCCCAAGCGAAACGAACATGAAGGCAATTAACGTCCCGGCCGAAACCAATTGGGCTAAGAAAGCAAATGGGAAGAACGCCCCAATTACCACCGTCACAATCGTTAACGTAACTAAAGAGTTCGTTGGGTTTTCATGCTTGTCTAACTTACCAAGGAACTTAGGTAAGAGTCCGTCCCGACCAAAGGAGTAGATTAACCGGGAACCAGCTAACGTCATCCCTAAGAGGGCCGTGAACATCCCGATTACGGCAATGGCTTGCACCACGGCAGCAATCACTGGGTGACCAGCCATCCGAAGTACCATCCCAACTGGTTCAGATGTGTTTAAGTGCGTGTAGTGAACAGCTCCGACCATCACGAGGGAAACAGCCACGAAAAGCACCACAGCAATGGCTAAGGAACCTAAGATCCCGCGTGGCATCGTCTTACCAGGTTCTTAGCTTCGGCCGAGTTAGCGGCGATTGAGTCAAATCCGATGTAGGATAAGAAGATTCCAGAAACCCCGGCGTAAATCCCTTGCCAACCACCAAAGGCTCCGTTTGGCGTCATCTTGTATTCAGGGATAAATGGCGTTAAGTTACTTGCCTTCACGGCTGTAGCGGCCACGAAGACGAAGGTTAAAATAGCAAGCACCTTCAAGGCCACCATGATGTTTTCAACCTTCGCGGCGCCGGAAACCCCACGGGCAACCAAAGCAGCCACGAAGAGGATAACGAGGGCGGAACAAAGATCAACAATTCCCCCATTCGTTCCCATTGGATTGGATAACGCTGCTGGTAATTTCAAGCCCCATGAAGCTAAGAGGGGCCGGAAGTTCCCAGAGAAACCAGATCCAACGAAAGCCACGGCAATGATGTATTCGGCTAAGAGCGCCCAACCAGCAACCCAACCAAAGAATTCACCAAACACTACGTTAATCCAAGAATACGCGGACCCGGCAAATGGCATCGCAGCTGACATTTCAGCGTAGGCAAACGCAACTAACCCGGCAACGACAGCGGCGAGTAAGAATGATAACGCCACGGCTGGACCGGCATGGACGGCCGCAATTTCACCTGGTAACGTGAAGATGGACGTTGAAACAATCGTCCCCACCCCTAAACCAATAAAGTCCTTGGTGGTCAAGGTCCGTTTCAAATGACCATCCTTATCCTGATAAACGGACGGGTCTTCCCGTCGTGTCATTGTCTTCCACAAACTCATGTACATCTCTCCTCTACATTTGAATTATTTAATAAATCAAAATTAAGACTTATTAAAATTACAAGTTTGATATGATTTCTTTATTATAAAGAGGTCCCTGACAAATTGCAAGGCAATTCTTAACTTTCTCTAATCGTTTTCTCATTATTGAACATCAGTTATACTTTCTAAGTTGTCAAATTACAGCGATGTTTAAGAACCATGCTATAATATTAAGATAATGTAATAATGTTAAGAGAGGAAGGATACGAGTACGATGTTGTATAATGCTGCGTTAATTTTAGAAGGTGGCGCCATGCGGGGACAATACTCAGCCGGGGTCACCGATTTGTTTTTAAAACATCATATTGAATTTAAGCATGTTTACGGTGTTTCAGCCGGGGCACTTTGCGGGGCTAATTTTGTTTCAAAACAATTCGGCCGGATGATTACCGTTAATACCAAATACCGCAATGATCGTAGTTACATGTCTTCATTAAATATTTTGAAACGCCAACCGGTCATTAACCTTGATTTCCTATTTAATGATCATGGTTGGGATTGGCATAATTTTGATGAAGCCGCCTACCAACGTTCCGCGAGCGATTTTACGATTGTCGCCAGTGAGTTAAAGCACGGGCAAACCGTCACCTTCACTAATCCAACGGGTGATGACTTAGAAGCTGCGTTGAAAGCTTCCTCCTCAATGCCCTTTATGTTTGCTCCGGTGCAAACGGAACACGGCCTTTGCTTAGACGGTGGCGTCACCGATTCCATTCCCTATGACCTCGCCCAACAAGCTGGCTTTGATAAAATTGTGGTCGTGCGGACACGGGAACGGGATTATAAGAAGAAGCCAACGAGTAAAGTCGTCGCTAAATTATACGAAAAGCAATACCACGATTACCCTGCGTTCGCCAAAGCTGGGATTATGCGCCCAGCCGTTTACAATGAGCAAGTTGATCACTTAAACATTATGGAAGCGACCGGCCAAGCCTATGTGATTGCCCCAGCGGAACCGGTGAAAGTTGGGCGGATGGAGCATAACATTAAAAAGCTCCAAGCCTTATATGATGAAGGATTTAACCAAGCTGAACAACTACTCCCCGATTTGATTGAATATTTAGAACAGTAATAAAGGATGGATTAATTCATGCAAGAAGTTGTCATTGTCAGTGCCAAACGGACCCCAATTGGTAAATTAGGTGGTGCCCTCGCCAGTTTAAGCAGTGTTGACCTCGGCGCCCTCGCCATTCAAGGCGCCTTGGAAGCCATTAACTTAGCCCCCAACCAAGTTGACGAAGTTTATTTTGGGAACGTCTTACAAGCTGGGCAAGGCCAAAATGTCGCCCGGCAAGCGACGCTCCAAGCTGGGCTCCCACAAAGCGTTCCGGCCACGACGATTAACGCTGTCTGCGGCTCAGGCTTACAAGCCATTAACTTAGCCGCCCGGGCAATTATGGTTGGCGACGCTGACGTAATGGTCGCTGGTGGAACAGAAAGTATGACCAACGCCCCCTACTTAGTCCCCGGTGCGCGGCAAGGATTGCGGTACGGAAATACAATCTTAGTCGATTCCGCTTACCACGATGGGTTAGAAGACGCCTTTCACAACTATCCAATGGGCATCACGGCTGAGAATATCGTTGACCAATATGCCCTTACCCGGCAAGATCAAGATGCCTTTGGACTTCAAAGTCAAGCACGGGCGCAAGCGGCCCAAGCGGCAGGCAAATTTGCGGATGAAATCATTCCAATTGAAATTAAAACGCGGAAAAATACCGTCACCGTCACCCAAGACGAAGCGGTGCGCGATACATCGATGGAGTTATTAGGTAAATTGAAACCATCCTTTAAAGCCGATGGTTCCGTCACGGCCGGGAATTCTTCCGGAATCAACGACGGTGCCGCCGCTGTTGTGATGATGAGTACCACCAAGGCAAAGGAATTAGGCTTAACTCCCTTCGCAACGTGGACGGCCGGCAAAATGATTGGCCTTGATCCATCGGTCATGGGCTTAGGACCAATTGAAGCCATTCGCCAAACCCTTGCGAAAGCGAATTTAACGGTCGCTGATCTTGATTTAATCGAATTAAATGAAGCCTTTGCGGCCCAATCGTTAGCAGTGACGCGGGAATTAAACTTACCAAGTGACATTACCAATGTGAACGGTGGCGCCATTGCCCTCGGACACCCAATTGGGGCTTCTGGCGCACGAATCGTCGTCACTTTACTACATGAAATGCAAAAGCGAAATGCTCACCATGCCCTTGCCAGTCTTTGTATTGGTGGCGGAATGGGAATCGCAGCGACTTTTAAAAATTAGGTCGCGAACCGAGCGTTAAAAGCGACGGTAGGCTAACTCGGAAACGGGCCTTGACGTGGAACACGTCGAGGTGCGTTTCAGTTAGTCCTAGTCGCTTGCTCGGTGAGCGTAGTTACACCCAGGTCGTGAGCTCAGCTAACCAAGCGCCTGTTGGCGTAACGATACAAATGGCGTCGGAACAGGTAAAACCAGGTTCGACGCTATTTTGAGTTAGGCTCTAAGGCGCTGCTGAGCGAACGTAGTTACGAAGTTACCGAAGAACATCAATCAATTTAATAAGCCACCTAGTGTCCTTGTATTAACACTAGGTGGCTTATTTACGTACATCTGTTCGATGAAGTTTTATAACTTTTTTATAACTTAAGGACTTAAACATTAATTACTCTTCCCGAAGCGCGCGCAACGCATCAGCTGAATGATCTTCAACTAAATAAATACAACTTAAAAAGAAAAACCACCTACACCAAATTTGGTCCAGATGGTTTCACTACTTAGTCTTCAAGTCCTTCATAATGTCGTGCTTCAGATAATTGGGCATTTTTTGCCATGGCTTCTACGTAATTATGTGGTCCACCGACCGCTTGCCACCGCGCTTCGACTTCCGCCACTGTCCTTGGCGTTGGATCACTTAATGACTTGAATACTGGCGCTGCCGATTGCGTTTTCCGTAATGCAGCGACTTCAGCCCGTAATTCAGCAATTTCTTGGGATTGACTAATAATAATTTGTTCTAAATCCTTGAATTCCATTGAATCCTCCATTGAAAAAACGAATGTAACTTTGAAGTATTGCGGGAAATTCAAGCTATCAAGTTCTCATAACAATCTATTCATGGCATATTATAGCAAATTTACTTGCATAAAAAAACCACCTCAATAAATTGAAGTGATTAAAAGTTAATTATTTACTTGCCTTTACGTGATAGAACAACCAAGCGACAATCCCAAAGAAGATTGGCCCGATTAACGTCCAGAAGAACGTGACATAATCGCCGTCTAAGAATGGTTGGAGACACGTAAAGATGATCCCGGCAGCTAAAACTAAGAAGACAATTACGGAAACTAAGTTCGTCATCCATTGTGACTTAAAAATCACGAATGGCCGGTCTAAGTTTGGTTGCTTCTTAAAGAATGGAAAGGCCCCGACTAAGAACAAGTATGGTGCTGTCGTTGACACGTTCGACATGTTCGTTAAGATCAAGTAGAATTCCTTGGCAGCTGACCCACCGAAAGAAATCGCAAAAATGATCACACATACGATGGCGGCTTGAACCCACATCGCATAAGCTGGCATCCCATGTTCGTTTAATTTGGTCATCTTCTTTGGCCATAACCGTTCATCAGATCCCAACATAAAGGACTTAATTGGTGAGTAAATCAAAACAAAGAATGCCCCCACGTAACCAAGCCACATGGATAAACCAGTGAACCGGGTTAACCAACTTCCGATTACGAGCGAAGTTGCGTGACTCAAGCCCATCGTATCCCCTAAGGTGACCCCGAGGTTGTTCATTAAGACATACGTGATGTTCCCTAAGTTGACTTCTCCTTTACCAAGGACTTGGTTCCAGTTCGTCGAAATCCCCCACATGAAAATCATTAAGGCGTAGGATACAGCATAATAATCATGGACGTAACGACGGCGAATGGGAAAGTTCGTTCCGGCTTCTTGACGTTATCAATCACCCCACTAATTGATTCCATTCCCCCGTACGCAAAGATAGCGTAAATCATGAATGAAATTACGGCCACCGGCGTTTGGAAGTCCGCATTTGGTGAATGGATAAAGGATCCCATCCCCGTAATGGGTTGCATTAACTTTCCGTGTTGTAAGATCAAAACGATAATGCTGATGACTAAGAATACGGCATTCAAAAGCATCGTGAAGACCCCACCAACGGTTGCCACTTTGGAAATTCCTTGAATCCCCCGCGCACTCATCCAAGTCACGAAGATGATCCAGGCAATGCCGAGCAATCCAACAACTGACGTGGAACTAAGCCCGGCAAACCCGATTGATTGCGTCATATCATGACCAAATAACATCGACGTAAATGGAATCCAGACCTTGCTGGCAGTGGATGTCATCCAAACAATCCAGGAACTGAGCCAAATGAACGTCCCGATGAAGGCAATTTTTCACCAACGGCGGCTTCCAACCAGGAGTAAATCCCCCCTTTAGCTTCCTTTAATGATGAACCATATTCGGCATACATCAAACTCGTTGGTAAAAAAGACAAAAATAGCGGCAAGGATATACCAAATAATGGAGGCATATCCCATTTGATCAAAGGCCACCGTCGAGTTCGCAAACCCGAAGATGGTCGAAAGAATCATCAACACCAGGGCGCCAAACCCAATGGATGACTTACTCTTATTTTCTTCCATTAGAAAAATCTCTCCTCTAAAATTATATTACAGAGTTTAGTTTACTACTTTATGTGCAAGAAAAACATGAAAATTTGATTAATATTCAATTTGAATGAATAACTATACAGTCACGGCCGCTCCACCCAGTCAAATGGTTGTAAAAATTCTGCTAGCTTTCCTTCGCTTCTATCATCCAACTAACTAATAAATTAACAATCCCCCGCCATATCTTGCCATGAGATAACTAACGAAGGAACAATAGCGATGGTCATCCAGTAACGTCACGGCTTCAACCGTTAACGTTGAAAAGGTCGTTAAGCCACCCAGGACACCACTGGTTAAATTAATGGGCCCCACCATCAAGATTCCTTGACTCGTTAACCAAGCTAAGGCCGTTACTCCCAGCAAATTAATCACCAAGATTGCGACTGGCCACTGCAAAGGAACTTGGCGTTTAATCATCGTGGTTAGTTGCCAGCGCAATAATGCCCCGAGACCACTCCCAAGCGCAATTTCAAACATGATGTCGCCCTCCAGTGTAAACTAACCAGCCAATTAAGACACCGCCCACGACATTAAGGCCTAAATACAGGATCGCCATCGGTAAATTGGCGTGCATTAAAGCCATTATTAAGGTCCCAAAGGTCGTTAAACTGCCACAAAAGCCCGTCCCTAACCCCAGCCCGAGCCAAGCGGGTAATCGATGCTGAAGCCACCGACTGGTTAAACTTGCTAATAACCCGGCGCCGATTAAATTCACGATTGTCACGGCAAGCAGTGGACTTGCTAAACTAGCAATGCCGGCCCGGATCAATCCACCTAAGCACCCACCAAGAAAAACCGCAATGAAATTTTTCATGTTGTAGTCACCTCAGTTAATGACTTAAATAATACAGCTTAATGTAATGATCAAAGCGCGGTAAAGTAAAACTTAGATAACCATAGCGACTAGCATCAACTAAGCCCTTTTTCTTAAGCCGATCACGATAAATTGACATTAAACTTGATGACATGTCCAATTCTTGCCGGAGACTACTAATTTTAACTTGGCCTTGCTGGTTAGCTAGCTTAGCCAGAGCAATTAAGACACTTTGATCCTTAGGTGATAAGTCATGCCATAATTTTTGGTAAACATATTCTTGAATTTGAATATCAAATTCAGTTAATAATTCTTCATCTGTTATGGTTGGTTGTTGCCACTTTAGATATCCCAATAATTGGAACGCGAATGGATATCCTTGGGTGATTTTGGCCATTTTCATTGCTTGTGCTTCATCAAGCTTGAAAATTGACTGATATTTCCCCATAATCGCCGTTAAATTTAACCCTGACAAAAAAGACTTTAGGTGCTCGATATAAAAAAAGTTAAACTGTCTTCATTTTGTAAATCAGAAATATTCTCATACAATCCTGTCATTAACAAAAAAATTGGTGCTTCCTGACGCACTAAAATTTGAAAAGCAGCCGTAAATTCGCGCATACTTTGTGAGTTAGTTACCTCATCAATTGTCACTAATAACCGATAACCTTTGTGTTGCAACAAATCCATTACCCGACTTAAAGCAGTTTCAATATCAACAATTGGTGCTGCTGTTTTTAAATGGACTCCAATTCCAAAAAAATGATAAGTCAATGTTAGCTTCAATTAAAAGTGGTGCGATAGCTGGTAAATCATATAATTTACTTAATAAAGCCGTCATCAAATCCCGAGTACTATTTAACTCCACCGTTAACCATTTTGATTGCTGAGCTAATTGTTTACTTATTTCTGTTAGTAAAACAGTTTTCCCTGATCCCCGAACTCCAGAGATAATATAGACTTGATTATTGATAATCGGCGCTGTAAAGTCTTCTACAATCTGATTTTTAGCTGTTTGACGATTAATTATCGTTAATGGTTCTTTACCAAAGTTTAATGTAAACGGATTTTGCATCGTTAAATCCCCCGCTGGTTTTATATAGCTTTTTAGCTTTTATATAACTCTATATAACTTTTAATTTATTATATAACTCTATATAACTTTTTACCACCCATTATAGCAAACCGTCCACCCAATTCGTGAGTGGACGGTAATGATAAAACTAATTAATTAATGCTTCAATCAACTTGGTAGTTGACCGCCTAGTAATTGGCGATTTTTTCGTCTTTTCAAGCAAGCCATCATCAACTAACTCATCAAGTATGCGTCTAATCTTTGTTTTGGGAGCATCATCAAGATATTCATATAAGATACGATCCTCAATTCCAGCACCTGAGTCATTAAATAAATAAGCTTGATAGTATACAAAGAGACACCGACCCTTAAGATCACTATTAAATTGCTTCTGAATTTGCTTGCTACCAAATTTAAATAACTCTTGTTTGGTTTCGAGTTCTTCAATTAAAGCTTGTTGTCCGTCAAGCAGAATTTCCATCATCGTTTTCACGAAAAACGTTACTTCACCGTAATTTTTAGGCTCTTCAACTCCCACAAAAGCATCATAGTAACGCTTGCGATGATTATTAATTTCCTTTGAGAAGATGATGGCCGTGAATGGATCTAACTTATACCCTAAGTAAGCACAGGTGATGTATCTCCCTAACCGACCATTGCCATCGAAAAACGGATGAATATATTCAAAGTAGTAATGGGCAATAAATGCTTGATCAGAAATGGAGCATCACGATTAATAAACTCAAGCCATTTCATTAAATCTGGTAAAAACTCAACTTCCGTCGCTTTTGGTAAATGAACCGTCTTAGTGCTACTACCAATCCGAACGGCTGAATTTCGGAATAATTGACCATTTGGTAAGTTATCATCTGCAATTTCTCCATGCAATAATTCATCATAAATTGCCCGAATATCAGTTAGTTCGTGAATTACCAATGGTTATTGTTGTTTGATTTTAAAATACATCCGGGCAAAGGATTGTAATCGAACTGTTTTTGCGCTATTTCTTCCAATAATAGCCGTTTCGATTTCTTCATTCGTTGTTTTAACTCCTTCAATTTCATTGGTACTTAGGATCTCGTCACGTAAAGTACTCATAAATAATTGTTCAGCGGCTATTCCCGGTAAATCATTAACTAATTTGGCAATTTTACGAGAATTAGATTGAATTTTTGAATCATATAATTGAATTTCAGGTAACGGAACCGAAAATAATTCAAAAACCTTGTTTGACTGTTCCCCATTAAAGATGGGATTTATTTTTAGACCTGTTTGGATTGTCCCAAATGAGTTAAAACGGTTATTATACTCATTAATTGGATTTTCTCCCCCATGTTGGTATCCCCAAATCCTTAATTCGTGATATTTACTCATTTTATAAACACCAACTTCTAAAAAAACGACCTTTTTTTAAATTTTTAGTTTGAATAATATTACCAACTTTTGCTACTATAAGCAAATTTTAAATATTGACTTGAAGTTAGGAACAAATAAGTAACTTGAATTTTTACTCTCAACCCTTTATCATAAATAAATGAAAAGAGAGGCAACCGCTCCACCGGTTACCCCTCAATCGTGGATTAGAAAGCGAACGATTTAAAAGCGGCTAACCATGTTTTTGGTTGGTCGCTTTTAGTATTTGATATGCTCTAGCAAGATTCAAGACTGCTCGAGACACGATCCAAATACTAACGGCAATACTAACCGTAATTCGTTCACCTTTCTAAAAAGTAGCATAAGCCTCACCTCCATGAATCAGTTTACTTGAGGGGTGGTGCTTTCTACATTCCACTAAGCGATTAAATAAGGTAGCTACTCCTTATCCAACTGCTTACAAATATTATATCAGTTTATTTCAAATAATTAGATCCAGCATTCAACTCAATAGCTGTCATTATCAGCATTAGTGTTATGATAAAAATAATCAAACGAGGAGGTGATAATGATGACTAAATTAATAACTCAAGCCGAATTTAAAGCTAATTTCCCGACCTATCTATCCAATGTAAATAATCAACAAGAAATAATCACTGTTGAATGTCCCCATCATCAATCGGCAACCATTCTCTCAACTGAACAATTTAAATTAATGCTAACTGCGCTACAAGATGATCCGAGTTCATTAACTGCCGCCATTGCACGTGATCAATTAATTCGCCAAGGCGTACTTCCAGATGACCTCCCCCTCGAAATACCTGATAACTACTGGAATCAATTTAAATAAACTAACAAAGGCAGGGATTCTTAATCGAATCCTTGCCTTTTAATTTCCTTATTATCCATATGTCAAATCAACGCTCAACTAGTTAAGCATTCGCGCCCCCTTCATGGTCTGCTTCCCCGCTCATCCACACTTTAGTGGCATAAAGAGTGTTCAAGCGCCGGATAATCCTGAACTAATTGTAAAACTGCCATTTGGCAATAATCACCTGCATTTATCCCCTTAGGTTAAGCAATTTGAGAACATCTGACCAAATTGGTTTGTTATACTAGCTTTAGTAAATTATAAGTAAGGAGTTATATCATATGTCTGACGCAACCATTTATTCAATTGGGCAAGTCGCAGAATTGTTTAACCTTAACATTTCGACGTTGCGCTACTACGATCAATTAGGACTCTTCCCTGACTTGCAACGGGACGCCAATGGTCGGCGCCAATTCGGTCCGGATGAACTCAACACATTAACTATTGTTGAATGTTTGAAACGGACTGGGATGCCGCTCGATGATATCCAACGATTCATGGCCTGGTGTGATGCCGGTGATGAAACGATTGACCAACGATTGGCAATGTTTCTAGACCGGCGCCAAGCCGTCCAACAACAAATTCAGGAATTAGAACAAACATTAACGGTGATTGATCATAAGTGTGAGTATTATCAACAAGCCCACCAAGATGGGACTGAGGCCTACGTAAAGAAGCAAACCGACGACGTCTATCATTTAGTCCATTAAGTAACAAAAGGTTGAGAAGTTTTGACGCTTCTCAACCTTTTTCGTTTAGTTATGAATGTGTTTCTGGCAATTTTGATGGCTCACGACCTAGTTATTCATGAGCTCTTTAATGTCGTTAACAATTTGTTCCACGGCCATTCCATTTTGCGTTAACAAGCCTTCCGCATCGTAACGGTCATGGAATTCCTTCGTTAACCCGTAATTCTTCACCTTTACGTCCGCCGTTCCAAGGGCACTGGCGACCATTTGACCATAGCCTCCTTCGACGAAACCGTCTTCTAACGTGACAACGACTTGGTGCTTCGTTGGTAAGTCCGCTAACAAGGCTTCGTCTAAGCCAGTTAAGTACCGTGGATTAATGACCGTGGCATCAATGCCCGCCTTGGCTAATTCAGCCGCAACTGCTTGAGCCCGCGTTAACATTTCGCCGACCCCAAAGATGGCCACTTGGCTACCTTGATGAACGACTTGATTCCGGTTTAATTGACTGTAATCGGTGTCATCAGCCACCCCCGTTGAAATTAATTCCGTCGCTGGTACCCGGATTGCCACGGGATGATCCGTTTGGTCAATCGCCCAATCCGACATTGCTTGTAATTCTTCTTGATTCGTTGGGGCTAAGTAGACCATGTTTGGAATGTGGGACAAGAATTGTACATCGAATAAGCCCAAGTGACTTTCATCATTCATCCCATAAACCCCAGCTAAGTAGACCAAGAACGTGGCCGGGTTATTGTTTAACGCTAAATCATGGGCCACTTGGTCAAAGGTCCGTTGTAAGAAAGTCGCAAAGACCGGATAAACCGGCTTGGCCCCATACTTAGCCATCGCGGACGTCATCGCCACGGCTTCTTCTTCGGCAATCCCCACATCAATAAAGTGACTGCCTAATTGTTGGCGTTGGGCCGGCGTAAAGATAATTTGCGGCGTCCCCGATGATACCGTCACAATCGCTTCGTCAGCTTGCATCTTATCAAACAGATACTTTTGCATAAAGTCGCTGTACGTTGCGGCATGGGGTTGTTCGTCCGCATAGTAAAGGCCCGCCTTTAAATCAATTGGACCGCCGGCATGGAACTTTTCATGATTAGCCACCGCTGGTTCGTACCCATGCCCTTTTTCTGTGTGGACATGTAAAAGCACTGGGCGATCGGTATCCTTGACCGTTTCGAAGAGGTCAATTAATTGCTCTAAGTCATTCCCAGCTTCCAAATAGTGATATTCGTAACCAAGCGCCTTAAAGAGATTGTCACTGGCTTGACCGTTGGATTCCCGCAGCGTCCGCAAGGCGGTGTATAAACCACCATGGGGATTCGGCGCAATTGAGTTTTCATTGTCGTTCACAATCACAATCGCGTTTTGGTTTTCATCGGCAATCGTGTTTAACCCTTCGTAAGCCATCCCACCGGATAAGGAACCGTCCCCAATCACAGCAATAATATTGCCGGACTTGTGGAGGACTTCACGGGCTTTAATAAACCCGGACGCTAAGGACAAGGACGTTGACGTGTGCCCAATTGAGAAGTAGTCGTGTTCACTTTCATGGGGGTTGGTGTAACCAGAGACGTCATCATAGTGTGCCGGATCAGTAAAAGCTTGTTGGCGCCCCGTTAACATCTTGTGCACGTATGATTGGTGCGAAACGTCCCAAATCAAGTTGTCGCGTGGTGAATCAAAAACATAGTGGAGAGCCACCGTCATTTCCACGACCCCAAGGTTAGGACCGTTGTGGCCACCATGCGCTTCCAGTTTTTGGAGTAACGCTTGGCGACATTCATCAACTAAGGTTTGTAATTCGGCCCGGCTGAGCTTTTTGACATCGGCCGGGGATTGAATTTGTTCAAGTAACATGAAATTAACCTCTCTTTCTAATCATTAAGGTTAATATATCACCTAAAGCCGACTTTACCACAAGGGAGAATTTACAAAAGGTAAGTGGATTTTTTTGAAAAAAAGAGCTCAGCGCCTCGTAGGAAACTGAGCATGATCCGTAGGGATAGTATAGCATGTAAGTAATAATTAAATCGTTTAACTATTATTTATAATTTTACCGTTTATCTTGCGAAATCTTAGTAATTAACCAATACGCAATGACTGATTCCACAAATATAAACATGAATAAAAACCACCAAGCATTGAACAAGTGTGCTTGCGTTGCTTGGTATGCCTCCTCTGCCTGATGTGGGACATTAGGAATCGTTTTTTTTGAATTTTTAAAGTTAATTGATTAAGCCGCGCAGTACTACCTAAAGCTTCCATTCCCCAACGACTTTCCATCGGGATTGATAGTGGTTCAACCGTTTTACTAAATTTAAATAAAGTACCTGATAAAATTAATTCCACAATTAAAATATACGGAGCAATGGTACTAGCCCTCTCCTCCTTTTTAATTCCTGTTGAAATCATTAACCCCAACATATCAGCTGCATATAACACCAGTAATAATGTTACCCAAAATTCCATCAACGTTGATTTAAAAATAATCCCATGTTCTGGATAGTCATGTGGGACTAACTTAAATAGTAACACCATTAAAAAGCTTTGGAATATACAAATTAATAATTGAACTACCATCCGCGAAGCTAAATAACTTCCATAATAAAAATTAGGAGTGGCTGCACGTTGTTTAATGTTTTTCCGATCACTGGCAATAATGGATATTGAATTAAAAATTCCGCCAAAAATAGCCGCACTAATAATGATGAAAAATGCGGATTTAGTATCTTCGAAATTGTCAAAAATATGTTTTTTGGCAATCAATAACACAATCGCATCCGCAAAAATTGGAAATCCAATAATCTTCAATAACGATTGTTTATTTTCCAAAAAATCAAAAATGTATTCAGTGGTTAAACTTACAAACTCATCAATCGGATTTTTACGTTTAAATTTCACTTGGTTCATTCAATTATCCTCCAATCATTTCATATATCTCAGCAAAATTTTGCGTTTGATAACGAGCTCGTATTTCATCCGGAGTCCCAAAACTAGCTAACTGACCTACTTGGCGATTATCTACTCCTAAGAAAATTACTGAATCAAAATAATCAATATACGAAATATCGTGAATGATAACCACAATCGTTCGATTATCATTTCGAGTTAAATCTTTTAATGTTTTTATTAAAGAGGTCTTAGTGCTGACATCTAGACCTGCCTCTGGTTCGTCTAAAAACAGTAATCTACGTTCTCCAACCAATTCTGTTGCAATAGTTATCCGACGTAATTCACCTCCACTACACTGCCTAATCTTCTGATCTTTAATTGGCGTTAAATTTAATTTATCCAGTGCCATTTGAATATGTTCTTGAATCGTTGACTGGCTCGTTCTTTTAGGCAACCGATCCTTGGCCGCTGCCTCTAATTCTCGATAAACTGACCGTTCTTGATGAAGAAAATTTTCTTGTGGAACACTACCAATTTGGGACTTAACTGTAGCAAAGTTTTTAGGGTGCAAAATGTTTAAACCACCAAACATTACCGATCCAGTAGTACCAGACACTTCCATTCCATTAAGGCAATTCATTAATGTTGATTTACCAGCTCCTGTTACCCCTAAAATGGCTACTAAACTATTTTCCTTAATTTGTATTCCCTTAATATTTTGTAGCAACGTACGTTGACCATCATCAACTGTTTTAGCATCAAGATTGATATCCAATAAGGATGATTTTTCGTTTAAGTATTGTTGATGTACGTCATCTATTATCGGTTGTTCAATTGCTGTTTGATATTCATCTGTTGATAATGAACTATCTGAATCACCTAGCTGATTAACTAATTGGTTATACCGTAGATAATAATTATTAGTTAATTTATTCAATCGATGTTGTACAATTCGCGCTCGAATAGTATCGATCAAAATTAAAGTGACTAGAAATACAATTTTTTGTTTAAATGAAACATTTACTAGATGAAAATTATAAACTAAATCAAAAACTGTATCTTGATCCATAAACAATTGGGCTAATAACATCACTAAAACTAACAGGATTCGACGGATAAATTCTGCTACTTCTAATGAGTAATAAAATATATTCCAAATAACGATTATTTCTAGTAATAATAATAGTAACCTAACCAACCCTAAATTAATATTCATAATATAGTTAAATGTCAACTTGCTTTTACTATAAATAAACTTAGTAATTTCCCATAAGGCAGGTAAAGACCAAATTTTTAACCACCGTTGTTTACGTTTAAATTTTCGTTCTAAACGATTGACTTCTGACCTAATAGTTTCTTGTTGATCCATAACTACTCCTAACCATTACCTTTTAAATTTTAATTATTATCTAAACGCTTAGTAATAAGCTAATGCTCCTTGCAATGATGATTTCATTTTCTTTTTCAGATCATCATTTTGTATAACTTTAACGTTTTCTCCTTGACTAAGTAACCAAATTTTAGTTCCTTCGAGGCTATCTCTAATTTCAAAGATAGCTTTACCGCTATGGGTAATAGACCGTTGAACTTGTAGCTTCAGATTAGTCTGCTTATCCATTTTATTTCCATGTTGATCATAAAAAGTAACTTTATTACTCAATAAATTATTTTGTCCTGATTCTAATTGCTTCCAATCAATATACCGATCAAGAGCTGGCAGAATTGCATCACCATAACACTCAAATACAATTTTTTTTCTTGACCAGTAAACGCACTCGCAGCTTCATCCTGTGAATTAGTTGGCATGGATAATGAGATATTCGTCTTTTTAACATTGATGATTCGGTCTAATCGTAAATTACGTCGTGAATCTTTAATTGGACGCCATTCGTTATCACCTAAATTTTCTACCTCCGTTGAAATCAGATATAGATGATGATCACGAAAGGCGATTTCATTTGCGATTACAGAATAATTATGCTCCTCAAATTCTCGATCCTGATATGCAACTTTTAACACTTCTACTTGGCATCCGGATTGCTTAGCTCTCCCATTTTTATCTAAATAGGTTGTTTCATACAGTAAACTTAGTTTTTCGAAAATACTTTGCATGTATTCATTATCATCAGTATTAATATCAATTGAACTATACCGTTCACGATAACGTTGCATCAAATTATTAAATTCATTAAATAGAATAGGCTTGTCCGATGAAACAAATTTACCAGCAATTTCAGCAAATTCGGTTTTTGATAATAGACGAATATCCGCTAAAACCTCAATCACAATCGCTTTTTGAACATCATCAAGCATCACCCATCCTGACATCAATTCATCAAGTCCAGTTCCATTTAATTCATAATTACCCTTTTTGAGTTTACTGATTTCCCCATAATTATTATTGGCAAAGTAACCGCGTAAATCTTTGATGTCGCGTTGAATTTTGTGTCGAATTGACTCATCATCGATCCCCTTTTCATCAAGTTTCCGGTATTTTTCAACGTACTTAGCTTGATTAATTTTTTTAGTCGTCAACAAATCGACGGCCATTGCTAATAACACTTCAATTTTTTTCAATATCTTTCATATTTAAAGACCTCCTTAATCTTTGATATAAATTGTATCCATATTAAACGACAAATTATGTCGGTTAAATGCAATTGTTAAAAAAACAGCTAATTAAAGCTGCTTTTTAATTAATTAACCGTAACATCAAATAATTGATGATGACGAACCCCATAAACATAGCATTTAGCAACTTCATATCCTAGTTGACCTAATGTCTGTGCGTACATTGATAATTGACCAGGGTAATTTTCCTTCATCACCTTATCTGCATCTAAATTTTTATCTGTCTTGTAATCAACAATTACATATTCACCATCAGGTTGTTGATAAAGGACATCTATCATCCCGTGAATGATAGTGAAATCATCATTAGCATACGGTAATGATGAGTCTTTAGAAACTAATTCAGCCTTAACCATCATTGTTAAGTTTTTTTCCCGTTCTAGACGATTTGTTAATGACGCTTGAACCATTGAGGACCCAATTTCAGATTGATATAAAGCCACTATGCCATCAATGTATGTTTCAGTCGTGTTATTAGCAACTGGTTTTAATAATTCAGCTTGTACCATCTCTGAAATTAACCCTTCATTAGCTAACTGATCAATCAACTCCGTAACTGTTAGTAATGTTGGTTGTGAATCCAATGATAATTTTTCAAAAATTAAATGTACTGCTGTCCCGAATTCATCGGCAGATACTCCATCCGATAAATCATTATCATTGCTAACATCGACTCCAGTAGGTATAACCCCAATTTCACTTGAATCATTAATTTGATTAAATTGATCCTTAATTTTAGTTGTTGGGGTTGTCTGTGGAGTTTCGTTAACCCCCTGATAATGATAGTTTTTAGTTTCTACTACCATTGAATTTTCATTCTTCTTATCTGTAACATGATACGAATCAGTTACTTGTGTTCTCGTTGCATTAATTTCATTACAATTAAAATCAGTAGCATCAATCGCACTAGCTAATAGATTAAAGTTAGACGGTTTGTTTTTGTCATTTCCATAAATTAATAATGATTGTTGAGCCCGTGTTAAAGCAACATACATCATCCGTTTTTCTTCTAGAATATCGTTTAATTTATTATCTTCAGTAACAAACTTTTTAAACGGCGATTTGGTTAATCCTAGGGACATTCCAATTCCTAAATCTGGTTTACGAGAAAAAAACCACAGCGTTATTTTTACTTTCATTAGCATATTTCTTGCCTGTATTAACAACAAACACCACTGGCCATTCAAGCCCTTTACTTCCGTGAATTGTGGTGTAGGTAACAGCATTTTCATCAACATTTTGATTAATTTCATCAAGTTCGCCCGTTGCTTCTAGAGTCGCCATTGTTTCTTGCGCACTTGTTTCCATCGTTGCTTCTATATCTAACAGGTAATCTAACAACCCATATAAATTAGCCCGACGCTCTTCTCCCTGTGGCATTGCCGTCATAGAAATCAATAAATCGGTATATTCAAAAATGTGTTGTAATAGTTCACTAGCACTTAATACATCTGCTAATTTGCTGAGGAATTGATAATCACGATTAAACTTAGTTAATTTATTCCGTAATATACTGAGCTCTTCATCTGTAATCTTAAATTTTGGAGCTTGATTTTCGTCAATTAAATCAGGGCTCATTAAACTAAACGATTTGTTAACTGTTACCTTTAAGAACGCCAATTCACGTTCTGTCAATCCGTACATTGGTGCGTGTAATATCGCAACTAATGAGATTTTGTCCGTCGAATCATAAAGAGATTTTAAGTAAGCTAGGGCAACCATCACCTCATATTTACCCAAAAATCCATTTGATTTTGTAACTTTGTACGGAACCCCAACTTGTTTCAGGCGTTTAATATACTCTTCTCTCCCCGACCAACTACGAGAAATAATTGCAATATCTTTTGGCTCAACTTGACCTTCATTTAATAATTTAACAACACGTTCAACTACCACAGTTGCTTCAACTGAAGTAACATCAGCACCTTTTTCGTGATTAACTTGATTAAACTCAAAAGCTGGTAAGTCACGATTTTCAATTGAAATTCCCGCCGTTAATTCTTGCCCTTGATAATTTACCTTATCAGTTGCCATTATATGACTAAATAATCCATTAATTGCTTTGATTGTTGTTGGGCGGGTTCGATAATTAACTGTTAAATGGAATACTTCGGCATCATTATCCTTAAGATAGTCTTGTTCCTTTTCAACAAATACCGTATGATCAGCATTTCGGAATCCGTAAATTGATTGTTTTACATCCCCTACCAAAAATAATTTACCTTGATTCCCCGCGATAGTCGTTACAATTGTATCTTGTAAACGGTTCGTATCTTGATACTCGTCAACTATAATTTGTTGATATTGTTGCTGTAATTCGGTCTTAACTTTTGGATGCTCATCGCTATTAAGGAGATCGTATACAATTCGTTCTAAATCACCAAAATCATAAAGGTTATAACGATCTTTAATTGATTGATATTGATTTTTAAATTGCCGATATAATTTAATTAGCCATTTCTTATTTTGAATAAATTCGTCTTTATATTCTTTGATAATCAAAGAATCATTATTATATCCTTTAAATAACGTATCGTTAATCCATTTATTGAACTCTTTAAACTCTGATCCACAGACAACCTCCGAGAACTTATCGAGTTTCAATACATTTTTTTAAGGTATCTTTTTTTTAACTTTGATAATAATTCAACCTGATAATCTGTTAAGGATTTTTCTTGAGCAAGTGCCAAATTTAGTTGATTAAACAATTCGATTAGTGAATCCAACTGTTCAATTTGTACACCAAGTTTATGTAACTGATTTAGTTGCTCTAAAACATTAGCTACTGTATGTTTTAATTCTTGGTTGTCTTCTTGATGATTGATGATAGCTAATGAATCTTTTTTGTTCTTAGCTTGTCCAAACAACAAATTATATAAATCAGAATAATTATTATCTTTATAAACACTTCTCATGTTAACTGAATTAAATTCAGTCTCGCAAAACTCAAATTTATTTAAATTCCCATATTGCTCAAGATATTCAATAATTGAGGTTGCTAATCCCATATTCTGACCAAATTCATTATTGGGATAGAATTTAAAAATTTGATGATAGTAATTTTTAACTTGTAATAATTCATTACGATAATCTTTCCAAAGACGCTCAAAATAATACTTTTGATAATTTTCAAATACGTCATTGTTTTTATTTTGCTTTGCTAACCATGCCTCCGGGTCGTCAATCGAACCCAAGAAATCCAATAATGATGTTAAAGTAGCTCGCAATGAATTATCTCGATACTCTGTCGTTAGTCGCTCAAGAAATTGTTGCTTTATTGAATCATTTATTGCTGATTGATAAAATTCTTCTAATACTTGATCCAGTGCTTGTGTTCTTAATTCTAATTTTGATGATTCCGAGGCCAGTACATCAAATTCGGGATCCATTCCAATCAAATAATAGTAACGATCAATGACTTGCTTACAAAAAGCATCGATTGTCATCACATCCGTTTGTTCAAGCTTAGTTAATTGATGTTGAACGGCATCCGCTTGAACTAATGGATGATCAATTGCTTCTCTTAATTGCTTTTTAATTCGTTCACGCATATTTTGCGCTGCTGCATCCGTAAAAGTTAACACTAATAAGTTATCAACGTCAGGCTTTTCATCATCCCCAGGACGTCCAAGATTGATTGATTTTAATACTCGTTGAGCTAGAACCGTTGTTTTGCCAGTTCCTGCCGAAGCTGACACTAGCGTTCGCCGGGCTGTCGAATTAACCGCTGCTTGCTGTTGTATATTTAACTCAGTCTTCATCCTGTTCCTCCTTTAAGTTGCGGTACTGATTTCCGATATTTTCATCAAAATTCATAATAGCTTGATATTTTGAATACTTTATTCCATCATCATTGTTATCAATTCGATATGGTGCGATGGTGATTTTACCAGTCAACAGTTGATTAAACGACTCCTTAATTAGGTCAATTAAATGTGTTTCTAGCGCATCAATATTACGGGCATCGGATTTTTGATATAAGGATTTTAATAATTCTTTTTGATCATTAAATTCAATATCCCAAATACCAGCAAACTTTTTATCTTTGGGGTCAATTACACCAGCATAAGCCATTGCTCCCAATTTAACATCTCCGGTAATCGATAGTGATTCTTTTAATTCGTCAGAATGGCTAGATAAATAATTTTCTAATGCTAGTCGGTATATTAATGGCTGTGCCTTTAATCCATTGGCTAACTTAAGATCATAATTCTTCATTAATGATTGATTAACCTTACCCGATTTATAATCAATAACATTTAAATAAGTAACCCCATTATCCTGATATAAATCTAACCGGTCAATCATTCCTCTTAGTTTTAACGTTAAAGACTCTAACTCAATTTCAGGACCGCTAAATGACGTACTATCTCCGAAAGCCCATTCCGTTTTAACTGGTTTCATTACTTCAAATACACCGTTTGCTTGTTGACCTTCCCAATAGTCTTTAAACGCAGTTCCAGTCGTTGCTTGTAATACCGATTAGTCGCCGTCGCCTTCAATGTTTTTAAAACGGCTGCTAATTTTGCTTGATCACGACTTGCATTTGCAATATCTTCGGTTGCCTCGATTGCCTTAGCAACTACTGATTGATTCGAAACGTTATCTTGTAATTTTCCGGCTTGTTCCAGTAACGCATGTAGATATGTTCCCGCCAGCAGCCGTCACACCAATTTCGGTTGGCTCAAACAATTTCAATCCATATTTCAAAAAGTATTCATACGGATTTTCCATCAAAGTTTCAATCGCTGTATACGATGAACTAAGCTCATGTTCATTGTTAGTAAACAACGCCTCTGCCAATGATTCCCCTAAAGGAACCGGTATATTTTGATAAGTTGCTAATCTAGCAAATGGACGTGCGTCAAATTCAGCAACACCTAATAATTGATTATTATCAATTGTGTTTAATACTTCGCCTTCCGCTACTTTGGCGTCAGCCACAACCTTAAAGTATGGAGAAGCTGTTTGGAGCTTTCCAGTTAAGTCATTTACACTGTATGATAAGTAAACTCGTTCGGAAGAAGTTTGCATTGCCTCAAATAATTCATTTTCCTTTGCAATCATTTGTTCACTTTGCGTCAAATGGAAACGATTTTCATTTGGTAAATCTGCTTCTTCGACAAGTGTAAATAATTGATCCGCTTTTAATTCACCAGGATAATTAGATTGACTCATTCCCATGACAAAGGCATAACGATACTTTGGTAGTTGAACTTGGTCAATTGGAACAATCTTAACTTCATCAATACCATTATCATTGGTTTGGTAAGCAAATGGCTGCGACAAGATTGATTTAATTTTTTTGTGATAATTGACTACTTGTCATTGGTTGTCCAACTAAATATAATAATAAATCAATAATCCGATGCCGTGTTTCCGTCATTAAACTCCCCATACCAGTTTTAGGACTAACTAGATTCAGTTGTTGTTCAGCATCTTTATCATATTTTTTCAAATACCAAGTCAAATTACTTGCTTGTCGTTTATCAATTGTTAATAAACTAAATTGACCCTCTGCTGGATTTTCTGTGGTTAATAATTCAATTAAACTAGCTACCAACCTTTCTTCATTAACTTGTTCAAATAATCCTTGTACTCGTTGCCGAATTGCATGTAAATTATCAGTTTTATCACTATTAATTAAGCCATCATCTTGATTAAGGACGGTCCACATATCATCATTTTTCCAATCCATCTCTGTTTCAATTTGGTTTTGTTTTAAATGATTAATAAATTGTTGTCGTACCCATCGATTCGCTATCATTTGACTCTTAACATTTGTTGTATCAGTAGCTAAATTAGCCAAAATTAAGCCACTATTAAGTAAACGTTCGATATTTTTAATGGTATATCGTAATTCAACGGGGGCGAGTATGGATTGTATAACATTTGATAAGGGCGTATTAGTTAAGGTAGTCGTTTCGTAATTGTTATGGTCTAAATTTAACTTATTTAATTCCTGACTTAATTGACGACTTAAAAATCTATCTCCAGTCGGTAGAAATACAACAATGTCCCGTAATCGAACAGATTTAGTTTTGTCCGTTACCAAATGATGAATTTGGCTGGCCACCCACCTAGCTTCTAACGGTTTATCAAGTGCTTTTCCGACTTCAAATCGTTCAGTATTAATTAAGTTAGTTTTAGGAGCTAATAAATTAACTTGTTCAAATAATGAGTTAGTCTCCGAGCTCCCTGGTAATTCAACTTTTTTTGTTGTTTTAATCACACCAGGATGATTTGTGAATGTTTGCCAAGTTGGGAACGAATATAAATCGGATTGTTGTGCATTTGCTTGTAAGACTTGGAGTAACCTAGCCTCATGCGCATCAGTTAAAATCGACTCCCCAACATAAATTAACTGATAATCTCCTAGTAATCCAACCTGTTCACTTAATACGTCAATTAACTTACTTTTTGTTTGATAATTTGCTAATTGCGGATAAAAATGATGATAAACTAGCGCTAAATCTGCTAATTTATTGGATAAACTTAGATTAGTTTTCTTAACAATTTGTGCTAATTCATCCACCACTGCTGGCGTCCAAGCATTTTGATCAAATTGTTCAAATAGTTGCGATACTTTCCGGATAAATCCTAGTTTAAGCGCACTTTTCTTAAATACTTTTAATTTTGATTGTGTACTTTTTAAACTTTCTTCTATTATCTGTAAACGTACGGATGAAGTTAATAAAGGATAACTAACAACGGGGATTTCTCCAGCTAAAGTCGCTGTTGCTAACTCTTCAAACGTACGAACGAAAATTTTATCAGTTGCAAATACAATTTCTTGCTGAGAATCAGCTAAAGATTGAAAAATTGATAATTCCAAATCATTACGCATCGTTGCTGGGGTAATAATTAATTTGGTTAATGATTGATTAGAATTTTTAATCGATTCAACAATAGTTTCAATTAGTTGATTGTTCATATTTACTCCTATATTTATTCAATTATCGTGTTATTAACATTTTCAATGGTTTCTCTTAGAATTGCAACGACTGATCTTAAATTTAACCAACAAATTTTTAAAACCACTATAACTACGTCTATGAACCATTGTTGCAATCATCCCTAAAACTAAATGCTACCCATTTTGAGATAATTTTGTTGTTTTTACTTCGCTCATGATTAATTCCTCCATTAATGATTGTGCATATATAGATTACATAACTATTACGACAAATAATGTATGGTTGTTAATTAATTGTATCGTTCGACAAATTTAGATTTTGGCATGTCAAATTTATATTTAACTTTACTATTCTTTACCTTAGTTAATAAAGCATTAGAATACGTATTATTATTTTCATATCCACTATAATATGAATTACCAATTTTTTTATTTCCAACTAAATCATTAAATTCAATCGGATTAATGACCCCCTCAACCTGCTTTCCATTTTCGTTATATCCAACAATCTTTTTACCAAAGATTCGTTCCTTAGTAGTTTCATTATCATTACCAAATACATGTCCGATAATATCTGAACGAACTGTTGTCGTCGCCGCTTCAATTTCACTAGAATTAGTTGGCTTCATAAAATATTGCGGATGTTTCTTTGCATAATCTACTAATTCATGATCACTCATTTTACTTGCTTGCAGTAATGTCAAGTTCTTTTTAGAGTGGTAGTCATTCCAAACGTAGTAGCTAGTAAACTTATCTTTCCCAGCAACATATACAGAAGTTACTGGACGATCCTCAGTAATTCCCCGACCAGTTGTATCAACGGTAATCCAAACTGTTTCTTTCGAAGCATGCGCAGCGTTTAACAGTGTTTTTTCCTTATGCATAACCTTAAACCCCAATACAATGACCGTGATTAACATCATCACTGCTACAACCTTATTTTGCTTAATCATATTAATAACTTTTTCCATTAGTATATTTCCCTTTTTGTTTTTGATTACTTATTACTTAGTCTAACGTCATATGCAGGTGTCGTTAAAACTAATCGCCGATAAACATCGTGGTATTTGTAGATGTTTCGGCAAGCTATTGCTGGATTAGTTAGTATCTGAATTGATACACCACTCAATTCAGATACCTCATCTAACTTTAAAATCCGATTCCCGTTACCAACTTAAAACCGCATTATACGACGTTGTAATTCCTGATAAGCAGCGATATTACGAACCATTGAATGCTCATCGCGAACTTTAATAACTAAATCGTGTTTCAAAGCATCGTAAACATCATTGGTATACTCACTCTTGAGTTTAGTCGACCTTGGTAGTAATGACGGAGTAAAAGTGATTGCGCGCCCTAATAATTCCGCTTTGGGAATGAATCCATTTCTATATTTAAATTTACCAACTTCGTCCATCATCATATCTTCTGTAATTCCAGAATAATCGTGGGTGTTTACTTTATAAACTTCCAAACAGCGATCTAAAAATTTCATAAAAGCCGGATTGTTAGGCTCAACCTCTCCGTTCAACATTGCACGAATCTTGCCAAATAACTCATAATCATCTAGATCAAAAGTCAAGTAGAAATCAGTAAACGTTCGACGCTTATCTAGCTTACTAATTGACTCTAGTGTATCCATTCGACTTTTAATCCCATTGGCTTTACTCATAATAAATTACCTCACTACTAATATTTTGTTATGAGTTTATATTATCAGTGGTCTCCGACAAATTATGTCGGTAAAAAACTAATATGGAATTTTTGACAAAAAGAGACTGTGACATAAGTCAGACAGTCTCTTGAAAATC
>NZ_BBAS01000011.1 GCF_001311375.1 Limosilactobacillus equigenerosi DSM 18793 = JCM 14505
TTTTTATATGTTCTAAATTAATTTTTAACAGGTTGATTATCTAAGTCAGTCCGGACAACTAAAACGTCACAAACCGCCATCCGCGTTACATATTCAGTTACTGATCCGATTACGAAGCGTTCAACGGCATTTAAACCAGTGGCTCCAATCATAATTAAATCTGCATGCATCTTAGCTGGTACTTCCTTAGCAATCAACGTTTTTGGTGCACCATATTCAATCGTGTAACTAACGTTTTCAACCCCTTGTTCCTTAGCAAAGGCGATGTATTCGTCTAACGTCTTTTTAGCCGTTTCCGTAACTTGTTCTACCATTGAACTATCAAAGCTAGAAATGTTTTGGAAAGCACGGGTATCAATGACGTGAAGCAATTGTAATTCAGTATCCGCTCCATTCCGCTTAGCAACGGCGACCGACTTCTTAAAGGCCAATTCCGCTTCCTTGGAACCGTCAACTGGTACTAAAATATGTTTGTATTCTTGAGTCATAATTCTATATCCCCCTTACCTTTTGGTTACACTTATTTTACAACAATTAACAAGAGAATGAAAGCGATTACTTCAAAAGTAAGGTGACCGTTGACCAGGCCATGGCTAATTCGATTAAACAAGCTGCAGTAAGGGACCATAAAATTAGAATTGGATTATTGAGATAAGCCATTCCCCAAACTAATAACGTGACCAAGGATAGGATAACGGCCCAAATTTTAGCTAGGGTTGCTTGAGCCTTGGGATGACGATAGGGAAAACCAAGAAATTCTCGGTGTTGATGAGTGGCAAAGTAGCCAGCTTGAATGGCGAGGATGACGCCAAAGATAATGGTTAAAATTTGAATCATTTGATAAGCTCCTCGAAAAAAATTTCAATTATAAAAGAGGTCGGAATAATTTCCGGCCTCCAAATTAAATTTCCAATTAAGAAGTATCCGTTAGTGCCGTTAATTGACCGTCAGAGTTGACCTGCATGTTTGACAGGTGGGACTAAGCCAATAAATCAATTGCTACCAAGTGAAAAGGCATGTAATCAAATTTATTAATCTATTTGTCCCAAAGTAATTGGTTGTAAGGCAAACCTGATATATGATCAAGGCGTACACCACAGAACCTCTATAATTATTTTACCATGTTTGGTGATGAATGGAACCAATTTATCTTAAGACTTTCGTTGGGCATTTAATAACCGATAGTATTGATCACGGTAGGCTTGTTCGAATTGCCCATTGGTTTTTGGTTCGTAATATTGATCATTTTTTTAAATTATCTGGAAGATATTGCTGTTTAACCCAATCTTCGGGGTAATTGTGGGGATATAAGTAATCAACCCCGTGGCCTAATTTAGCAGCGCCTTGGTAATGAGCATCCTTTAAGTGGTTTGGAATATCACCAAGATTACCCTTGTTAACTCGGTTGATGGCGGCATCGATGGCCATAATGGCTGAATTTGATTTGGGAGATAAGCACATTTCAATAACTGCGTTGGCGAGGGGAATGCGCGCCTCAGGGAAGCCAATTTGTTGTGCGGTTTGAATAGCGGCTACCACCCGTTGCGCGACTGGGGGATTGGCGAGGCCAATATCTTCATAGGCAATCACTAGTAAGCGCCGGGCAATAATTGGTAAATCACCGCCGACCACGAGCCGGGCAAGATAATGGAGGGCGGCATCGGTGTCGCTGCCACGAATTGACTTTTGAAGGGCCGAAATAATGTTGTAGTGATTATCACCGTTTTTATCAAAGCTGAGACTTGGCCGTTGGATGCTATTGGCAATGACATCGAGGGTTAGTTTGATGATGCCAGCTTCATTTTTTTGGCGTTGATTTAGCGGCAAGTTCAAGTCCGTTTAAGGTGCTTCGTAAATCACCATTAGCGGCGGTGATTAGCCGTTGGCGGGCATCATCATCGAGCTGGAGTGGTAGTGATCCAAGCCCCCGTTCTTGATCGGTTAAGGCGCGGTCAATGGCTAGACTGATTTCATCGTTCGTTAATGGGTGAACTTCAAAAATTTGCGTCCGGCTCCGAATGGCGGGGTTAATTGATAAATAGGGATTTTCAGTGGTGGCTCCAACTAAAATAATCCGACCACTTTCGAGGTGGGGAAGTAAAAAGTCTTGTTTCGCTTTATCAAGCCGGTGAATTTCATCGAGTAATAAAATAACGGTGCCACTCATTTTAGCTTCTTCGGCTACCACTTGGAGTTCTTTTTTTTACTATCCGTGGCGGCGTTGAGGGTCCGAAAAGCATACTTGGTTGATCCAGCAATGGCGCTGGCAATGCTAGTTTTACCAGTGCCGGGTGGACCATAGAGAATCATGGATGAGAGCATTTTGGCCTCAACCATCCGCCAAATAATTTTTCCGGGAGCGACCAGGTGTTGTTGCCCGACGATTTCACTTAAATCACGGGGACGCATACGAAAGGCGAGCGGTTCCATATTTTCCTCCTATTGCAAATGGTTAAAAAAAGACCTTTCCAAAATGGAAAGGTCTTTTCACAAAGTTCTACTTGTTGTAGAATTCGACGATTAATGCTTCGTCGATATCTGCGTTCATTTCTTCACGTTGTGGAAGACGAACAAGTGAACCTTCAAGCTTGTCTGCATCGAATTCAACGTACGTTGGACGAGCAACAACAGCTTCAACGGCGTTCTTGATGATTTCTAAGTTCTTGGACTTTTCACGAACAGAAATCACTTGGCCAGGCTTAACTTCGTATGATGGAATATCAACACGCTTGCCATCAACCATGATGTGACCGTGGTTAACTAATTGACGAGCTTGACGACGCGTCGTAGCTAAACCTAAACGGTAAACCATGTTGTCAAGACGACGTTCCAAAAGGATCATGAAGTTAGTACCGTGCGTACCTTCCTTGATCTTACCAGCCTTCACGAAAAGGTTGCTGAATTGGCGTTCCGTCATGCCGTACATGAAACGAAGCTTTTGCTTTTCACGTAATTGCGTACCGTATTCAGATAACTTACCACGACGGTCGTTACCGTGATCACCAGGTGCGTATGGGCGACGAGCTAATTCCTTACCAGTTCCAGAAAGTGAAACGCCAAGACGACGTGAAAGACGCCAGCTTGGTCCAGTATAACGAGACATAAATAAAATCCTCCAAGTATTTTTTTGGAGTAAAATAATCCGATTGCTAGATCACATTCGTGCAGCCTAATTAGATCGTTCACCCATGCAGCTGGGGTACTAAAAATACTAAATGACTTAGCATTAGGCTGTTGACGAGCTTGTTTCTAGCTGCTGCATTATTTTACACAAGCAATATCATACACTAATAGTGGTGAAGGGGTCAAGTCAGATCGATGTTATTAATAGGATAAAGTTAGCTGGTACCTCTTAATGTTTGCGTTTTTTTTATGCTATAATCAAAGGTATTAAATTTATTCTCGGACCAATTGGTTACTATATTCATAGGGTAGGTAAATTATGTTACAAGTTTTAATCGGGATCATTGTCATCGCCATTGTGGTCGTGTGTGCAATGTACTTTTATCAACGTAATTTGTTAAACCGCATTAATAAATTACGGGCTCAACTAACAGACCTAGATAACTCAACGCTAATGGCCCAACTTGATGACCAGGAATTGGACATGTTTGCTGGTGATACGTTGAAACGGTTTGAAGGGTTGCAAACTAAATATCATGAAGAAGTGGTACCATCAATTGCCGAAGCTAAAGCAATTGATGAGGAAATTGCAGAAGAATTTCATGGCGCGGCGGTCCTTTCATTAGGGAGTCGAGTCGATGATTTGGCGACTGCAGTTAAAAAGGCAAGTAGTGTGGCTGATGACATTGCCAAACAGTTAAAGAACTTAGATCGTGAAATTGAGCAACAAGATGAAGCGGCGGATCAATTACGGAGCTGGATTAGAAAAGAACACAATACGTTAACGACGGATGCGGCTCAATATGGGGATAGTGTCGCCAAGTTAAATGAAAAATTAACGACGATTGAAAATGATTTTGAAGCTTTTGCGCAATTAACGAAACATGGCGACCGCGATGCGGCTTCAAGTAAATTAGCAGATTTGCAGGCAGCTACGGCGCATTTTGATGATTTAATGGCGAAAATTCCAGTGTTAAGTCACCCACTATTAATGGAATTTCCCGATCAATTAGCTGAATTAAAGCAAGGGTATGGGCATTTAATTTCCGATAATTATCACTTTACCGAAGATAATATTGATCATGCCGTTGAAGCTTTAGAACAACAACGGCAAGCAACGTTAAATCAGTTGGCCGTCCTTGATCTATCAAATGTTGATCAGATTAATGCTGATTTAGCAAAGAAGATTGATCATTTATATGCGGTAATGGAAAAGGAAATTACGGCCCGTCCTAAGGTTCAACAAATGCTCGTGCCGTTTGCTGAACACTTAGCGCATGCCCAACAACAAAACAAGTTGTTGACGAATGAATTGGACCGGTTGAATATCAGTTATACGTTAAATAATGATGAAATTGCGACGGTGCGGCAATTAGATGAGCAGTTGAAGCAAATTGAAACTGATTTTAATACGGAGCAAAAAACGCTTAGAAGCTAAAACTGCGGTTGATAGTGAAGTCTTAACGAACTTGCTGACTGCCGAAAAAGCGTTAACGGCGATTGAACAACAACAAACCGAAATCAATGCGAGCGTTTCAGAATTACAATCAGATGAAAAGTTAGCGCGTGAAGCCTTACAACGGTATGCAGTTGATTTACGGACCACGAAGCGGCGGGTTGAAGGGTTAAACTTACCGGGCTTACCATTAGATTACTTGGACTTTTTCTTCTTGGTGAGTGACGAATTAAGTCAACTTTCCAAGGATATGAACAAGCAACAAATCGATATGGATGCGATTACGAAGAAGATGCTAGTTGTGCAAGATGACTTCGATAAATTGCATGATAAGACGAATAGTTTACGCGATAGTGCCGCGTTAACGGAACGGATTTTGCAATATGCGCAACGCTTAAGCATGCAACATCCAGAATTAAATGAAATGATTGCGCGAACGCAAACATACTTTAATGAGTATGAATATGCCCGGGCACTCGAAATTATTGGGGCGGCCGTTGAAGATGTTGAACCTGGTGTCTACAAACAAATCGAAGCTAGTTACTATCAAGAAATTGGCCGGCAATAATTGGATAAGCTAAAGTGGGGGAGTTTCCCCACTTTTTTGTTATAATCATAAACGTAGATTTTAGGTAAAGGAGCACAACATGATTTACATGGATAATAGTGCGACAACACAAGTGTTGCCGGACGTTTTAGCTAGTTATAATAAAGTTAGCGAGCAAATTTGGGGCAATCCATCTAGTTTGCATCAAATGGGGGAAGTCGCCGCCAACTTGCTCCAACAATCACGCCAACAAATTGCTAATCTCCTGGGCGTTAAACGGGATGAAATTGTTTTTACGAGTGGTGGTTCCGAAGGTGATAATTGGGTCATTAAAGGGACGGCGTTGGCCAAGCAAAAGTTTGGAAAGCATATCATTACTAGTTCGGTCGAACATGCAGCTGTTCGTAATACGATGAAACAGTTGGAAAGTCTCGGCTTTGAAGTGACGTATTTACCGGTTGACCAACAAGGGCGAGTGAACCCGGCGGATGTGAAAGCTGCCTTGCGACCAGATACGATTTTAGTCTCAGTAATGGCAGTTAATAATGAAATTGGTACCGTGCAACCAATTGGTGAAATTGGTGAAATTTTAAAAGCTCACCCGAAGGTCCATTTTATGGTGGATGCGGTTCAAGCAATTGCTAAGGGAATGGATGCGGTTTGGTTTAGTGATCGCGTTGATTTTGTTGTTTTTTTCTGGTCATAAATATCATGCTCCACGTGGAACTGGGTTTGTGTATGTTAAAGCCGGTCGGACGCTCGCTCCATTGATTAATGGTGGTGGTCAAGAATTAGGTCGCCGCGGGGGAACCGAAAATACGCCAGCGATGGTAGCCATGGCCCGGGCGTTACGAATTGCGAAGGAACAAGAAGCAAAAGTTGTGGCGCAAGAACGGGCAATTAAGCAAGCGATTATTGATCATGTGAGCCAGTTTGAACATGTGAAAGTCTTTTCGGGCAATGATGCTGGCTTTGCCCCCCATATTTTATGTTTCGCGATTGTGGGGGTCCGTGGGGAAACAATTGTGCATGCGTTTGAAAAGCATGACATCTTTATTTCAACCACGAGTGCTTGTTCATCAAAGAAGGCCGAAACCAGTACCCTTTCAGCAATGGGGGTTGACCAACACGTTGCTGAAAGTGCCGTTCGAATTAGTTTAGGTGATCAAAATACGATGGCTGATGCGGAAGAATTTAATCGGGTCTTTGATGAGTTATACAGCAACTTTACGAAGATTATGGGTTAATGAAGGAGAAGAATTTGAAATACGATGAAATTATGGTGCGGTACGGGGAACTCTCCACGAAGGGCCGCAATAAAAAAACATTCACCGATCGGTTAGGAGAAAATGTTCGCCAATCCTTACGGGGAATTGATGATGTTAAAGTTCATGCCCGCCCTGATCGGTTACACGTTGTGTTAAACGGGGCGGACAGTGATGTCGTGATGGATCGGTTACACAATGTATTTGGCATCCAAAGTTTTTCGCCGGTTTTACGGACGGAAAAGACTTTGACCAAGCGGCGGAGGCAGCCATTAAAATGTTAGCACCGCAATTAGAAGCCGGTAAAATTACGACGTTTAAGGTGGAAACAAAGCGCCAAGACCATAAATTTGCCTTGGATACGTTCCAAATGAACCGGCAAATGGGGGGCGCGTTGCTCAAGGCTTTTGATGGGCAATTAAAAGTTGATGTGCATAACCCAGCCATTACCGTACTTGTTGATGTGCGATTAAATGGGATTTATTTAACGAGTCAAGTAATTCCTGGACCTGGTGGGATGCCAGTGGGAACCGCTGGGAAAGGGATGATGATGCTCTCTGGGGGATTGATTCACCAGTTGCAGCTTATTTGGCCATGAAACGGGGGGTATCCCTAGAGATGGTGCATTTTTACAGTCCACCATATACGAGTGAACAAGCGTTAGCGAAGTCCAAAGAATTAACGGGAGTATTAGCTAAGTATTCCGGTCATATTCGCTTTATTCAAGTGCCATTTACTGAAATTCAAGAAACGATTAAGGAAAAATTACCAGAAGGTTACTTAATGACCGTGCAACGGCGCTTTATGCTCCGGTTAGCGGCTGCGATTGCCCAAAAGCGACACGGTTTGGCGGTCTTTAATGGTGAAGCTTTAGGGCAAGTAGCGTCCCAAACGATGAATAGTATGGTAGCGATTAATGATGTGACGTCGTTCCCCGTTTTACGGCCAGTCTTGTCGTTTGATAAGACTGAAATCATTAAGATTGCCGAAGAAATTGGAACCTATGATTTATCAATCTTGCCATATGAAGATTGTTGTACAGTCTTTACGCCACCTTCCCCCAAGACCAAGCCAAACCTTGAAAAGACCCGTTATTACGAACAATTACTTGATATTGACGGCTTAGTCCAACGTGCATTAGCTGGAATTGAAATTACAGATATTCATGCAGGGCAAGAATTCCTGAACCAAAACCAAGATGTTTTTGCTGAATTATTATAATTAACTGACGTTCAAGGTAAAGTCTGATATACTATTGCCAATTTAGAATTTGTTAATTAACAGGTGAGGAAATAATCATGGAAATTTTAGTTGATAATGAAGCCCGGTCCTTAGTTGGTCAACCACCATTAGTAGGGGAAGAATTACCCCATTTTAAGGTATTAGATCAAAATGGAGCTAAGGTTAAAACGCGGGATTTAATTGGCCAACCATTACTAATTAGTGTGGTTCCTGATATTACAACGGGGGTTTGTACCTTGCAAACGCGCCACTTTAATGAAATGGTGAGTCAAATGACGGGGGTGAAATTAGTTACGATTTCGGTTAACACTCCCGAACAACAGGCTAATTGGTGTGCTGCTGAAGGATTACCACAAGTTGAATTATTATCTGACCAAGCTGAATCATTTGGATATGCGATGAAGTTATTTATTCCAGATGAAGGCGTTGATGCGCGCTCGGTCTTTGTGGTTGATGCGACTGGTAAGATTACGTATGCAGAAATTGTTCCGGTGATGGGACAAGAGCCTGATTATAAGGCCGCCTTGGCTGCCGTTGAAAAGTTAGGGTAGGGACTTGACGAACGGGCTAAAAATCGCTATGATTACGTTACTTTAAACAATTGCATTGAACGGAAGAGTAGTAATTAATTCGAGTGATTAGCGAGTATTGGGGAGTGGAAGCAATACCAAATGAATTGATTATGAAAGTAGTCCGGGAGCAAAATAGCTGAAAGTTAGTAAGTTATTTCGGGTCATTCCCGTTATCGAATGGTTAAGTGAAAATCTAAGTATTTAGATTTTAATTTAGGTGGTACCGCGAGCAACTCGTCCTATTTTTGATAGGGCGAGTTTTTTGTTGGGACAGATAAGGAGATAGTTATGACAAAAGAAATGTCAACTAAGTATAATCCAGCTAATGTTGAAGCTGGCCGTTACCAATGGTGGATTGATCAAGGCTACTTTAAGCCAAGTGGTGATCAAAAAGCACATCCATATTCAATTGTGATTCCACCGCCAAATGTGACTGGTAAGTTACACTTAGGTCACGCCTGGGATACAACCCTGCAAGATATTATTGTGCGGCAAAAGCGGATGCAAGGATACGATGTATTATGGGTTCCAGGGATGGACCATGCCGGAATTGCTACGCAAGCGAAGGTCGAAGCCCGGTTAGCCGAACAAGGTGTTTCACGTTATGACCTGGGGCGGGAAAAGTTTGTACAACAAGTTTGGGATTGGAAAGACGAATATGCCGACATTATTCACCAACAATGGGCGAAGATGGGGATTTCCGTTGATTACGATCGGGAACGCTTTACGTTAGATGAAGGTCTAAACAAAGCCGTCCGGAAAGTCTTTGTTGACCTTTACAACAAGGGCTTAATTTACCGGGCAACGTACATTATCAACTGGGATCCGAAGGCACGGACGGCGCTTTCCGATATCGAAGTTGAACACCAAGATGATAAAGGGGCCTTTTACCATGTGAAGTACCCATTTGTGGATGGGACGACTTATGATGGCAAAGATTACATTGAAATTGCGACAACGCGGCCGGAAACCATGTTTGGGGATGTGGCCGTAGCTGTTAACCCGAACGATGAACGTTATCAAGCCTTAGTTGGGAAAAAGATTCGGGTGCCATTAGTTGACCGGGAAGTTGAAATTATCGCCGATGATTACGTCACGCCGGACTTTGGGACTGGGATGGTTAAGATTACGCCAGCTCATGACCCAAATGACTTCCAAATGGGTAAGCGCCACAACTTACCAGAAATTAATACGATGAATGATGACGCTTCTATGAACGAAAATGCCGGTCAGTACGAAGGTATGGATCGATTTGAAGCGCGTGAAGCCATCGTGAAGGACCTTGAAGACCAAGGTTACATGTTGAAGATTGAACCAATTGTCCACTCGGTTGGTCATTCGCAACGGACGGGGGTTCAAGTTGAATCACGGTTGTCAACGCAATGGTTCGTGAAGATGAAGCCGTTAGCGGAACAAGCCTTAGCGGCGCAAGATACTGATGATCGGGTTGATTTCTTCCCACCACGGTTTGAAAATACTTACAACCAATGGATGGAAAATATTCATGACTGGGTCATCTCACGGCAATTGTGGTGGGGACACCGGATTCCAGCGTGGTACCACAAGCAAACGGGAGAAATTTACGTTGGGATGGAAGCACCAGCCGATGCCGAAAATTGGGAACAAGATTCTGATGTTTTAGATACGTGGTTTAGTAGTGGATTATGGCCGTTCTCAACGATGGGCTGGCCAGATACGGACGCGGCCGACTTTAAGCGGTACTTCCCAACGTCTACGTTAGTCACGGGTTATGATATCATCTTCTTCTGGGTTTCCCGGATGATCTTTACGTCCCTTGAGTTTACGGGCAAGACACCATTTAAGAACGTCTTATTACACGGATTAATTCGGGACGAAGAAGGCCGGAAGATGTCCAAGTCCTTAGGGAATGGGATTGATCCAATGGATGTGATTGAAAAGTACGGGTTGATGCTTTACGGTGGTTCTTAGTGAACGGGTCAACGCCGGGCCAAGATATTCGCTTCTCCTACAAGAAGATGGATGCGGCTTGGAACTTTATCAATAAGCTTTGGAACGCGAGCCGGTACGTTATCATGAATTTAGATGGGGTTGAAACACCAACCTTACCAGCGCAAGGTCAATGGACGTTAGCGGATAAGTGGATTTTAAGTCGCTTAAATGCCACGGTTAAGCAAGTGACGACGCAATTCGACAAGTTTGAATTTGGGGAAGCTGGTCGGGCGCTTTACAACTTCATTTGGAATGATTTCTGTGATTGGTACATTGAAATGACCAAGGAAACGTTGAACAATGGTACGGATGAAGAAAAGCTCAACACGAAGCACATCTTAGCGTACGTCCTTGATCAAATCTTGAAGTTAATGCACCAATTATGCCATTTGTGACGGAACGGGTTTGGCAATCAATGCCTCACGTTGGGGATGCAATCGTGGTCGCTGATTACCCAGTTGAACATGCTGAATTTGATAATCCAATTGCGGAACGGCAAATTAATCAATTAATTGAATTGATTAAGGCCGTCCGGAACATTCGGAATGAAGCAGGGGCGCCAATGTCCAAGCCAGTGGACTTATTGATTAAGGTGGACAATGATGAAAATGCGGCCATCTTTAATGCCACGAAGGAATACATTGATCGCTTCTGTCATCCAGCGCAATTAGTGATTGACAGTCAAATTGATGAACCAAAATTAGCGATGAGTGGGATTCTAGCCGGTGCAACGGTTTACATTCCAATGGCGGAATTGGTTGATCTAGACGAAGAAAAGGCGCGGATGGAAAAAGAAATTAAGAAGCTCGAACAAGAAGTCCAACGTTCAACGAAGAAGTTGAGCAATGAAAAGTTCGTGGCCAATGCGCCAGCCGCCGTGGTTGAAGAAGAAAAAGCCAAGGCGCAAGAATGGGAACAAAAATTAGTGGCAGCTAAGGAACGCTTAGCTTCCCTAGCACAAGCATAATGTAAGTGTAAAAACTCCTTTGGTAACACCAAGGGGGTTTTTAGTATTGGAGGAAAAGCGATGATACAAACGTACTCGGAGGCGTTGGCGTGGATTCACAGTCGCCCGCGCTTGCATAAAGAACCTAGTTTAGGGCGGCTGCAAACTTTGTTAACGCAGTTAGGCAATCCCCAGGCGAATCAACATTATCTTCATGTCACGGGAACCAATGGCAAGGGATCAACGGTGGCGATGATCGGGGCAATGTTGGCTGCCAGTGGTTTGCGGGTTGGAACCTTTACTTCACCGTATATAACGCGCTTTAATGAGCGAATTATGATTAATCAAGTCCCGATTAGCGATGCTGATTTATTGGCAACGGTGCAAGTGGTGGCTCCCATAGTTACTCAATTAGATACAATTGGTCAGCCGGTGACCGAATTTGAAGTGGTGACGGCGCTGATGTTTACATACTTTGCGACGCAACCTTTGGATGTGGTCATTTTAGAGGTTGGTATTGGTGGATTGTATGATTCGACTAATGTGATTGATCATAGTGACGTTGCAGTGATTACAACGGTTGGTTATGATCACCAAAAGCTGTTAGGTGATGACTTAGCGGCGATTGCGACGCAAAAAGCCGGGATTATTAAAGGGGGAATCGTGGTGACGGGTTGGCTACCGGAAAGAGCCTTATCCCCAATTCAGCAGCAAGTGAAGCGGACGAACGCGACTTGGTATCGAGCTGGGGAGGATTTTTCATATCGGTCACTAGTGGCCCCCAAATTTCATTATCAAGGGTTACAAACCGAATTGGGCCCCTTGCCCCTCGGCTTGCAAGGTCAGTATCAATTAGCTAATGCAGCCGTGGCTACGACAGCGGTCCTCGCTTGGTTGAAGTTACGCCAGTTACCGGTTGACTTGGCAGCCTTACGTCGCGGCTTATCACAAGTTAGTTGGCCGGGACGGTGGGAAATTATACAACATGAACCCCTAGTGATTTTAGATGGTGCCCATAATTTACCAGGCATGCAAGCTCTATGTGCTTCGATTCGCCAACAGCTTGAGGGACGCGAAGTGTATGTGTTGCTAGGAGTATTAGCTGATAAACAAGCGGAATTAATGCTCGGTGAATTAGCGGCCTTACCACAGGTACATTTAGTGTTAACGACATTTGCTGGGCCCAATCAACACCGGCGTAGTCAAACTTGGCAGGACCTACCAACTAATTTAGTGACGACGAACCCGATTGTGGTAACTGAAAATTGGCAGTTAGGGTTGGGACAAATCATTCCACAGTTGGCAACGGATGACGTGTTGCTGATTACTGGCTCGCTTTATTTCATCAGTGAAGTCCGAAATTTTTTGTTAAATGATTAAATTAATTGGTTTAAAGATGAGATTAACGGGTATTTAACCATTAGGAGGGTGAAATACCATGCAAACATATTGGAAGAATAAAACATATCATGAATTAGTTACGATGGCAGTTCCGGATGCAACCATGCGCAAAACGTTTTTGCGTTGGTTCCCCAATGAACGCAGCTTTCAACAAGCAGATTGGCAAAAAAATAACGGATTTTATCGCTTACGGGGCGACTAGTGCCCAAAGTTTAATCGCCGCCATGTTACTAGGCCAGCGCAGTTTAACGACGCCGATTGCCTTAAACGGTAATATTAACTCCAGTTATGAATTTTCTCATCAGTTAATGGAGGAGTGGCTTGGTCAAACGCAAGAACAATTAGTGGCGTATGCATTAAATGTCCGCAATCAAATTTTAGATCAGCAAGTAATTTTTCGGGGTGGTAATAGTGAATGTCCAATTTACATGGATCAATTATTTGCGTTTTTATTACGGACCAACGCGCATGGAGTGATTGTGGCGCATAATCACCCCAGCGGAGATGAACAGCCGTCGGCAGCAGATCAAAAATTTTATGAGCAGCTAAAAGCGGCATGTCAGTTAATGCATATTAAATTAGTTGATAATTTAATTTTAGGACAAGTCGATTATTATAGTTGGCGGGAACAAGAGGTTATCCAGACCACTTTACAAGCCGTAGAAGATTAAAGAATCCAGGGGATGATGCTACATTTTTTTGAAGTGAATAGTGTATAGTAGGGTAGAATAATTTTGGAAAAAAACTAGTTTACAAATTAATTAAATTAGTTATGGGAGCGAATCAATGAGAAAGTTTTTTGCCCAACACCGCACAATTACAGTCATGCTGAGCTTATTGGTAGCCTTAGGATTAATGGCCGGTTCAGTTGGAATTCGAAATAATCAAGCCACCCCAACGGCAGTTCAACAAATTGGTAATACGGTAGCTAGTTGGTTTGGGGGCATTGTTAATTACCCGATGAATTCAGCAAATGGGAGTGTCAGTTCACTTGGTCAGTTGTTGAATGCATATACGGAAAACAAGGCACTTAAACGGGATGTTAGTACGTTACAACAAACGAAGTTAACCAATAAAACTTTGGCGCACGAAAATCAACAATTACGGGCGCAATTAAAATTGACGCGGAGTTTAACTGATTATACGACGCTTAATGCGAGTGTGATTAGCCGGAACCCATCTGCTTGGCAACAACAGTTAATTGTTAGCAAGGGACAAGTTGATGGAGTGCGGAAAAACATGGCCGTCTTGGCAGGCAGCGGATTAATTGGGCGCGTGGCGGAAGTTAATCCAACGACCAGTAAGATTGAATTGATTTCGAGTGCGAGTGAATCAACGAATCAATTTGCCGTGGCAGTTAACAATGATCAAAATCAATTAGTGAATGGCTTAATTACTGATTATGATTTACGAACCGGGACGCTAGTGATGTCTGAAGTGACAAGTGCCGATGCCGTAAAAGCCGGATCAAAAGTAACGACAAATGGATTAGGTGGCGTTACCCCCAAGGGATTATATGTTGGTAAGGTGGTCAAGACCAGCAAGGGGAGTGATGGTAAAATTGGTCGAATTTATGTTAAGCCAGCAACCAATTTAAATGATATTAACTACGTTACGATTGCCAAATTACGTGAGGAATAGCGATGTTTAAATGGTTGAAAATTACAAAACGGAAGGTTTTATTTGTAATTGGGTTATACGTGACCTTTTATTTTGATGGTGCGTTGAGTGCTAATATGGCGCGGGGATTATTTGGTGAACGTGTTATCATGGTGAGTCATTTGGCTTTATTATGGTTAGTAATGGCCCAGGTTTGGGGACGAAATGCCCATTTACCAGTGTTGACAGGATCGGTAATAGTCGGCTTAGGTACTGATATTTACTATTCGGGCATAGTTGGCTTGGCAGTTTTTGGATTACCGTTATTAGTGTGGCTTAATCAATTGCTATTATCACGAGTCAAATTAGTTGGTTTATGGCAAGCGGGCTATTTATTAGCGAGTGTTGCCGTTTATGAATTATACTTATATGGCATCGAAAGTTTATTGGGATTAATTCATGTGGGGATTGTCACTTTTATGATCCGGATTTTCCTGCCAACGTTAATTTTAAATTTAGTTATATCATTTTGTTAAGTGGGTTCGTGATTCGCTTATATCAAGGGCATTGGTTGTTAAAACCGGTTAAAAGAAACCCGCGTGCGAAAGTAAATTAGATTTTTTTAATTTAAGTGTTGACAATCGATAGCTTGACCCGTAAGATTAGTACCATAAATAACACGACATTGATCAGACTAGTAGGTTAAATGTTAGCCATTTAAGAGAGATTACGGTTGGTGGAAGTAATCAGGTTGGCTTAACCGAATCACATCTGTGAGTTGATTATTGATCAAAAATAATCCGGGGTCGCCCGTTACAGCGCCGAGTTTATTTGAACTCACTGAGGTTAAGGTTGTGAGGCCTTAATGAATATGAGGTGGAACCGCGGACAACGCCCTCTAACTACTTAGGTAGCTAGAGGGCGTTTTTAATTATCCGGATACCACGATTTCAACAAATGAACTTATTGAGGTTAATTAGTGCGAACTAGTTAATGAAGTGGGGTGGAACCACGCACAGGGCGTCCCCTTAGGTTTTAGGCCTAAGGGGACGTTTTTTTAATGTCGAGGTTAAAATTTAAAATTATTAAGGAGTGAAGAAAATGTCATTAGAATATATGTCTGCGATTTTACCATCGTTATTACAAGGGGCAACCTTGACCCTGCAAGTCTTTTTCTGGACGTTACTTGGGTCATTGCCATTGGGGATTTTAGTTAGTTTAGGTTTAAATACGCATTTTAAACCTTTGCGCTGGGTACTGGACATTTATGTTTGGTTAATGCGGGGAACCCCATTGTTACTGCAATTAATTATTGTTTTTATGGCTTACCGATTATTGGGATTGTCTTCCCACGGTTTGAAGCAGCTGTCTTTGCTTTTATCTTTAATTATGGGGCGTACTTCGCGGAAATTTTCCGGGGTGGGTTACAATCAATTGATCAAGGCCAATACGAAGGAGCCAAAGTCTTACGGTTAAGTTATTGGCAAACAATTCGTAAGATTATTATCCCTCAAGTTATTAAAATCGTAATTCCATCAATTGGGAATGAAGTGATTAATTTGATTAAGGACTCATCATTAGTTTACGTAATTGGTTTAGGTGACTTATTACGGGCGGGGAATATTGCAATGTCGCGTGATGTCACCTTAGTTCCATTATTGATGGCCGGTGCAATTTATTTAATTTTAATTGCTGGGTGTACGTATATCCTTGGCCGGGTTGAAAAACGGTACTCATACTTTAAGTAAGGAGGCGGGGAATTATGTTAGAAGTAAAGAATTTACAAAAACAATTTGATGGTCGGCAAATTTTAGCTGATGTTAATTTAACGGTTAAGGATGGCGAAATTTTAAGTATTGTCGGCCCATCTGGGGCAGGTAAGACGACCTTGCTTCGGTGCATTACCGGGTTAGAAACTCCCGACGCGGGGGGATTTTTAGTCGACGGTCAACCTTTTAATCCCCAAGGAACAGATACATCGGATGCGGTGATTGGGGTTGTCTTCCAAGATTTTAATTTATTCCCTCACTTTACGGTGTTAGAAAATATTACTTTAGCGCCTCAAATGGTGTTAAAGCAAAGTAAGGAAGAAGCAACCCAAGCCGGTTTAAAATTGTTAGATCAACTCGGATTAACGGGGAAGGGGGATTTGTATCCCTACCAATTATCGGGGGGGCAAAAGCAGCGGGTGGCGATTGCTCGTGCCTTAGCGATGAATCCGAAGATTTTATGTTACGATGAACCAACGAGTGCCTTAGATCCGAACTTGCGGGATAACGTAGCTGATTTATTAATGAGCCTAAAAGCACAAGGAATGACCCAATTAGTCGTGACGCACGATATGGATTTTGCCGAAAAGATTGCAGATGAAATGTACCGGGTTGAACCCAAGAGTTAGGAAAAGCAGGTGATTAAAATGGCAAAGAAGTGGCGTTATTTAGCCGTCTTATTCGCAATGTTACCAGTCATGGCTTTAGCAGGATGTACGAGTGTTAACCAACGGGCTAATACCCAAGATACTTGGCAACGAATTGAAAAACGCGGCAAAATTGTGATTGGGGTTGATGATAGTTTCGTCCCCTTTGGCTTCCGGGAAAAAAAGTGGTCGCTTAGTTGGGTACGACGTTGATTTAGCACGGGCCGTCTTTAAACAATATGGCATTAAAGTTGATTTTCAAACGATTGACTGGTCAATGAAGGAAAATGAATTACGTAATGGCACGATTGACGCGATTTGGAATGGATATTCACCAACGGCAGAACGGGCGCAGAAAGTGGCTTTTTCACGGCAATATTTACAAAATGCGCAAATCTTAGTGACGAAAAAAGCAGATCACATTAACTCGCCAGCTGAGATGCAAGGAAAAGTCTTAGGTTTACAAACTGGTTCGGTAGCTGCCACCGACCTTGATCAATATCCACATGTTTTAAAGGATCGGATTAAAAATCATCAACCAGTGCTGTATGATACGTATCCAAGTGCCTTTATTGATTTGAATGCGGGGCGGATTCAAGGAATTTTACTTGATCAAACGTATGCTGATTATTACATTAGTAAGTTGAAAGATAAAAATGATTATCAAAAGACAGTGATTAATCAATTCCCGAAGGATAGTAGCGTGGTTGGCTTGCGTAAAGGTGATCGGACGCTTTTGAAAAAGATTAATGCTGGTTTAGCTCATTTACAAAAGACCGGCGAATTACAACGCTTGAATGAAAAGTGGTTTGGTAAAAAGAGTAATTATTTGGGGCCGGTTAATCACTGGCGTTAAATGCAGCATGAGCTGAAAAATATAGTATAATTAAGACGTTCAATTAGGAGTGACATTAATAGGCACTCCTTTTTTAGTTTAATCAAAGAGGAAATAAAATGGATTTAGAATTAATGACGGGGGTTAATTTACATGTACTCCCGACAACTCAATTTCAAATTACCCGGTTAATGGTAACTTTTACGACCAAACATGATGGGCAAAATGCGGCCGCGCGGAATTTATTAGCCAATGTCTTATCAACTAGTAGTGCTAAATATCCAACGCAAACGGCTTTGGCGCGGCATTTAGCCACTCTGTATGGCGCTACCATGGGTGCGTATGTGTCACGTTTATCGAAGGCGCATGTGATGCGGTTTAAATCGAGTTTTATTAATGATGAAATCGCTGGCGAAGCGTTATTCCCCAAAGTATTAGCATTATTACAAGAAATTATTTTTAACCCGTTATTAGTGAAGGAAAGTTTTGACTCAGAAACGGTTGCATTACAACAAACCAACGTTGTTAATACATTACGATCCTGGGATGATGACAAACAATTTTATGCGTTGCGCCAAGTTGAAGAATTATATTATCAACATGATGCAGCGATGAAAGTTCCGGGAACGGGCACCGCAGATCAAGTGGCTGCTGTGACGATGGCTGATTTAGTGGCAACATATCAATCAATGCTTGCGAATGATCAAATTGATATTTATGTGGTGGGAAAAATTGATGAAGAAGCGGTTAAGGAGGCCGTGTTAGCTTTACCATGGCAGCCACGAGCCAAACAAGTAATTCCGGCACGATACGTGGCTGGAAAACAACCGGTACGCAAGCAAGAAGAAGTGCAACCGGTGGCACAAACCAAATTTGATCAAACGTATAACTTACCGATTTATTTTGGCGATGACCTATATTATGCGGCCCTAGTGATGAATGGGATTTTAGGGGGGACGCCTTATTCCCTGCTGTTTACGAATGTCCGGGAAAAGGCCAGTTTAGCGTATTATGCAAGTACTTCGTTGCGACCATTTAATGGGCATTTAGTTTTACAAACGGGAATTGAAACGCAAAATTTGGCCCAAGTACGTGAATTGGTACAAACGCAAATTGACTTGTTACAAGCGGGAGAATTTAGCGCTGAGACGTTAAAAATGGTGCAAGCAACGTTGATTAATCAGCACCAAGCGAACCTTGATCGTTCGAATGCCCGGTTAGAACAATTAATTTTACGGAATACCGCGCACGTAGCAGCTAATCCGCATTTTGAAGCTGATATTATGGCCGTGACCAAAGAACAAGTCGTGGCCGTGGCTAAGCAATTATCACTCCAAACAGAGTATGTATTAGTAGGAGGAAAGGCCGATGATTAAAGTGACCCCAACGAATGAAGTGGTTAGTCAAACCCTAGCTAATGGCTTACAAGTTAAGCTGTATCCGATGCCGGACTATCACAAAACGTATGCAATTTTAACGACCAATTTTGGATCGGTTGATCGGCGCTACCGCTTGAGTGATGATGAAGATTGGATTGAAATTCCGGATGGGATGGCGCACTTTTTAGAACATAAAATGTTTGAAAAGGCAGATTACGACGCATTTGAAAAGTTTGGTCAATATGGGGCGGATGCCAATGCGTTTACCAGTTTTACGCAAACGAGTTACTTGTTTTCAACGACGCAAAATTTGCATGAAAATTTAGATGTACTACTGGATTTTGTGCAAACTCCTTACTTTAGTGCTGACTCGGTAGCAAAGGAACAAGGAATCATTGGGCAAGAAATTAAGATGTACGCTGATAATCCAGGTAACCGCCTGTACATGGGGATGATGGGGAATTTATATCCGAATGATCCAATGCACATTGATATTGCTGGGACGGTCGCCTCGATTAGCCAAATTACGGCCGATAAATTATATGATGCCTACCGTGCTTTTTATCAACCACAAAATATGACGTTATTAGTGGTTGGCCAATTAGATCCTAGCGAAACGTTAACGTGGATTGAACAAAATCAAGCTGCCAAAACGTTTGCAACCTTGCCATTACCGCAACGTAATCAATTAATTACTGATCCAACGGGGGTTGATGTGATTGCAAGGGATGAAGTTAAGATGGATGTGCAACGCTCCAAAGTAATGGTTGGCTTACGGGGAACGTATCAGGCACCAACGGGAAAGGAACGATTGCGTTATAAATCCGCGGTAGAATTAGGGTTAGAATTATTATTTGATGATACGAGTGATAATTATTTACGTCTTTACAATGAAGGGGTTTTAGATGACTCGTTTAACTTTAGTTTTGAAATTGAACGGGGCTTTCATTTTGCATCCTTTGCTACGGAAACGGATGATCCAGCACGGTTTACGGCCGAAATTAAGCAAGTGTTAACAACGGCTCACGAACGCTTACTCGCAAGTGAGGAGCAATTTACAGCGATTAAAAATGCTACCTTAGGGCGGTTAATTTTTAATTTGGATTCCCCAGAAGCAATTGCTAATCGGTTTGAAGGGGAATTGTTCGATCAAGCGATGATTTTTGATGAAATTGCCACGTTGGCTTCAATTAGTTTTACTGAGATGGTTGAGGCTATGATGAAATTAATTGCCCCAATGCGGTTAACGCAAATGGTTGTCGCGCCATTAGCTGATTAAATATGATATACTGACAACAAATGAGCAACGCAAAGGAGAATTTGTTTTGAATCTACCAAATAAATTAACGGTGTTACGATTAATTTTAATTCCGTTTTTCTTAGTCCTGATGATTATGCCGGTTCAATGGGGGTACTACTCATTTTTAGGTGCTGAAATTCCGGTAACCCAATTTTGGGCAGCGATGATTTTTATCGTGGCTTCAATTACGGATAATTTAGATGGTCAAATTGCGCGGCGCCAAAAATTAGTCACTAACTTTGGTAAGTTTGCTGACCCGCTAGCAGATAAGTTATTAGTGATGACGGCGTTTATCTTATTAGTCGAACAACGGATTTTACCGGCTTGGGCAGTTAGTATCATCATTTGGCGGGAATTGGCAATTACAGGGTTACGACTGTTAGTTGTTGAACAAAATGGGCAGGTCATGGCGCTCAAATGCCAGGTAAAATTAAGACTACGACGCAATTAATTGCGATTATCTTCTTGATTTTAAATAACATTGGGTTTGCATTAATTAATGTCCCATTTGGTCAAATTATGTTCTATATTTGTCTATTCTTTACGGTTTACTCTGGGATTGACTATATTTATCAAGCCCGCAGTGTGTTTGCTGACGGATTTAAATAATAAAGGTGTTGGTCGTTTGTGATGAAAAAATAGTTCATCCAGGCGACCATTTTTGGTTTAATTGTCAGTAAAACGGGTATTTATATAATACGAGGAGGTAAAAGATGGACCAACAAGTAACGGCCAGTGATGTGGTTAAACTATTATCAGAACGTCAATTGACAATCAGCGCCGCCGAAAGTTTAACGGCGGGGATGTTGATGAGTGAATTGGCATCAGTCCCTGGGGCTTCTAAAGTCTTGTTGGGTGGCTTTGTAACTTATGCCACCGCGTTTAAAACAAAATTATTAGGGGTGCCAGCGGAGTTGATTGCTTCAGCAGGAGTGGTGAGTGAGGCCACGGCCATGGCAATGGCTAAAGAATGTCGCCGACAAACCGGAACTGATCTTGCGTTGGGGTTAACGGGAGTGGCCGGTCCCGCTGAGTTAGACGGACAAGCAGTGGGGACGGTTTGGATTGGGTTAGCGAGTTCCACTGGTCAGGTGGCGCGCTTGTATCAATTTGATGCCAGTTTGACGCGTGAGCAAATTCGGCAAGCGGCAGTCGCGGCGGCGTTGCAAATGGTGCGCGAACTTTTGTTCGATTAAAGGGTGGTTTTTTAGCGACTAACCTGTTATGATATTGATATTGAATTGAAATAAGGGAGGACAGCAACGTGGCTGACCAAAGACAAGCGGCACTGGAAAGTGCGTTACGAAAAATTGAAAAGAATTTTGGTAAAGGCTCCATTATGCGAATGGGGGATGCAGCTGATACGAAGATTGCAACCGTTTCAAGTGGTTCCTTAGCAATTGATGAAGCCCTTGGGGTAGGTGGTTACCCACGGGGCCGAATTATTGAAATGTATGGACCAGAAAGTTCTGGGAAAACGACGGTTGCCTTGCACGCGGTAGCCGAAGTGCAAAAGCGTGGGGGAACGGCCGCTTATATCGATGCCGAAAACGCTTTAGATCCACAATATGCAACGGCCCTAGGAGTTAATATTGATGAATTATTACTCTCCCAACCTGATACTGGGGAACAGGGGTTAGAAATTGCCGATGCATTGATTGCCAGTGGGGCGGTTGATATCGTGGTTGTTGACTCGGTAGCCGCTTTAGTTCCACGAGCTGAAATTGAAGGGGAAATGGGGGATACCCACGTTGGGTTACAAGCCCGGTTAATGTCCCAAGCACTCCGGAAGTTGTCGGGGGAAATTAACAAGACCAAGACGATTGCAATCTTTATTAACCAAATTCGGGAAAAAGTTGGGGTGATGTTTGGGAACCCTGAAACGACGCCTGGTGGTCGGGCCTTGAAGTTTTACTCCACGATTCGGTTAGAAGTTCGGCGGGGTGAACAATTAAAGAACGGAACCGATGTAATCGGGAACCGGACAAAGATTAAAGTTGTTAAGAACAAGGTGGCGCCGCCATTTAAGCGGGCTGAAGTTGATATTATGTACGGTGAAGGGATTTCTAAGACGGGTGAATTGCTTGATATGGCCGTTGAAAAGGATCTCGTTAATAAGAGTGGGGCTTGGTATTCCTATAAGAGTGATCGAATTGGTCAAGGACGGGAAAATGCTAAGACTTGGTTAGCCGAACATCCAGAAGCGATGAACGAATTAATGAATCAAGTTCGGGTCGCATACGGGATGGAAGCTGATGATTCGATTCCAGCGCCATCTGCAGCTGAACCTGATGCTCCGGCAACACCGGAAGAATAGTTAGATAAATGGTCATTAATTGCGTAGTTTTCGTCAATTAGTGACCATTTTTAAATAATGGCGATCACTGGCAAATGATTGACACACTTATTCCTAGAGGATAGAATTAAAGCTGTATGGACTCTAATTATCTATACAGAAATTGAGGTGAAGAAAGTGACATTAACAACAATAATGATCCTTTTCGCCGTCATTGCGATTGTTTTCATTGCTGGATATTGGGTGCGTAAAATGGTTTATGAAAACCGTTTGAATCGGGCTCATATCAGTGCTGAAGGAATTATCGCTGCTGCTAAAAAAAGAAGCGGATACAGCTAAAAAAAGAAGCCATTATTGAAGCCAAGGATGCTGCACACCGCTACCGCGAATCAGTCGAAACGGAATTAACGGGCCGTCGCCATGACGTCCAAAAACAAGAAGAACGTTTGATTCAACGGGAGTCTTCGTTAGACAGAAAAGATAATGCTTTAGAAAACCGTGAAAATGCGGTAAGCAAACGGGAACAAAAGCTCGATCGCCGTTCGGAAAAGTTAGAACAAGACGAGCAACAGGTTGCAACTTTAATTGCTAAACAAAGCCAAGAACTTCAACGGATTGCGGGATTAACCCAAGCTGAAGCGAAGCAATTATTATTAGATGAATTAAAAACGCAACTCGCTAGTGAACGCGAAAAGATGATTCGAGAAGCAATCGAACAAGCTCAATATAATGCTGATAAAAAGGCAAAGGGCTTGATTGTTGAAGCGATTCAACGGAGTGCGGCCGATATGGTTTCTGAAGCCACGGTGACCGTGGTGACTTTACCAAACGATGAAATGAAAGGTCGCATTATTGGGCGTGAAGGGCGGAATATTCGCACGATTGAAACGTTAACGGGGATTGATTTAATTATTGACGATACCCCAGAGGCAGTCATTTTAAGTGGTTTTGATCCGGTACGGCGCGAAATTGCCAAAATGGCCTTGGAAAAGTTGATTAAGGATGGGCGGATTCATCCGGCACGGATTGAAGAAGCAGTGGATAAGGCCCGCGAGGAAATGGACAATCAACTGCGGGAAGTTGGGGATCAAGCGGTCTTTGACTTGGGAATCCATGGGATGCATCCGGATTTAATCAAGACGATTGGGCGGATGAAATACCGGACGAGTTATGGTCAAAACGTCTTGCAACACTCAATTGAGGTTGCGAAACTGATGGGCATTATGGCCGCGGAATTAGGCGAAGATGTTGAATTAGCCAAGCGAGCTGGTTTATTACATGATATTGGGAAAGCCATTGATCGTGAAGTTGAAGGATCCCACGTTGAATTAGGGGTTGAATTGGTGCAAAAGTATCATGAAAACCCAGTGGTAATCAATGCGATTGCTTCTCACCATGGTGACGTGCCTGCTGAATCAATCATCGCGGCCTTAGTTCAAGCGATGGATGCCATTTCAGGGGCGCGGCCAGGGGCCCGGAGTGAATCGTTGGAACAATACATTCAACGGTTAACGAAGCTTGAAAGCCTTGCTAACGAACATGCCGGGGTGCAAAAGAGTTATGCAATTCAAGCCGGGCGTGAAATTCGGGTGATGGTGCAACCAACTGCCGTGTCCGATAAGCAAGCAGCCAGCTTAGCGTTTGATTTAAAGAATGAAATTGAGCAACAACTCGAATATCCGGGGCACATTAAAGTGACGGTCATTCGGGAAACGCGTGCAATTGAATATGCAAAATAGTTTAAAGCAGGTTAATGACGAAGGGTCATGAGCCTGTTTTTGTTTTTAAGGGTTAAATCGATTAAAATAGAACTTAGATTAAAAAAGTGAGGAGAATCAATTTATGGCGAAGCAAACCCCAATGATGGCGCAATATCAAGCAATTAAAGATCAATATCCGGATGCATTTTTATTCTACCGGTTAGGTGACTTTTATGAGATGTTCAATGATGATGCCATTAAAGGGGCGCAATTGTTGGAATTAACGTTAACGACGCGGAACAAAAAGGCGGATAACCCAATTCCAATGTGTGGCGTGCCGCACCGAGCAGTCGATAGCTACATTGATATCCTAATTGAAAAAGGTTATAAGGTGGCCATTTGTGAACAAATGGAAGATCCAAAGGCCGCAAAAGGGATGGTTAAGCGGGCTGTGACGCGCTTAATTACACCGGGGACGCAAATGGATTTAGCCGGTGACCAAACGCGATCGAATAACTATTTAACGGCGTTAACGCAACAAGCGCAACAATATGAAATTGCGTATGTTGACTTAACAACCGGGGAATTAAAAACGACCACGGTAAATACTTGGGAACTGGCCGTCAATGAATTGGTTAATTTACGGACAAAAGAAGTCGTCGTAACTCCTGATTTAGGGGAGGACCAGCGCTCAGAATTAACGAAACGCGAAATCTTGGTCTCAACGCAACCGCAAGTTGAGGCACAAGCAGAAATTAGTTATGTCACGCAAGCGTTGAGTGATGCAGGACAGATTGCTGTAGTTTCGCTGCTGGTTAGTTACCTGTTAGCAACGCAAAAGCGGTCATTATCGCACTTGCAACCGGCCGTTAGTTATCAACTAGATTCCTTTATGAAGTTGGATCCCCATTCGATGGCGAACCTTGAGTTGTTGACCAACTTACGGACTGGTAAACGGCAAGGGACCTTAGTTTGGTTGATGGATGCCACGAAAACAGCAATGGGGAGTCGGTTATTAAAGCAGTGGCTGAACCGACCATTAATTGATCAAGCAGCGATTGAACTACGCCAAGATAAGGTCCAAGGGTTAATGGATCATTACTTTGAACGCCAAAATCTGCAAACGGAATTGACGAAAGTTTATGACTTAGAACGGTTGGCGGGCCGAGTGGCGTATGGGAGTGTCAACGGTCGGGATTTAATTCAATTAAAAACATCGTTGGAACAAATTCCTAAGTTACGCTATATTTTGGAAGAAATGGAACTCCCTGTGTTTGATCAACTAGTGGATGATTTAGATCCATTAACTGATATTGCCGATTTAATTGATAAATCAATTGCGCCCGAACCACCGATTGCAATCACGGATGGGGGCGTCATTCGGGATGGGTACCGGCAGCAATTAGATGAGTACCGGGATGCCATGGCCAACGGGAAACAATGGATTGCGGAGTTACAAGCTCGGGAACGAGAAGCGACCGGGATTAGTAATTTGAAGATTGGTTACAACAATGTCTTTGGTTACTATATTGAAGTGACGAAGGCGAATATTGCGAAATTGCCGGCGGATCGTTATGAACGTAAACAAACGCTCACGAATGCGGAACGATTTGCAACGCCTGAATTAAAGGAGCGGGAACGCTTGATTTTGGAAGCGCGGGAAAAGTCAACGGCGCTGGAATATGAACTCTTTACGGCTGTTCGGGATGAAATCAAGACCGCCATTCCGCGGTTGCAGGCCGTGGCCAAATTATTAGCCGAAATTGACGTTTTGCAAAGCTTTGCCGTGATTAGTGAAAACTATCAATTTGTTCGACCGGAATTAAATCATAATCATCAGCTTGCGATTGAAGCGGGCCGACATCCCGTTGTGGAAAAGTTTCTCGGTCACCAAGCTTATGTGCCCAATGATGTGATGATGGATCCGGAGACATCAATGTTGCTGATTACGGGACCAAACATGTCAGGGAAGAGTACCTATATGCGGCAATTGGCCTTAATGGCGATTATGGCGCAAGTGGGGTGTTTTGTCCCCGCCAAACATGCGGTCATGCCGATTTTTGATCAAATCTTCACGCGGATTGGGGCCGCCGATGATTTAGTCTCTGGGGAAAGTACGTTCATGGTTGAAATGATGGAAGCTAATCGTGCTTTAACTGATGCGACCGCCGACAGTTTAATCTTATTTGATGAAATTGGGCGGGGGACGGCGACCTATGATGGGATGGCCTTAGCACAAGCAATTATTGAATATGTGCATAATGAAATTGGCGCCAAAACGCTATTTTCAACCCACTATCATGAATTAACGAGTCTCGCGCAACAATTACCGCACTTACAAAATGTCCATGTTGGAGCGACCGAAGAAGATGGTCAACTCGTCTTTTTACACCAAGTGTTACCTGGACCGGCCGATCAGTCGTATGGGGTTAATGTAGCTCAATTAGCTGGGATGCCAGCCAGTCTATTGGCACGGGCGCGGGCAATTTTAACCCAATTAGAACAAGGTGAAGCCACAACTTCAACGCCGGAAGTAGTAACGAATCAAGTAGCAACATCATCAGTAACTCAATCAACTGAACCGGCTGTTAAGGTGGAGGATCCAGTTGCTGATCAATTAGCATTATTTAATCCGCAAGCAGAACCAACGGTAACAAAGGAACAAGCGCAAGTCTTAACCGAGTTAACGAACTTAAATTTAATGGCGATGACGCCCATGGATATGATGAATCAAGTTTATCAATGGCAAAAAAACATTGCAGTAAGGAACTAAAATGGGAAAAATTCAAGAATTAGATACGGTGTTAGCGGACCAAATTGCCGCGGGGGAAGTTATCGAACGGCCGGCATCAGTGGTGAAAGAATTAGTTGAAAATGCGATTGATGCCCACAGTACGCGCATTGATATTATGGTTGAAGAAGCCGGATTACAAGAAATTCGGATTATTGATAATGGGGATGGAATTGCTAGCGATGAACTAGCAATTGCTTTTCGGCGCCATGCAACGAGTAAAATTCAAACGCGCCGCGATTTATTTCGGGTTCAAACAATGGGCTTTCGAGGCGAAGCATTACCTAGTATTGCGTCAATTGCGGACGTGGAATTAGTTAGTGCGCAAGCGAATCAAGCGGGAGCGATGATTCATTTACGTGGTGGCGAAGTGTTGGCAACTCAAGCAGCTTCAGCGCGCCCAGGCACTGATATTACGGTCCGTGATTTGTTTTATAATACGCCGGCCCGGTTAAAGTATTTAAAGTCCCCACGGACGGAATTGAGTAAGATTACGGATTTGGTTAATCGCTTAGCGTTAGCCGAACCCGGCATTGCCTTTAGTCTGCACCATGATGGGAAAGAAGTCTTCCGGACGGTGGGAAATGGTAATTTACAACAAGTATTAGCGACGATTTATGGGACGAAGGCGGGACAAAAAATGTTACCGTTGGCAGCAAGTGATCCTGATTTTAAAATCACCGGCTTAGTATCGTTACCAGAATTAACGCGGGCGGGCCGAAATTATGTGACGTTAACGATTAATCAACGTTATATCCGGAGCTTTCCCTTAACCAAAGCTTTGATTGCTGGGTATGGCTCGAAGTTAATGGTCGGGCGCTATCCAATTGCCGTCTTGAATATTGAATTAGATCCCATTTTGGTTGATGTGAACGTACACCCAGCGAAACGAGAAGTTCGGTTAAGCAAAGAAGAGCAATTGACGGCGTTAATTACAACGGCCGTCGCGGAAGTAATTGGCCAACAAAATTTAATTCCGGATGTTGGGAGCCAAACGCAAGAATTAGTGGCAGCGACTGCACCGGCTTTATCGGAAGTGGCGGAACCAACCGCTGAGGTAACCATTAAGCGACCAGTCGTGGTCCCGCATGAGCCAGTTATCATCAATACGAAAACCGACCTAGCTAGTCCGGCGATGCAAAGGTTTGACCAACGCTATCAGGCGCCAATTGAGGAGCAGCCAGCGCCGATTCCGCCAAGCCAACCGCTGCAAACGGAAAATGTGGCCTTGGATTTAACGACGGCGACTAAAACGGGATTTCCACAGTTGACGTACTTAGCGCAGTTGCATGGGACTTATTTATTAGCCCAGGCTGCGGATGGTTTATACATTGTTGATCAACATGCGGCGCAAGAACGGATTAATTACGAACGCTACCGCGTGGAAATTGGCCAAGTCAGTCGGATCAACAGAATTTATTGCAACCGTTAATTTTTGATTATCCGCTAACCCAAGCGTTGCAAATTCAAGATCATATCTCATTGTTAGCGGAATTGGGGTTGGAATTAACGCCGTTTGGGCAAAGTAGCTTTATGTTAAGCAGTCATCCAACGTGGTTTGTGCCGGGACAAGAAGCGGATACAGCCCGGGAAATGATTGATTGGGTCTTACAAGATCCCAAACTAACGGTGGCTAACTTTCGGGAAAAAAACGGCGATTATGATGAGTTGTAAGCGCGCAATTAAGGCCAATCATCATTTAACAACGGCGGAGGCCCAAGCCTTGCTGGCCAAATTGCCAACTTGTGAAAATCCCTTTAACTGTCCTCATGGGCGGCCAGTGACGGTACATTTAACCCCGACGGATTTAGAAAAATTATTTAAACGGATTCAAGATCAACATCAAGCGTATGCGGATGATTTTGATACCCATGATGAGGAGTAAAAACAGATGTTTAACTATTTAAATGGTTTAATTACGGCAGTCACACCGGATTATATTGTGGTTGATATTAATGGGGTCGGCTATCAAGTGGCCGTGGCTAATCCCTATGCGTATACTGAATCAACAACGCCAACGAAAGTCTATATTTATCAAGCAGTTCGGGAAGATGCGATTACGTTGTATGGATTTCAAACGTTAGCCGAAAAACAATTATTTTTGCAATTAATTAGTGTGAGTGGGATTGGGCCGAAGAGTGCGTTGGCGATTTTAGCAACGCCCGATCATGCCGCTTTAGCGCAAGCGATTAACGAAGGAAACGATACGTTCTTAGCCAAATTTCCTGGAATTGGGAAAAAGACAGCCGGACGAATTATTGTTGAGTTAAAAGATCGAGTGCAAGTGGAAACTGCCGAGATGCCATTACTGGTACCGGAAACGATTGGGGAAAATCAAGCATTAGCAGATGCTTTGGCCGCCTTGAAAGCCCTTGGTTATACGGATAAACAAGTGCAAAAAGTTGAAAAATCATTAGCTACGGCGGAAGTAATGACTACCAGTGATTACATTAGTGCGGGATTGAAATTATTGATTTAAGTTGTGAAAGGAGGAGGCTATGGCAGAAGAGCGTGACTTGATGGATCAACATACCAATGATGCCAGTGAAGCGTTAGCCGAGTTAAGCTTACGGCCACAACGGTTAGCTGAGTATATTGGTCAACAAGCGATTAAAGATAAGTTAACAGTGTACATTCAAGCGGCTAAGAGTCGGGAGGAAGCCTTAGACCACGTGTTATTGTATGGGCCACCAGGCTTGGGGAAGACCACGTTGGCGATGGTGATTGCGCATGAGTTGGGCGTTCAAATTAAAACGACGAGTGGGCCAGCGATTGAAAAGCCGGGTGATTTAGTCGCCTTATTAAATGAATTACAACCAGGTGACGTATTATTTATTGACGAAATTCACCGCTTACCAAAAGTGGTTGAAGAAATGTTGTATTCCGCCATGGAAGATTTTTATGTCGATATTGTGATTGGCGAAGGACCAACGGCGCATCCAGTTCACTTCCCATTACCACCATTTACATTAATTGGGGCGACCACTCGAGCGGGATCTTTATCGGCACCGTTGCGGGATCGCTTTGGAATTGTGGAACGGATGCAATATTATACGCCAGCGGAATTAACGGCGATTGTGACTCGGTCGGCCAAGATTTTTCAAGCCCCGATTGAAACGGATGGGGCCCATGAGTTAGCTTTACGTTCGCGGGGGACCCCGCGGATTGCCAATCGTTTGTTAAAACGGGTGCGTGATTTTTCGCAAGTGGCGGGGCATGCAGCAATCAATTTACCAACCGTGCAAATGGCATTGTCATTACTCCAAGTTGATGACCAAGGGCTCGATGAAATTGACCGCAAGTTGCTTACTACGATGATTGAGTTGTACCATGGTGGTCCAGTGGGGTTAAAGACAATTGCGGCCAATATTGGTGAAGAAACCACCACGATTGAAGAAATGTATGAGCCATATTTAATGCAGATTGGGTTTTTGAGTCGAACGCCACGAGGGCGGCAGGTGACTTTGGCAGCATATGAACACTTAGGGATTCCAATGCCAACGGAGTAGGAAAGGTGGTTAAGTTTAAATGAGTCAAATTGTGCCAATCTTATCGACCGGAACGATCTTCCCGTTGACAAGTAATCAGTGGCAAAGCCTTGGGGTCAAAAGTTTGGCGGTTCCGGCGCTGAGCTGGCAAGCCAATCACGCTTGGTTAAAAGACGCTGGCGGAATCGCCCAAGTTTTTAATTGGGCGGGGGAAGTAATTGCTTACCCAGGCCTTAATCGACCAATGAAGAAAGTTACGACCAAGGCGATTAAAAGTGGGGCGACGTATTATCGCCAAGGAAAAGCCCATAAATTGACCACTAATGCGTATCAAGAATTAGTTGACGCAATCCAACCAACCATCAGCTTGCCGTTAAGTCAAGTGGCGGATTATTATGGACCAGTCGATGATTTAGCAACGGCGGTTGAAATTAATGCGCAGTGGCAAAATGAAGGTACCTGGGGAAGTTGGCAAGGCGGTGGACTAAAAGCATTGCGGTTAGCTAGTTTGCAGGCGCTAACTGACCAAGGGGTGACTAACTTTTGGTTGGATAATTTAGCGCCAGATTTAGCCGAATGGCAACGCGGAATTAAATTGCTCAAGTCATTGTTACCAGCAACGAGTCAAACTTTGGTGATGGTTGATTCGCTGGATAAGTTAGCAATCGCACAACAAATGCAAGTTGACTATATCTTAACCGCCTTACCAACGCTTTGGGCGAAACAGCGGCAAGTGTTGGTGGCAGGCCAAGTTCAAGCAGTCACGCCGCAGAATGTTCCAGCCGCCGTGTGGGCGTTATTAGCCCAAGCACCGGTGAGTGGGGAACAGGCATTGAGTAGCTTTAATTGGCAACAATTATTGGCCCCAACCGAGTCAGGACTGGAAATTTAAGCCATTGTCCGGTATATTAAGATTAAATCAAAATTAAGGGAGTTTTTTATAATGAACAGTACATACTCATCAATGATGTTAATTGTGTTAATGATTCTTTTTATGTATTTCTTCATGATGCGACCACAACAAAAGCAACGGAAACAACACCAAGAAATGGTTAGTAGCTTACAACCAGGTGATGAAGTGGTAACGATTGGTCGCTTACATGGGGTTGTCCATGAAGTGAACACGACGCAACAAACAGTGACGATTGATTGTGAAGGGATTTATTTAACCTTTGATTTAAATGCAATTGCGCGGGTTAACCGGCCGCAAGCTGCAGAACAATCAACGACACAAGCATCGGAAACTGATAAGTAATTAAAAACGAGGCCCAACTTGGACCTCGTTTTTAATTATGCAAAGTTAGCGGTCCTTGGTATACTAGAAGGCAGGAACCTAAAGGAGAACATCATGGATGAATTAACGCAAATTTTACAAGCCATTCAAAAATACAATCGGATTATTATCCATCGGCATCAACGCCCGGATCCGGATGCGATTGGTTCACAAGTTGGGTTAGCGGCGATTATTAAAGCCTCATTCCCGCATAAAGAAGTGAGTGTGGTTGGTAAGGATATTCCGAGCTTTGATTGGATTGGAACAATGGATGACATTGACGGGGCGGATTTTCAAAATGCCTTAGTAATCGTCTTAGATACGGCTAATGCACCGCGCATTGACGATCGCCGCTTTGATCAGGGGGATCAATTAATTAAAATTGATCATCATCCTAATGATGAACCATATGGTGATGTAATGTTTGTGAATGAACAGGCCTCAAGTACGTCGGAAATTATTTATGATTTTTATCATCAATTTCAAGCCCAATTAACGTTACCCGGAGAAGCGGCGAACGCATTGTATGCTGGGATTATCGGTGATACCGGACGTTTCTTGTACCCGGCTACCACCGGCCATACTTTGCAAGTGGCGGGAGCGTTAATTGAAGCTGGCGCCCAAGCGGAACAAATCAGCCGGAAAGAAGATGAAATTTCCTGGCCATTAGCTAAGTTATCGGCGGATGTTTATCAAAATTTGGCCGTCAATGAAGCCGGAGTTGCTTGGGTGACGTTAACGATGGAGCACTTAGAGCAATTAGGCATTAGCGAATCGGGGACGTCGGCCGTGGTGCCATTACCAGGCAAAATTCATGATGTGAAAGCATGGGCCATTTTCTTAGAACAAAATGATGGCAGCTTCCGAGTGCGGTTACGATCAAAGCAAGTCGTGATTAATACGGTGGCCAAACTTCACCAAGGTGGCGGCCATCCGCTGGCGAGTGGTGCGCGGGCTAAAGACCAAGCGGAGTGTGAACAAATTGTAGCTGAATTAACAGCTGCTTGTATGAAAGAAAAGTAAGAGAGGATAGTTTAAATAATGGCAGGACAATTTAGTCAATTTAAATTTCAGCCGTTTGTGATGCAGGCGTTGGCGGACTTGAAGTTTACCCAACCAACGCCGGTGCAACAAAAGGTAATTCCACTAATTATGAAAGGGAAAAGTGTCGTTGGACAATCCCAAACGGGGAGTGGAAAGACGCATGCATTTTTATTACCGCTTTTCTCACAATTGGATGTTAACAACCCAAATGTTCAAGTCGTGATTACGACCCCCAGTCGGGAATTAGCGTACCAAATTTATAATGCGGCCAAGCAAATTAACCAATTTGCCAAGCCCAATGGACTATCCATAATTATGTGGGGGGGACGGATAAGCAACAACAAATCGACCAACTGCAACGGCGGAGTCCCCAAGTCGTAATTGACGCCGGGGCGAATTTTAGATTTAGTTAAGTCCAATGCACTTGATATCCATGAAGCGACGCGGTTTGTCATTGATGAAGCTGATATGACCTTAGATATGGGCTTTTTGAATCAAGTCGACCAAATTGCGGCTTATTTCCCAGAAAACTTACAAATGTTAGTCTTCTCGGCGACGATTCCCCAAGGCTTACGGCCGTTCTTAAAGAAGTATATGGGGAATCCGGAAATTGAAGAAATTCCAACGGAAACGGTCATTAATCCCAACGTGGAAAACTGGTTAATGTCGACGAAGGGCCGGGATAAAAATGACCTGGTTTACCGTTTATTGACGATGGGGGACCCATATTTAGCCCTCGTCTTTGCGAATACGCGAGATCGCGCGGAAGAGTTATATAATTTCTTACTTGGCCAAGGCTTAAAGGTGGCCTTGATTCATGGGGGACTAGAACCGCGAGCGCGGAAACGGGTGATGCGTCAAATTCACAATCTAGATTTACAATACATTGTGGCCACTGACCTAGCGGCGCGTGGGATTGACATTGAAGGGGTCTCATTGGTCATTAACGATGATATTCCAACCGATTTGGAATATTTTGTGCACCGGGTTGGTCGGACCGGCCGGGCAAAGATGCACGGCACGGCAATTACGCTCTATGTTCCAGCCGAAGAGGAATTGGTTGAAAAACTTGAACAACGTGGGATTAAGTTTGTCCCAAAGGCGATTAAAGATGGTCGAGTGGTCACAACCCATGATCGGAACCGCCGGAAAGGCTTTAAGTACCGGCAAGCGGAATTAGATACGACCTTGAAGGGTTACGTGAAGAAGCAAAAGCGGAAGGTTAAGCCAGGTTATAAGAAGAAAATCAAGCGCCGGATTAAGCAAGATGAAATTCAAAAACGGCGGCAAGAACAACGGCACGAATTCTTAAAAGGTAAGCGCCAACGGCAACGGCAACACCGAATTGAACGGCAAAAGCAACGCCAAGGGAATTAGTTCGTTGCAATTTAATGCAAAGTTAGCTTATAATAGACACTAATTTGAGATATGACGAATCCTTTGAACTTTCAGAAACGTTTTGGTAGCTGTGAAAAACGACGATGAGGATTGGTTGCTCCTCAAAGGTTTCAAGTTAATAATCATTTTAAGAGGTATACGAATCTATCGTTACAACCAGAGTGGTACCGCGTCATCGGCGTCTCTGGAATTTGTAGCGGTAGATTTTTTTACTAGTGAGGTTAATTGAATGAAAGAATTAAAACAACTTAATAGCGCCCAAGTACGGCGGATGTATTTAGATTTCTTTAAGCAACATGGTCATACTGAAATGCCAAGTCGCTCGTTAGTACCCGTAGATGATCCAACTTTATTATGGATTAACTCTGGGGTGGCCACGATGAAGCAATACTTTGACGGCCAAGTGGTTCCGGACAATCCGCGGATGACTAGTTCCCAAAAGAGTATTCGGACGAATGATATTGAAAATGTGGGAAAGACAGCCCGGCATCATACGATGTTTGAAATGCTCGGGAACTTCTCGGTGGGGGATTACTTTAAGAATGAAGTCATCCCTTGGGCCTGGGAATTATTAACGAGTGATGATTGGTTTGGTTTTGATCCAGAAAAACTTTACATTACTTACTACCCAGAAGATAAGGATGCCTACAATTTGTGGAAACAAGTTGGGGTGGCCGAAGATCATTTAATTGCCGATAAGGAAAACTTCTGGGATATTGGGCAAGGTCCATCTGGTCCGGATACCGAAATTTTCTATGACCGGGGGCAAGCGATGAACAACTTACCGGAAGATGATCCGGAAAGTTACCCAGGTGGGGAAAATGAACGGTACTTAGAAATTTGGAACATCGTGTTCTCGCAATTTAACCACACGCCAGAAGACACGTACGAACCATTACCACAAAAGAACATCGATACGGGGATGGGGTTAGAACGGGTGGTTTCGATTTTTGAAAATGCCCCAACAAACTTTGAAACGGACCTCTTTATGCCAATTATCGAACAAACCCAAGCATTAAGTGCGGGGAAAGTTTATGGGCAAGATAAGACGGATGATATTCAATTTAAGATTATCGCTGACCACATTCGTTCGATTACGTTTGCAATTAGCGATGGTGCCTTACCATCTAACGTTGGCCGGGGCTACGTCATCCGGCGGTTATTGCGGCGCTCAGTAGTGGCAGGAAAGAAATTAGGAATTGAAGAATCCTTCTTAGCTTCCTTGGTTCCAACGGTTGGTAAGATTATGCAAGATTACTATCCAGCCGTCTTGGAAAATGCCGATTACATTGCATCAGTTGTGAAGGCCGAAGAAGACCGGTTTAGTGCCACGTTAAACGGTGGGCTAAACTTATTGAATTCGGTAATTGATGAAGTTAAAGCGGCCGGTGAAACAACGATTGATGGGCAAACAGCCTTTAAGTTATACGATACGTATGGTTTCCCAGTTGAATTAACGCAAGAATATGCCGAAGATGAAGGCTTGCAAGTTGATGTTGCCGGTTTTAAAGCGGCGATGACGGAACAACAAGTTCGGGCCCGTACGCGCGGGATACCGATAATGGGATGGGGGTTCAAACTGGCCTTTGGACCGACTTTGAAACGCCAAGTGAATACGTTGGTTACACTGACCTTGAAGTGAGTGACGCCAAATTAATTGGGATGGCCGTGGAAGGCAGTTATACGCAAAGTGCGACAGCCGGACAAAAAAATGGTCGATGTGATTTTTGATCGGACGCCATTCTATGCTGAAATGGGGGGCCAAGTGGCCGATACCGGGGACATCATTGATAACCATGGGACGGTCGTGGCTAAGGTAGTTGATGTACAACATGCCCCTCATCAACAAAACTTACATCGGGTTGAAGTCTTGACGGAATTGAAGCAAGGAGCACGTTATAAGTTAGTGGTGGCAGCAGCCCGGCATCACAAGATTGAAAAGAACCACACTGCTACCCACTTACTCGACCAAGCCCTTCGCAATGTCTTAGGTGGTCGGACACAACAAGCCGGCTCCTTAGTGGAAGCTGATTACTTACGCTTTGACTTTAATCACTTTGGCCAAGTTACGCCGGATGATTTAGACAAGGTTGAAGAGATGGTGAACGAACAAATTTGGGCTGAAATTCCAGTCACAACAGTTGAAACGGATTTAGAATCTGCTAAAGAAATGGGCGCAATTGCCCTCTTTAGCGACAAGTACGGAGACCGGGTACGGGTTGTCAAGATTGGTGACTTTAACACCGAATTCTGTGGTGGTGATCACGTTAAGAATACGAATGAATTAGGGCTCTTTAAGATTGTTTCTGAAGCTGGGGTTGGTGCCGGGGTCCGGCGGATTGAAGCGGTAACTTCTGCGGCGGCCTTTAAGTACTTACAAACCCGGGCCGACTTGGCTGCTCAAGCTGCTGCTAGCTTGAAGGTAACGCAATTGCCAGAATTGCCAAAGCGTTTAGAAGAATTACAAGATCAATTAAAAGCCGTTACAAAGGAAAACGAACAATTGCAATCCAAGTTAGCTGCGCAAGCCGCTGGGGATGTCTTTAAGGATGTGCAAACAACGACGGCCGGAAGCTTAATTGCGGCGGAATTGAATGTCGCTGGGATGGATCAGTTACGGCAATTAGCTGACCAATGGCGTTCGCAAGGCCACTCGGACTTCTTAGTCTTAGCCACGGAAGCCAATGGCAAAGCCAACTTATTAGTGGCGGTTAGCGATGATAAGGCGAAGACGGTCAAAGCTGGCGACTTAATCAAAGCAATCTCACCAGCCATTCAAGGTGGTGGGGGTGGTCGCCCAACCTTAGCCCAAGCTGGGGGGAAGAACCCAGCTGGAATCCAAGCTGCGTTAACGCAAGCAGTGGAATTTTTAAATCACTAAGCACCATTAGGAGGTGGCCATGATGAAGCGACACCAACGGATTTTACGGTTAACGCTACGGGCGTTACTAATGGTAATTGTTTTGTTGCAAACCATGATTCCATGGTTAGGAAATTTGCCCCTCGGTTTAATGTCGATTACGATTCTTCCCGTGACGATTGCGATTATTGCGGTGGCGTTCGGACCGGCCGAAGGAGCAATCATGGGTGGCGTATGGGGGATAGTCACGTTGCTGCGCGCCTTTGTTTATCCTACCAGTGCCTTGGCACCAATCATTTTTACGAATCCGGTGATTGCAATCGTCCCCCGCGTTTTGGTCGGGGTGGTTGCCGGGTATGCCTTCCGTGAATTAGTTAAATTATTGTCACCAAGTGTTAGTGCGGCAATTGCTGGTTTACTTGCATCGCTGACGAATACGGTGTTGGTATTAGGGTTAATTTATTTATTCTTTAATCATAATCACCGAGTAACGGCGGCGTATGGGCAAACAAATGGTCATTTAGCATCGGCCTTATTAGCGATTGTGACGACGAATGGGTTAGTTGAAGCGGCGGTGGCGTTAATCTTAACGGGATTAATTGCGCCGGCTGTTTGGAAAGTTGTTAAGAAATTAACGCAGCAACCAGGTAAATAGCGATATAAAAAGCGTAGACCTTCATTTCAGGTCTACGCTTTTGTGATGGAATTAATTTTCAGTTGCAGGCGTTGCTTCAGTGATTGGCGCTTCACTAGTCGCCTTGATGACAATTTCATCATCAATTAAGTCCGCGATTAATTGCTTGCTACCAGGGTGATCAAGTACATAGTCAGCAAGTCGATCTTCAACTTGGTCTTGGATGACGCGGCGAAGTGGTCGAGCCCCCATTTTCGGATCAAAGCCGAGTTCAACGAGCCGGTTGCGGACCGCCGGCGTTACGTCAACGTGTAATTCACGATCGGCTAACGTTGCATTCATATTATTTAACATTAATTCGACGATTTGGTTTAAATCTTCAGCGGTTAAGGCGTTAAATTCGATGATATCATCGAACCGGTTTAAAAATTCTGGTTTGAAGTAATTGGTTAGCTTATCAATGACAGAGTGATTGTTGTTGGCAGTGCCAAAGCCAACGCTAGCGACCATATCACCAGCCCCCGCATTACTGGTCATAATGATAATCGTATCCTTGAAGGAAACTGTTCGTCCTTGAGAATCGGTTAACCGACCATCATCGAGAATTTGTAAGAACATGTGCATCACGTCAGGGTGGGCTTTTTCAACTTCATCCAAGAGGATTAAACTGTATGGATGGCGCCGGACTTGTTCAGTTAATTGCCCGGCTTCTTCATAGCCAACATAACCAGGCGCCGCTCCGATTAACTTTGAAGTTGACGTTTTATCCATGTATTCACTCATATCAAAGCGAATCATCGCATCGGTGGAGCCAAAAAGTAGTTTAGCTAATTGCTTTGCGGTTTCGGTTTTCCCGACCCCAGTGGGACCGACAAATAAGAAACTGCCAATTGGGCGACCAGATTTATTTAATCCAATCCGATTCCGGCGGATGGCTCGGGCGATTTTATTGACGGCCTCTGGTTGGCCAATCACCTTTGCACCGAGTTGTTGATCAAGATCGCGGAGCTGATTAGCTTCTTGTTCTTGTAATTCACTTACCGGAATGTTGGTCATTTCTTCGACAATCTTTTGCATGTCCGTCACAGAAACCACGGCGGCTTCATCAGTGTGATGTTCTTCGGCTTCTTTCTTAGCTTGTTCTAAGCGATGCACTTGATCCCGATAAAAGGCAGCCTTTTCATAATCTTGGTTTTCAGCGGCTTGTTGTTTATGGGCTTCGGCGGTGTGGATTTGATTTTCGATGGCGCGGGGATCAGCCGTCTTTAAGGTTAAATTCTTCCGGGAACCGGCTTCATCAAGTAAATCAATTGCCTTGTCTGGTAAGAAGCGATCTTGAATGTAGCGGTCGGATAATTTGGCTGCTGCTTCAATGGCTTCATCTGTATATTGAACATGGTGATAATCTTGATACCGCGGTTTAATCCCATTTAAGATTTGAATCGTTTCTTCAACGCTTGGTTGTGCCACTTCAACCGGTTGGAAGCGGCGAGCTAAAGCAGCATCTTTTTCGATTTGGCGATATTCATTGAGGGTGGTGGCGCCGATTAATTGGAATTCGCCACGGGCCAAGGCGGGCTTCAAGACGTTGCCGGCATCCATTCCGCCTTCGGCATTCCCGGCGCCCATGATTTCATGAATTTCGTCGATGAATAAAATGATGTCATCGTTTTTCGAAACTTCTTGGATCAATTGTTGCATTCGTTGTTCAAATTGGCCCCGGATGCCGGTCCCTTGAACTAAAGAGACAACATCCAGGCGGATAATCTCTTTATTGGCCAGTTTGTCAGGGACTTGGCCGGCGACGATGGCTTCGGCGAGTCCTTCGACAACGGACGTTTTCCCGACTCCAGCTTCACCGATTAAGACGGGATTGTTTTTTGTCCGCCGGTTTAAAATTTCAACGACTCGTTGAATTTCATTGTCTCGTCCAATCACGGGATCAATCTTGCCTTGCCGGGCGAGGTCGGTCATATTAATCCCAAACTGGTCGAGAATGCCCTGCTTAGTTTGGGCATTACGTCCCGTGGTGGCCGCTTGTTCATTATTTTGGCTGCCCATGGCGCCCATGGATCGCATGAAGTCTTCAAAATTTTCAAATTGGTTATTATCCATCTCGTTACCTCCATTTAGCATTTGATTTGATTGTTGAAATTGCCGGTAGCAGGTTTGGCATAAATTAAGTTGGACGCGGTGACCATTGTAATTAACTTGTAAGTGAATGGTAGCTGGGCGTTCATGACAGTTTTGACATTGCATAACAAATACCTCGTAATCTGTTTGACCTTTCTTGACTATTGTTGATATTTATTATACTAACTTCCTTTGGGAGTGCAAGTTGTTTGTTTGAAAGGTATCACTTACAATAGTGAAGAGATGATTTAAAAGGGAGCCTAGTAATATGGATTATGCAACGGAATTAGAACGATTATGGCAGGGTGAAATCAAAGTGTTAGAAATTAAGCCGGCCGATTTTATGGACTTTCAAGCGGTTTTTCGTGATTATGCTCACCGTTCCCAAATTAAGGGGATTGCGAATCGCGGTGGCATTATTGAATATCGATTAATTGAAGAATAAATCGTGGTTGTGGTTTGAATTTAGCGCTTACATTTGTTATAGTAGATGTACATTTAAGATTCAATGAATTCATTGAATCCTTGATAAGGAGAATTTAATTATGGAACAACGGGAATTTCATGTAACGGCTGAAACTGGTATTCACGCTCGGCCTGCAACGATTTTAGTTCAAACTGCTTCAAAGTTTGCTGCTGACACGAACCTTGTGTACAACGGCAAGAGTGTTAACTTGAAGTCCATCATGGGGGTAATGTCATTAGGTGTTGGTCAAGGGGCTGACGTGACGATTACGAGTGAAGGGGCTGACGAAGCTGAAGCAATCAAGCAATCGAAGAAACGATGGCCAACGAAAACTTAGCTGAATAAGTTTTACCAATCTAAAGAGCGACCTGCTGTGGTAGGTCGCTTTTTAGATTGACTTGATTTGATACCAATTTTCCCCTACGGTATAATAATGGTATTTGTGAAACGGATAAAAGGAGGATGACTGGTGCGAATCGGGTTGTTTACAGATACATATTTTCCACAAGTAAGTGGGGTGGCAACATCCATTCGAACCTTACGGGAAGTTTTAATGGCTCGGGGACACCAGGTTTATATTTTTACTACAACTGATCCCCAGGCGGACCCAGTGTTAGACCGGCAAGAGCAAATTTATCGCTTTCCAAGTATCCCGTTTGTTTCATTTCCTGAACGACGGGTTACGGTCAGTGGTTGGGTGAAAGTGCTCCTGATTGCGAAACGCTTGCAATTGGATGTAATTCATACTCAAACTGAGTTTTCATTGGGCGTGATGGGGCATTTAGTAGCGCGCGAATTAAAGATTCCGTGTTTACATACTTACCACACCATGTATGAGGATTATTTACATTACGTGGCTAATGGACGATTAATTAAACCGCAAAATGTCGCAACGATTTTACGGACCTTTTTAAAACATGTCGATGGGGTCGTGGCACCGAGTGACCGGGTGTTAACTACTTTGCGGAAATACGGGATTGAAGCACCGATTCAAGTTATTCCAACCGGGATAAATTTACAGCGTTTCCAAGCCCCCGTTGATCCACAAACATTACTAACCTTACGGGAACAATACGGATATGATGAACAGACGCCCGTGATGTTGTCGTTAAGTCGACTAGCCTTTGAAAAAAACATCAAGGGCTTGATTGACGCGATGCCAGAAATCATTCAAGCGGTCCCCCAAGCGCAGTTATTGATTGTTGGTGACGGACCAGCCAAGGCATCATTAATGCGTCAGGTGAAGGTAATGGGGTTGCAAGCGCATGTTCAATTTGCTGGTGAAATTAAAAATCAATTTGTTCATCGGTATTACCAAATGGCCAATGTCTTTGTTTCAGCTTCAGACTCGGAAACGCAGGGATTAACATATGATGAAGCGGTGGCGTCAGATTTACCAATCGTGGTTATGCGCAGTGAATATACGGATGAATTAATTGACGATCCGGCAATTGGGGTCAGTTACCAAAAAAAGGCGGATTTAGTCGCCGGAGTAACTAACTATTTAAAGTACGGAACCAATCCGGAAGCAAGGAAACTGCGGCAAGCTAAAATGCACGCTATCTCGGCTGAGGTATTTGGTCAACGAATTGAAGCGTATTATCAAACTTGTATTGAACAACGCCAGGGACGGCAACCAAAGCCACGGCGTTGGCGATTAAAGGTGAAGCGGCATGATTAAAATTACAATGTATTCCAAAGCGGATTCAGTTGCAGGCCAAGGGGTCGGTAGTGCCTATTTAGAATTAATGCAGCTCTTGCAAAAACAGTTATCAGATCAGTTTACCATTCGGGTAAATGCGTTTGATAAGAGTGATATTAGTCATTACCATACGATTAATCCCAGTTTTTATTTATCGACATTTAGTCAGCGACGGGGACAAAAAATAGGGTATGTTCATTTTTTTGCCGGAGACCCTTGAGGGCAGTATTAAATTACCCAAGCCAATCAAATGGTTGTTTTATAAATATGTCATTGCTTTTTATAAGCGGATGGATCATTTGGTCGTGGTTAATCCGAGTTTTATTGATAAATTAGCAGCCTATGGGATTGATCCAGCGATGGTGTCATATATTCCTAATTTTGTCGATGATGATCAGTTTCATCCGGTCGCAGAAGCAAAACGAGCCCAACTCCGGCATGCATTAGGGGTGACGGAATCGCAATTAGTGGTCTTTGGTAGTGGTCAAGTTCAAGAGCGCAAAGGGGTGATGGATTTTGTACAGCTTGCCAAGCAAAATCCAACCATCCGCTTTATTTGGGCGGGGGGCTTTTCCTTTGGGGCGATTACGGATGGCTATCATGAATTAAAACAAGTCGTAGAACATCCACCAGCTAATTTAACCTTTACGGGGATTGTTACGCGGGCGCGGATTAATGAATTGTTAAATTCAGCCGATCTCTTCTTATTGCCATCATTTAATGAATTATTTCCAATGTCAGTGTTAGAAGCGTTTAGTACCGGGACGCCAGTGATGTTACGTGATTTGTCACTGTACCATGCTATTATTGAGGGCGACTATCTGCCGGCAGCGGATGTAGCTGAGATGCAAACTTTATTAACACAACTAGAAGCAAATCCGGCATTATTAGTTCCTTATCAAGAGCTATCATTAGCAACAGCACAACGATACTCAAAAGCGCGGTTAGCATCGATTTGGCAAACCTTCTATCAAACACAAGCCCAGCAAAGGGGGAAACAACATGACTAGAAAAAATTGGGGTGCCCTCTTAATCATGATGATAATTGGGGTCGCAATTTTTGCCTACTCCTTACGGGATGTTAATTTACATCAATTGTGGCTGAATTTGCTTGAGCTTAACTGGGGATGGTTGTTAGTGGCCATTTTTTGTATGGCTTTGTATTTGGTGCTCGAAGGGGTAGTCGTTAAACTATTTATGAAACAACGCTACCCAAGTTATTCCTGGGGCAATGCCTTGCGGCTACCTTTAATTGAACAACTTTTTAACGGGATTACCCCGTTTTCGACGGGAGGGCAGCCAGCACAAATCATTGCGATGTTAAAAGCTGGGGTTGATGGTGGACGAGCGAGTTCGATGCTATTGATGAAGTTTGTGGTTTTCCAAGCCATGATTGTGCTTAACTTTTGTCTGAGTATGATGATTGGGTTTCATTTAATTGCAACCGAGCTTCAAGCGTTAACGATGTTTGTGATCATCGGGTTTATTATCCATTTTGTGGTCATCTTGACGCTGTTGATGATTATGAATTGGTATCAATTAACGAAACGCTTAACCCATATGGTGCTTTGGCCAACCCATTGGTTTTTATCTGTTCATCGGTATCAGTCGTTACAACGCAAATTAGCGGAAAAAAATTGATATTTTCCATCAAGAGAGTTTAGGTATTCGGCGGAATCCAAAGCTGTTAATTAAGGTATCGTTAGTAACAATGGGGCAATTGTTTTTTTATTATGCGATTCCATATTTTTTTATTGTTATCACTAGGAGTGACGCAGCTTAACTTTTGGATGATTATGAGTTTACACGTAATTATTTTCATGGTGACGTCAGTCTTTCCGATTCCTGGTGGGGCTGGCGGAGCTGAGTATGGGTTCTTAGTTCTCTTTGGACATTACGTTACCGATAATAGTAAGTTAGTTTTGGCGATGGTTTTGTGGCGCCTGATAACTTATTATGGTGGTATTTTCGCCGGAATGGTGGCTACAGTGATTAAACCTAATAAAGTTAGTGAAACCGATTAGCTTGGCTAGTCGGTTTTTAAAAGGAGTATTTAATTATGCAAAGTCGGTTAATGAAAATTATGTCTCGCTTGGAAGCCATGTATCAAGACCGTCATATTGGCGACCAAAAGAGAACGTTTGAACAATTTGGAATTCCTGTTTGTGAGGTGACCTATCATCAAGCTACTGGAGTCTTTGAAGTTCAACGAGTCGGTCAAGTAACATCACGTATTTTTGATGATCTCGATTTAGTAGCGATTGAGGTTTATGATGCAATTAAGGAATTTGAAAATATTTATTAAAAAAAGGGTTGTTTAATTAGCTGTGACTTGGTATATTAATTAAGCACCTGTTAACCGGTGTGTTGATAATAACTAATTTAATAAAAATAGTTATTGACGCATTGGTTAGTAAGTGTTATTATTATTAAGTTGCTTCTTACATAGCGCTGCTCAGTTAATAACAAAAAACATGTTGACATAGTTGTTGATTGTTTGGTAAAATTAATGGGTTGTCTGAAATAAACAAGCAACGAAATAACTTATAAAAAGTTGTTGACAAACTCTTTGATATAAGTTATCATATAAAAGTTGCCAAATGGCAA
>NZ_BBAS01000012.1 GCF_001311375.1 Limosilactobacillus equigenerosi DSM 18793 = JCM 14505
GATCATTTTGATCCGCTTTTTTGGTACATTTGTTTAACTTGATTAACGTCCCGAGGTTGAATGGTAAAATTTGATCCGCGGGGTTGCATGACTGAAATTTCATTAGTGTGATTTAGGCCGATGACATGACCAAGTTCATGTTCAGCCGTGTTAACGACTTGCTGGTATGAATATTGGTACATTGGGTTGAGTAAGTAAGCTGCATTTAAGTACATCGTGCCACCAACAAAATAGTGCGTGAGCGAATTAATTCGCATTTTGGTTAGCCCAGCGGCTTGATTACTTGAATTTTGCATGGTGGTAATGATGACATCGGCTTGGTCGCGGTTAGTCGTAATCGTAAAGTGAAAGACGCCAGTTTGATTCCAGTTTGCCACGGCTTCCTTAGTCGCCTGGGTTAACTCATCATTTCCAAGCTCGAGATAAAGCTTAGCTTGAGGTTGGTTCCATTTGCCCGCCGTATGGGAATTTTGATCAGTTTTAGTGTGGGGGCTGATTAATTGGGTTACTTTCACTTGGGTGGCAGAAATTAAATTGTTGAGATTTCGTTCAACATAATGGTTGGTTTGGTAGCCATAAATTAGTAATCCAAACAGACCGAGATAGGTAATTAAGATGCCCCAACGTTTCATGCTGATATTAATCCTTTCCATTTTGATATTCATATCTTAGCATGATTAGGACGGAAAACCACTTAATAATTCGTTAAAACAGCATTGAGATGAGGGTTAAGATGGGCAAGCCACCTTGCATAAAAATAATTTTGGGATTGCTAGTAAAACTACCATACAGCGCCACAGCAACGATATAGAGCATCAAGCCAGCCACGGCGATGGCATTAACGTAGTAATAAGTAGCCACTAAAATGGCCACGGCAATGAGACCGTTGTAAACCCCTTGATTTTTAAACAAGGTTTGGACACTCGGACGGCTTAATTCTTCGGGAGACATTTGGAACACTTGGGATGTTTTCGCCGAAGTGGTCGCAAAAGTTTCGAGGTATAGAATGTAACCGAACTCAATGGCGACGATGGTAGCTAAAATTGTAGTTAATAAAGACATGTTAAAGACTCCTTTAATTTTTATCGGAGTATATTGTATCACAATCAGGTGTGAATGAATTTGCTAATCATCGTATTGGATTCAAAATAAAACCGGAGCAACTAAGCATGGCTCCGGTTGTTGTTTCTTATATCACCCAACGGGGATACATAAAGTGCTTATATCGTTGATATACCAACGTTTTGGTTTGAGATATCCGCAGGTCATCCGCAGATTAGACAATTTGGGATAATTTAGCGACAATCTCATCATCGTTTTTATTCTTGTATTCATCGATTAAGTAGGTGTAGTAATTCAAGGTAATGCTAATATTTGAATGACCTAGCCGTTTACTAATTGCCTCAATCGGGACGCCTTGGCTTAATAAATAAGCAACGTGAACATGACGCAGGGAATGAAATACAAAGTTACTTTTAACAATACCCGCATCCGTCATAATTTCACGTAAGCACTTATTAAGGGCGTTACTTGTTGGGATAGTATTAAATACGTTGGTGAATACCATGTTTGAGTTATTTGCGCGTAATTCTTTAATCGTTGCTAATAACTCTTGATTTACCTTGATTACCCTATTTGACGCTTGGGTCTTGGTTTCCTTAAAACACTTTTTCCGTTCGTCCCATGATTTATTTACGGTAATAGTACCGTGTAGGAAATCAATATCTTTCCATGTTAGGGCTTGTATTTCCGCTTTCCGCATCCCAGTTAGAATGGCGGTGTAAATCATATAACGGCTTGTATTGTACCTAACTAGCTTAGTTTTAACGGCTTTAATTAGTTGGTCTATCTCATCGTGATTTAAGTATTCAACTTTACGCCGTTTATCCTTGTTATAGGCTATCTGGACGTTAAAGGTAAAATCCTTAGCGATTACATCATCCGCAATGGCAGACGCCACGCAAGCCCTAACGGCACGGTTTAATTTAGCGACGCTTTCACGGGCGTGGTTAGATCCATACCAGTTTATGAATTGCTGATAATCAGACCGCCGAATATTAACCAGCTTAGTATCGTTAAAGTATTGGCGGATGAACTTACTTAATCTAATATAGTGCCGTTGGGCTACCTCACCAACGGTAGCGACTTTATAAATTTTGTACCAACGGATATAATAATCATACAAAGAAATATCATTCAAACTCATGTTAAGGCTAGCGAACTCATTTTCGAGTTTGCTAGCTTTTTCTTTTGCCTCTTTTTTTAGTTTTAAAGATACCGGCTGATTTCTGATGACGTTTTCCGTCATTATCCCGATATTGAGCGATAGCCTGATATTTCCCGTTGTTTGTTTTTCTAATATACATAATTCAACCTCACTTTGAGCATTGGCGGGCTACTTATAAGGCTGAAACTGATATTTAATTATCGTTATTTCTCATTAAGTTAGGTAGTTTATACCTTGTTTCATCTAACAATTTCATTAGTTGGTTGTATACCTCAACATCAACCCCGTTTCTGGTTTCTGTTTTTGTTCCGCTAGGGATTACTTTTAAACCGTTCATATCTACTTTTTTAGGTGGAATTACAACCGCATCTGTTACCCGTGTTTTTAATTGTATTAATTCACGTTCAACCATTTTTAGCATACCTTGGTTAGTGGTCGCTGAACTATAATCTAGACTTTTAACAGCTGAACCTATCTTACTTTGTATATCATCCGTGGCGTTGATGTATCCAGCTTTTTCTAGTCTATCAATTTCGGCTTGTAATTCTTGTTTGTTGTAACCGGTGGCGTCTTCCCAGTCTATCCAGCCGGTTAGATCATCTCCAATCCCTTGTAGATATGAAACTGGAACATCGAAATAATCTGATAGTTTTAACCATGTTTCTAGTTTGGGTTCATTTATTCCTTTTTCCCATCTTGAAATAGTGGCATAAGATATAGTTTTATTTGAAATTTTGCTTAATTCTGTTGCTAATTCTTTTAAAGTTAATCCTTTTCTTATTCTGAGCTGTTTGATCCTATTCATTTTTTGTACCTCGCATAGGTACATAATAACTACAATTTACATTTTTTTGCAAATAGCTCTTTACTTTACGAAAAACGTAAATTATAATACGTTTACGAAAAATGTAAATCGAGAGGTGGTATTAAATGCAAATTTTAACTGAAGAAATTCAACAAGAATTAAGAGCGACCAGAGGTGAACTTAATTTAACACGTTTTCAATTATCTAAAGAATTAGGTTTATCTTTACCAACCACTGGAAAAATCATTAATAGCAGTGCTCCAATGGTGGTATCAAATACGGTATTTAATAAAGTTATCGAATGGATCAAAACCAAGGAGGCAAAGTGAGATGATTATTGATTTTTCGAAAGAGATTTCAAAAGCGGTAAGAGAAGAATTAGACCATCGGCAAGAATTAGCAATTAAAGCGGATGAATACCCAGAGTATATGAATAAGGGGCAAGCGTCGGAATATATCGGCGTTAGTCGAAATACGCTAGATATGCTTATTAAGTCTCATGGTTTACCAGTGATTGAAATTCAAGGGACGCGAACCGTACGGATTAGCAAGCGAGCATTAAACGAATACATGGAAAGCAACACGATTAAGTAAATAAAAATTAGTAGCATTGGCGGGCTACTTATAGGGACTGAAACTAAAGGATTAAGCAAAAGAGGTAAAGAATTATGAAATCAGAATTAATGGCAATTATTAACAAAGAAACGAATTTGACGGATGATATCCGCCGTAAGTTTGTAGGTGATGCATCCTCGACAAAGCGATATCAAGAAGATGGGTATACGTTCGCTGAATATGAAACGGATGCCGTGGTTTATATCGAGGGTGTGGCTGAGAACCTTAATAGGGACACGCCTATCTTTGTTCCGCTTAGTAAGTTAAGCGATGAAGTGTTAGAAACTTTAGAAAATTTAGAATACAAAAAAAGCCCCTATCCGCTAACTTTGGACGAGCACGGATAGGAGCATTAAAACGATATAAATTGATTGAAAAATCAACCTTTATTTAATTATAAACAATTACATGTAAGTTTGAAAGGCAGAATAATTAACGATGCAAGAAGAACGAAAAAAATTATTTGATACGGCGGTGGCTTTATACAAAACAGGTTTATCAGTTATACCAGTAACTCAAGATAAAAAGCCGTTAGTTAAATTCAAGGATATTAGACCAGATTTTAAAACAGTAACTAATATCATCCGCGCCAGCAGAGATTGTATGATTGCGGTTAAAACAGAAGATTTTTTTGTGATTGACGTAGACACCGACAAGGGAACAAGCCACGCTAACGGATTTGAAGAGTTTAATAAAATACCTACTGAGTTATTACCAGCCACGCTATCACAAACCACGGCGAGCGGTGGCAAACAGTATTTTTATTTAAAGCGTAATGATATTCAATTAAACAAAATGCTGAACATTGGCGCAGGGATTGATATTAAGGCACAGCGTAATAATTTTGTTGTCATTGCCCCAAGTATCCGTCATGGTCGCCCTTATAGGTGGGATAATCACAACCCAATTACAACAGCGCCTAAAGAATTAATTAAGTATCTTAACCAAAAATCTAGCAAATCTAAAAAGGGTAGTAATTACGTTAATAATTGGCAACCAATAGGCGGTAAGACTTACACAGGACGAACGCTTGAAGAATTATTAACATCATCTCAACAAGGCAGACGCAACTTAGATATGACTAGTTTTGTAGGTAAGATATTACGGCACGGGGTAGATCCGTATATGGCTTATGAACTAGTACAGATTAAGAATGAACATAATGCCCCGCCGTTAGATGACGGGGAACTAAATACGATTTTTAACAGTATTTTAAAGACAGAATTAGAACGGAGGGCAGTAAATGGATAAGGCTAAATTAGATACAAACGCAATGGAACAATTAAAGGAACAACAAAAACGGCAAGCGGATGTAATAAACCAAGCTCCGCCAAAAACAATGGATGAGTTAAGTAATCGTTATAAGGCGTTGGGGGTTCAATGGCGTAAAGATCATACAGAACTGAAAGAAAACGGAGAACCCAAAGGCACGCCTAAAATGCCGTATATTTCAGTAGTTAAAATATTAAATAAATTAGGTCATTTTATCCGTATTTCTGATACGGATAACTCACCGGTATTCTTTTATGATTTAGACCAAGGGATTTACCGGAAGAGCTATGACGATATAAAACGGATGATTTTAGCTGTTGACCCCGTAGCAACAAAAAAGGCAAGAGCTGAAATTGTTGAATTATTACGGTTGGGGGCTAAATTAGAAATCCCCAACAATGATGATAACCTTATCCCCGTTGGTAATGGTATGTATAATTTAAAGACTAAACGATTAGTACCGTATAACCCGAAAACCGTATTTACTAGCAAGGTGGCAACAGATTATCATGAAAATTTAGACGAGCCCGTATTTAATGGGTGGTCGTTTTCTAAGTGGTTAAATGAAATTGCAGAAAACGATACCGACAAAATTACGCTTTTATGGCAAGTCGTCGCCTGTTGTGTTAAAACGCCACGAACTGCTGATGTTATGTTTTGCTTAATTGATGATAATGTAAGTAGGACGGGTAAAAGTACATTTCAGGCTTTGATGACTAATTTAGTCGGTGAAAGTAATACGGGGGCTTTGCGTATTGATGAATTTGAAAAGCGTTTCGCTCTTGCGCGTGTCTATGATAAAAAATTGATTACTGGAGATGATACCGACCAGAAAGGATATATTACCAATAGCGCAAACCTTAAAAGCGTTACTACCGGTGAACGGGTAAGCATTGAAGAAAAAGGCGAGCCGGCTTTTTCCGCCGTCATTAACGCTACTATTTTACAAAGTATGAACGGCGTACCTAGAATTGCAGATACTTCACCAGGAACGTTTAGGCGCTTTAGATTTATTAAATTTAATCATCAGTACCCAGCCACGAAGGCTAATAAATTAGTGAGACTAGATTATATTAATCGTCCGGAGTTGTTAGAGTGGCTATTGTCAAAAGCATTAACTATTAACACTGATGAAATCGTTAATACGGATGAAAGTAAATCAGTAACTGAAAATACTAAGCGAGATATGGATGTTGTTTACTATTTCTACAAGGAATACGTACCGAATATAAAAAGTACACGCATCCCTACCAGCTTTTTATTTGCTTATGCCAAGAGCGCTATGGAAACAGAAAATGCCCCCTTAAAAATGAAACGTAATACGTTTATAGGTAGGTTGCGCCAGTTAATGGAAAAGGATGGATGGGTTTATCAACCAAAGAAAAACGGATATAAACCAGCCAAATATTGGAACGATGAAGATATGAACTTACTTAAACCATTAACTAAGCTGGGAGTTGATTACTTAGCGGAGGATGTACAAATAGATCAAGAACAAGCATTGTTTTCTAGAGATTAGTTTGTAACCCGTCGTAACCCGTCGCTTACCCGTCTATTAAATATAATGTTAGGACGGGGAGATAAACGGCGATATATCAACGATTTATAAGGCTTGCCCGTCTTACCCGTCTTACTTTATTTATATTCTTTATATATAAAATAAATAATAATATATAGTATATATAATATATAAAAAGAACAGCGGTTAATATACGACGGGTACGGCGGGGGGTTAAAACTATCGTTGGTATATCAATTAAAAACCACCCGTAGTATATAGATTTCTTAAAAGGCGGGTACGACGCGAGTAACGACGGGTAAACCATCAGGGAGTAAAAAAACGGATGTAAAGCATGGGTTAAATTAAATAGACCATATAACCCAGAAAGGATAAGAAAACATGGCGATGGAAGAAACAGAACAAATTGAATTATTTAGCGGATTTGATACTAAAGAGGAATTAGAAAAGGCGGTAAATGAATGGCTGTACGATAATACATACAAGAACGATTTTCAAAAGGTGGCTAAAGCTATTTTGAAAGATATTAAACCGTTTGATGATGGTGTGATGGTGGTTTATACCGCGCTTAATAGTTTTCGACCGGAGTGAATTATGAGTATTAAATACCAGAATGAAACATTTATGATGCAGTCATAGGTAATTAATAAACCACCACCCTAAAACGGGGTAGTGGTTTATTTTAAAGGTATATGGATTAATCTAATATATACCAATAATTTTGTGGTATTCTGAATAAGAATTAGCTTAAACAAGGGAGTTTTTATATGAATAAATTAATTACAACGACGACAGCGGTTTTAGCGACCATGGTGGTTGGGACGGTGGCAATTCCCAGCATTGGAAAATTTAACGATACTGCCAATGCATCACTTTTAAAGAAAAAAATATTATTTTGATGGCAAAACAGCTAATATTAAAGATTTAAAAATTACGATTGATAAAGTTAGTTTCTATCATGGAGATGATACGACAGACGGTAAAGATATTATTGTATTTGATTACACGATCACTAATAAATCGAATAAAGAAATTAATGCCCTTATTGGGTGGGATGCAGTATTTAATGCATATCAAAAGAATAAAAACACTGAGGGCAAATTAACGGTAGCGGGATTACCTAGTGATACTGATAACGAAATTTTAGATAATCAAACTCAAACTATTAATAAGGGTGGTAACGTTAAATGTAGGGTTGCTTATGAAATTGATAGCAACAGTAAACCCATCGTATTAAAAGCGACCCGTGGTGATGATGGAAATTATCTAGGCAAGAAAACATATAAGGTTGGTAATTTCGTTGGTAGTGTTTCTGGTGATGATTTAACTAATTAACCGTTAGTAAAAACTTAGTAAAACTTAGTATTAATTAAAGGTGTAGTTTTTTTTGGCTACACCTTTTATTTGTAAACACGAATAATCTAGATTGTTCAGTCTGTATTGTTCGTGTTTTTCAAAGTGTCGTTAAACACGCCTAATTTGCTTTGTGAGCGATTTTAAAAATTAATGTATAATTTATCGAAAATGATTTTGAAATTTAAATATCCCCCTGTGGTTTCAAGAATAGGAGAGCACGCCAAGGAGTTTTCTTACACAAAAACCTAATTTTGAAATTTTTAGGGTAGGGGGGTGAACTTAAAAGCCGGTATTTATACATTTAAAGAGATGCTAACTTTTGATAACGTTTTTTTACCAAAAACCTTGGTAAATATAGATAAACCAATGTAAAACAAAACCTAAAAAAACCTAACAAAACCTTACTTTAATGAACCATAAACCTACGAAAACCTACGCTAAATGTTTTTAAATTAACTGGTATAATACTTACAGGCAATTAAGCAGGGAGTTGCTCCCCTGTTTGGTTACTTAGTGAGTTTAATAGGAAACACAGACGTACCCCTCAAAATATCCACTAACGGAGGTACAGACTATGTTAAATATTAAACGGAGGCACGATAATGCTTTGTATTATCGGGTTGTTAGTCATGAGGGCGGATAAGATAATCGTATCTGTTGCTTATGCTTACCAGATAATAAAAAAAGCTAACCACGATTTTAAACGTGATTAGCTAAGCAATAACGTGTTTCCACTCACGATTGAGGGGTAACGGGTCGCATCCGTTACTCCTCTTTTCATTTACTAATGATAGATGATTAATTTATTAATTGCAAGTTAGGGGGTATCTAAATTGGCGACCCCTTTTAATAAAGAGCTAAACCAATGGATTATGGTACATTGAAATGAAGAATGATATTAAAATAGCATTTACGAATTATAAAGAAATTACAAGAATGAATAAGAGTAAAACCGTTACTAACGTTACTAAATTTTTAAATAACTTATTACCACGATTGATACGGGTTAATGGATATGGAAATTTATCCGGTTTGATCAAAAAGAATAAAGCGGATGGCAGGAAATTAAGCGCCAATCAGTTTAAATCGTTGAGTTTAGAAAAACGCCGTGAATATGTGCTAAATTCATTTATTCAAGTAATTAACGATCTAAACGGTAATGATAGTAATTTGATAGTTAAATGGGTACTATGGGATACGGACAAGCCTATACCATTCACCAGAAAAACATTATCTAATCTTTATGAATGGATGGGGTATGATAATCAAAGTAAATTCACCAAGGATAGAAACGACGCCTTTTATCTTTTCGCCACGGAATTAAGTAGGTATAGTATTGATTTACGAATATCTGCTGATTGAATAAACCCTATCTATTCATATTTAGTAAATATCATTACAACGTTAAAAGGATGATGCACCAATTCAGTGCGCCAGCCTTTTTTGTAGTAAAAAACAGTATTTGTTCAGTCTCATAAGTCGCCCGCCAATGATTATGGATATCCGCAGGTTATCCGCAGAATATCCGCAGTTTATATTAAAAATAGTGTTTTTCAGTGTTCATTAAAAATTAAGAATGTTGATATATCAACGTTTTAAGCGCCTATGAAAATGAGTAAAAAAATAAAAAAATCACCCCAACGGGGATCGAACCCGTAACTCCGCCTTGAGAGGGCGACGTCTTAACCAATTTGACCATGGGGCAAGGTTTACTGGTAATTCTACTCCCATCATCATTGCTTTGTCAACGCTTACAAATTCAGTTGCGTTTTAATTGTAACGGGAGTATACTACATGTGTTATTGGGTATTCGCCAAGGTGGTAAGGCAGTGGACTCTGAATCCATAATTCACTGGTTCGAATCCAGTATACCCAATTTTTTTAAACATTTGGTAGCATCATCAATCTTGGTGATGCTTTTTTGTTACCTATTTGCAATTCTTTGTAACATCGCTGTAACAAACGTGTTACAATATAGAAAACAAAGGATTGAATGGGGGAAAGAATCATGAAGGCAATCAAACAAACAATGGTTAGTTTAGGAATCGTAGCTGCTTGTTTAGTAGGCGCAGCGACGTTTACTGGATCGACAACGACGGCACAACCAGCCACGGCTAAGTCAGCGAAAGTTGTTAAATCAGTCCCTGCAACCAAGACAACTAGTTCTTCAGCATCAACCACTCCCGTTAAGGCAACGGTAACGGCAGCTAGTCAAAGTAATCCGGCGGTAGCAACACCGAATGTTTACCAAGATTTTGTTGATCACAGTGGCGTCAAAGTTGCGCCCCAAGACCAATTGATTGCCGCTAAGAACGATGATGGCACCATTCAAGTGGATGTTCGGAACAATGATGGTGATCCAAATGTGGCGCATTTAGTCGGAACGTACACTTACGACCCAGCCACTCAACAAGTAACGAAGCAACAATAAGATTCAAAACTAGCGTTAAGGCGCTAGTTTTTTTTAAGCAAAAAAATTGCTAATAATAAGGTACCTAACTATAATAATTAGGTACCTTATTATTTTGGAGGAGATTAGATGGCAGAATTACCGGCGGCATTAGAAAAATTTCTAATGAATTTACGACATTATCATCAGCAAGTAACGACCACGGCGATGATGGGCCAAGCTAAAATCATTATGATTCTAGCGCAACATCCCGGCTTACCGCAGCGGGAGTTAGCTGAGCGGGCGAAGATTCGACCGGCGTCAGTTTCGGAAGCGTTGGAACGATTGGAAAAACAAGCGTTGATTGAAAAACAACGGGATGCCCAAGATCGGCGGATGATTCGGGTTCATTTAACTGCTCGCGGTCAATCCCGGGCGGTTGAGATGAAGGAACAACATGCGAAATATTTCACGGAATTGTTATCGCCACTGACGCCACAAGAGCGGGAAACGATGGCGATTGGGCTCCAAAAAAATCAATCGCCAATTAGAACAAATGATGGAGGAAAGCACAGACAAATGATTCGAATTGCGAAAAAGTATCTGAACTGGTGGATGGTGATGGTAGCCGTCATCTTTTTATGTGTTCAAATCGGGGCAGATTTAATGTTACCAACGATTACGGGGGACTTGATTAACAAAGGGGTCGTTAATCGGGACTTTGCTTATATTTGGCACCAAGGTGGCATAATGTTAATCGTAGCGGCCTTAGGGTTATTAGGCTCCAGTGTGAACGTGTATGCAGCGGCCACGCAAGCAATGCAAGTGGGGGTCAAACTCCGCCAAACAATTTTTGAACATGTTTTAACGTTTTCAAACCGCGAAATGAGTCATTTTGGGGACTCATCATTAATTACGCGGTCTACTAACGACGTGATTCAAATTCAAAATGTGCTCGTGCAAATGTTACGGATGATGCTAATGGCCCCTATTATGTTAGTGGGAGCGATTGTGATTGCCTATACGCGGGAACCGCGGTTAACGAAGGTATTCTTGATTAGTTTACCGGTGTTGGCCGTGGCGGTGATGATCATCATGTGGTTAGCCGTGCCACTCTTTAAGAGTATGCAAGGAAAAACGGACCGGATTAACTTAGTTTTCCGGGAAGGTTTAACGGGGGTCCGGGTGATTCGGGCGTTTAACCAGGACGAAACGGAACAAACGCGCTTTGCGAAGGCGAATGAAGATTATACTGCAACTGGGATTAAGGCGTTTACGTTAGTATCGTTACTCTTCCCGATTATGACGTTGGTGTTGAGTTTAACGAACGTGGGCTTAATTTGGCTTGGGGGACATTATATTGCTAATATGTCGATGGAAGTCGGGGATTTAGTGGCTTTTATGACGTATTCAACGCAAATTTTGATTAGTTTTATGATGCTCTCGATGATTTTTGTCTTTGTGCCGCGGGCATCCGCATCAGCGAGTCGGATTAATGAAATTTTAGCGACTATTTCAAGTGTTACGGATCCGGCAACGCCGGCGACTTTCGCGCCTCAAGCAGCTAGTTTAACCTTTGATAACGTAAATTTACGTTATGACCATGCTGAAGATTTATCATTAGCCGATGTTAACTTTACCGCTAACGCCGGGCAAACGGTGGCCATTATTGGGGGAACTGGGTCGGGGAAATCTAGTTTGGTAAACCTGATTCCACGGTTACTAAATCCAGAACAAGGGCGGATTTTACTTAATGGCCAAGACATTAGTCATTTGACGCAAGCAGATGTCCACCGGGCCGTGGCGATTACGCAACAAAAAGCCGTCCTCTTCACAGGGACAATTCGCAGTAATTTATTATTTGGGAATCCTAAGGCGAGTGAGGAATTGATGTGGCATGTGTTAGACATTGCGCAGGCGACTGATTTCGTGAAGGAAAACGGAGGCCTCGATGCGGAAGTTGAAGAAAATGGAGCAAACTTCTCCGGGGGGCAACGCCAACGGTTAGCGATTGCGCGGACCTTGATTAAGGATGCGAGTGTCTATATTTTTGATGATTCATTCTCGGCGTTAGACTTTAAGACGGATGCCGCATTACGGGCTGCACTAAAGGCTGATGCGCGCTCCAAGCGGCGGTGAAAGTTATTGTGGCCCAACGGGTTTCTACGGTCATGGATGCCGACGTCATCTTAGTACTTGATGACGGACGGGTCGTTGGCCAGGGAACGCATGATGAATTGGCTAAGTCGAATGCAGTTTATCAAGAAATTATTGATTCACAATTACGGAAAGGAGCTTAGTAAATGGCACGGATGAAAGGAAAACCAGCAAAAGCCAAACATTTTTGGCCCACGACTTGGCGTTTATTAAGCTATTTAAAACCATGGCGCCTCGGGTGATTACGTCGGTAATTTTAGCGATTGTTTCCGTCATTTTGAATACGATTGCGCCCAAAGTTTTAGGGGAAGCGACGACCGTTTTATATGAAGGGGTCATGAAAGGGATGCGTGAAGCCAAATTAGGCATGCACATTACCCAATATCCAATTGATATGAATCGAATCGTGCAGATTAGTATGCAAGTCGTCTTAATTTTTGTTATCTCGGGCCTGTTTAGCTTGGGGCAACAAATTTTAATGACCCGGATTTCTCAACGGGCAGTGTACAATTTACGTCGTGATTACAAACATAAATTAGCCCGCCTCCCAATCAAGGCATATGATCAACATTCAAACGGGGACTTAATGAGTCGGATGGTTAATGATATGGATAACATTGCCGGGACTTTACAACAAGGCTTAATTCAGGTAGTGACGAGTATCTTAACGTTTGTTGGGGTGCTAGCAATGATGATTAGTATTAGTTGGAAGTTAACATTGGTAGCGTTAATTACCATCCCGTTAAGTTTACTAGTAGTTGGATTTGTGGCACCGGCGGCTCAAAAATTATTTGCCCAGCAACAAGCAACGCTAGGGAAATTGAATGATCAAGTTGAAGAAGTTTATGCGGGGCATACGATTGTGCGGACCTTCAATAAAGAAGATGATGAAGCAGCCACCTTTGCTAAGCAAAATGCCCAATACTATCAAGTGGCGTGGAAGGCGCAAGCATTATCAATATTAATGTTCCCACTGATGGCATTTGTGCGGAATTTGGGTTACTTAATGATTGCGGTGATGGGGGCGTTGGAAGTGGCGCATGGTCAAATTACCTTAGGGAATGTCCAAGCTTTTTGCAATACTCAAACCAATTTTCACAACCAATTACGCAAATTGCTAATTTAAGTAGTACGATTCAACAAACAATTGCCTCAGCGGAACGGATTTTTGAAATTTTAGATGAACCGGAAATGGATCAAACCGTAGTTGAAACAACGCCATTACCGGCACCACAACCTAAGATGGCGTTTGAGCATGTTAACTTTAGTTACGATGACCAGCCATTAATTCAAGATTTTAATCTTCAAGTTCAACCAGGCGAAATGGTCGCAATCGTGGGACCAACGGGAGCTGGGAAAACCACGATTATTAACTTGTTAGAACGATTCTATGATGTTCAAGGCGGGACAATTTATTTAGATGGGGTCAATACGCGTGCTATGACGCGGCATGATTTACGGCAACGAATTGCGATGGTGCTACAAGATACGTGGCTGTTTACGGGGACGATTTTTGATAATATTAAATACGGGCGGTTATCGGCCACGGACGAAGAAGTTTATGCAGCCGCTAAAGCTGCCCATGCCGATCAATTTATTCGCCAATTACCGCAAGGTTACGAGACAGTTTTGGATGAATCAGCATCTAATCTTTCCCAAGGTCAACGCCAATTATTGACGATTGCGCGGGCGTTCTTGGCGGATCCCGAAATTTTAATTTTGGATGAAGCGACGAGTTCCGTTGATACGCGAACGGAAGTGTTGATTCAAAAAGCCATGCAAAACCTACAAGCGACCCGAACCAGTTTTGTGGTGGCGCACCGGTTATCAACAATTCGGTATGCGGACCAAATTGTGGTCTTAGAACATGGTCAAATTGCTGAAATTGGTAATCATCACACATTGATGGAACGTAATGGGGTTTACGCGGACTTATACAACAGTCAATTTAATCAAAGTGCCTAATTAAAAATCCGAACGAGTTTTCGTTCGGATTTTTTTTGGTTATCGTTGTTGTAAATAAGCTTCGATGGTCATGGCTGGACGCCCGAGAATTCGTTGGACATCGGGTGAATGCCGGCATTTTCCCCGTTCGCAATTGAAGTATAGGTAGAGACCCAACTATCATATTCCCATTGTTCGGCTGGCCAAGCTTGGCGCGATTGATAAGCTTCCGCAACCGTTTCGTCAATGTATGGAACGGTCGTGTTGAGATAGTTGGTAAAAATGTTACTCATGTCAGCCAAGGTGTATTCTTTACTACCGGTTAGATTGACGATTTGATTGCGGTAAGCGCTGACGTTAGTTAAAATTTTGGCCACCACGGCCGCAACATCGGCTTGAAAAATCGGCGCAATTTTACCGTTACCGGCTGGAGCCCGGAATTCATGATATTGGGTCGCCAGATCAACAAAGAATTCACCATAAAAATTATCACGGACAAAGGTATAGTCAAAGCCATGTGCGATAATGTAGTCTTCAGTTCGTTTATAATCACGGGCGAGGGTGAAGGTGGCATCCAGGGCGGCGTGATAAAACGATAGGTAAACAATATGTTTAACGCCGGCTTGCTTAGCAGCGTCAATCATCGCAAAGTGTTGTTGCAAACGTTGGGGGTGTTCCTTAGCAGAGACCATGAATAAGGTCTCAACCCCCGTTAAAGCTTGGACCGTTGCCGGGGTATTTTCGTAGCTAGCTTGCATAACCGTAGCCTTAGGAAAATGAGCCACCCATTGTGGCGAACGGGCCAGTAAGCGTAAGGGGAAATCTTGGGAGGTCAGATGCTGGGCAACTAAGTTACCAATATGACCAGTAACACCGGTGATTCCAATCATTAATAAGTCCTCGTTTCATGTAAAGTTGGTTTTATCGTACCATATTTGGCTTTTAGTTCGTAAGTTTAATGCTCGTCCTTTGATAAGTAAAATTAAAACGTATTATAATACAACTAGCTAATTCAGGGAGGGAGGATGACGAATGTTGATACAAACCCAAGCCGAGTTGAAACGACTAATCACGCAAGCGGGAGTTACGACGTTGGCAAGTGCCGTGATTTCAGCAACCGATTTGGTGACTGATTATTATCAAGCACAACCAGAGAGTTATTTTGACTTGGCTTCATTAACTAAAGTGCTGGGAACAATGCCTTTGTTACTACAAGCGATTGAAGCCGGTCACTTGACTTGGTCGACCCCAGTCCAAACAATTTTACCCCAAGTAGCTAGTTCCCAAGTTACGATTAAGGATTTGGCTAATCATACTAGCGGGATTGAAGTATATTCCGAATCGTGATCAATTACCAGCTAAAGATTTAAAGCGAGCAATTTTACAATTGCCAATCATTGCGGAAAATGTTGGAAAGGTTGTACATTATAGTGATTCAAACTATTTATGGTTAGGATGGGTGTTGGAGACGCTTTATCAAGCAACGATTCAAACGTTGATTATGCAACGGGTGTTAACGGAGCAACATTGGCATGAGCTGACGTTTGCGCCAGAGCCAGCGTTATGTATCCCAACCGCTGATCGTCAAGGACAAGTTTATCGTGGGATTGTGCATGATCCAAAAGGGCGGGTTTTAGGCGCCGAAGCCGGGAGTGCTGGTTTGTTTGGGACGCTTGCGGGCGTTGTGGGGGCAGTTCAATGGTGGCTAAAACACTTGTCCGGTTCGTTAATGACTCAACTACCAGGTGTTGGGTTGCGCAGTGCGGGGTGGAAATTAATGCCAGCGGCGGATGGTCATTTAGTTGCCACCCATACTGGGTTTACCGGCACGTGGTTAATGCTTGATCCAACGCGTCAGCAAGCCTTAGTGGTCTTAACTAACCGAGTTTATCCCAGCGGACAAAATGATGAATTCCTTGATTTACGGGATCAAATTATGGCAACGTTTTTAAATGAGGTAGCGAAGTAATGATATTTTTCTTCTTTCAACACTTAAGTATGGTGTTATTTGTAATTAATTTATTAATTGCGGTTTGGTTAGTTGGCCGAGATCGCGTGATATTGCGGTTACGTGGGCGTGGTTAATGGTGTTAACATTTCTGCCATTAATTGGGTTGCTGTTATACATCTTCTTTGGGCGAAAATTAACGCAAGACCAAATTTTGTGATTCGTCAAGAACAAAAGCAGATTATGGAAGATTTTAAGGCCCGCCAACAAGCCCTGGTTGATCAAAAAAAATGAAGATGTGCGTGGGAAAGTTACTGAACGGGAACAATTACTGTCACGCCTACTCGGGTCGCTTGATGGTGCGGTTTTAACGCAAGCTAATCAAGTGGAAGTTTTTACGGATGGTGAAGCCAAGTTCAATCAATTGATTGAGGACATTAATCATGCGACCGATCATGTGCACGTCGAGTATTATACGTTTGCTTCGGACCATCTAGGCCGGCGGTTGTTACAAGCGCTTGAAGAAGCTGCCCGGCGTGGGGTAGAAGTGCGGGTTTTGTACGACTTAGGGGGCTCACGGGGAACTAATTATAAGTTTTTTTGAATACCTTGAACGACTCGGTGGGCAAGCCCAAGCATTTATTTCTGCTTCCAAAGCGCGGTTTACGACGCCACGCTTAAACTATCATTTGCACCGAAAGTTAGTCATCATTGATGGGAATGTTGGTTATATTGGTGGTTTTAATGTCGGCGATCAATACGTCGGCGAAGATCCCAAATTCGGTTACTGGCGGGATACGCATTTCCGGGTTACCGGGTCGGCGCCAACTATGATGCAAATTCGGTTTATGATGGATTGGAATACGACCTGCCGACGGACGAAAAAAAGAACGATTAGATTTCGATGATGAGATTTTGCAAAAACAATTAAGCATGTTAGCAGATTATGAAGCGCATACGAAGGGGGTTCCGATGCAAATTGTTTCTTCGGGACCGGATAATGATCAGTATGCGATTCGGCGGGGCTACCAAAATATTATTAGCCAAGCTAGGAATTATGTTTATATCCAAACCCCATACTTAATTCCAGAAGACTCGATCTTAGAGGCGTTAATTATTGCCGCCAAAGCCGGGGTTGATGTCCGAATCATGATTCCATCGATGCCAGATCATCCCTTTGTTTATCGAGCGACGGAAGCCTTTGCCCGGTATTTGACCATGAATGATGTGAAAGTTTATAAATATGACCATGGCTTTTTGCATGCTAAAACGATGGTGAGTGGGAATAATATCGCTGCAGTCGGATCGGCTAATTTAGATTATCGAAGTGCCAAACTTAATTTTGAAGTTAACGCGTTTACGTATGATGCAGAGTTAGCTCAGCAATTAAAAGAAACTTTTGAACAAGATTTACAACAAGCCACGTTGTTGACGCCATCGTATTTTGCTAATCAGTCAAAATGGTTGAAATTTAAGCAAAGTTGCTGTCGTTTACTAGCCCCAATTTTATAGTTAATCAAAAACCGGTTGGACAACTTAGTCGTCTAACCGGTTTTTGTTGGTTTGAGCTCATGACTTGGTTAATAACAATAAACACGATATGATAAGGGTGGAAATGTTGATTTAGCAATAATTTAAAGCTTAGTTTAATTACAATGGAGTGAATAAATGTTAGTGACGATTAATCAAATTTTTACCAGTCTTGGGGCAACGGTAATTGTGCCCGTAGTAATTTTTTTAGTGGCCATAATTTTAAAAGTTAAATTTAGCCAAGCCTTACAAAGTGCGCTTTATGCAGGGGTGGGGTTGACAGGTTTTGGCTGGGTAATTGCCTCATTTACGCCGGTGGTGACGAAATTGATTCGGCAAATGGTTAGTAACTTGGGCTTGGATTTAAAAGTTGTCGATCTTGGTTGGCAAGCTGGCTCATTGACGGCGTTTAGCTCGAAGGTTGGATTACTATTTTTTGTGGTGGGGTTAGTTTTAGAATTACTCTTGTTTATTAGTGGGGTAACTAAGATTATGATGGCCTCGAATTTATGGAATAACTTTGGTTTGATGATTTGGGCAACAGTTGCTTATCAGGCGACGCATAATTTTTGGTTATCGTTTGGGGTAGCGGTTTTTATGTTGTTGTATACGCTTCTACTGGCGGAAGTACAAGCAAAACGCTGGTCGGATTATTATGGAGTGCCTAATGCAACGGTAGCGGCAGTTCATAATATTGAACAGGTCATTCCGGCAATCATTCTAGATCCACTTTGGAATAAGCTAGGGTTGAATCGTATTCAGGTGACGCCAGCAACGTTAAAGGAAAAATTGGGAATTTTTGGCGAACCAAGTTTATTAGGGGCCGGGCTGGGGTTAGTGCTAGGAGTGCTAGCTAACTTATCACGGTTGCAGACCATTAGTGCTTGGAGTCAAATTACGCAGTTTATGATTCAATTAGCGGCGGTGATGACGATTTTCCCATTAATTGCGGGAGTTTTTGCAAAAGCATTTGAACCCTTGGCAACGGCGATTAATCATCGAGCGGCACAAACTGTCACCAATGATGGCGCAAAACGGTGGTTTTTAGCTGTTGATGATGGAATTGGTTATGGAGAAAGTGCCACTTTAATTGCGGGGATGATTTTAATTCCCTTAATGGTCATGGTGGCGTTCGTGTTACCAGGAAATCAAACGTTACCGGTAGTCGATTTAATTTCAATTCCGTTTATGATTGAATCAATGGTGGCGTTGACGAATGGTAATTTAGTTAAAGTAATTTTAAATAGTTTAATTTGGTTTAGTTTGGGCTTATATATGGCGAGTTATTTAGCCCCACTGTATACCCAAGCGGTTTTACATTATGGCGCCGTATTGCCAGCCGGGGTGGTGTTAGTAACGAGTTTTAATTTAATTGCACGACCATTAAACGGATTAGTGCTATTGGCGTTTATTTCGCAACAACCGTGGTTGATCGGCTTGTGCATGGTAATTTACTTAGGCTTATTATGTTTGTCCGGACGCACCGGGATAATATTTGGCAATATTTAGATCGCCAAGCAGTGCAAAATTTGTCGATAAATAATGATTAATGATGTTTGATTAGGACGCGATAGTATGATGCTGGGCATAACTTGGAAACGAAAACTTAAACACTAAATTAAAAATCGGCGCTACCTTGCTAGTCAGCAAAGTAGCGCCGATTAATTTTATAGTTGTCGTTTGGTGTTGCGTAAATTGATTACGATTAAGGTTTCACCGAGCACTAAGGCATCCGCGGCTAGGAACCCCCAGCGATCGTTTAACAAAATGATTGCAATAATTAATCCCCAAGAAAGTAAATTCCAATAGCGATTAATTTTTAGTGATCGTTTAATTTTCAAATCACTTTCGTTGGTAATAATTAAACGTAAATCATCAACATTCTTGATAAAAAAGTAGAGGCGATTTTCATAAATTGATAAACATAAATAAATAAAAATTAATAGATATGAAATGATATTAAACATACTGAAGGCCTCTTAAAAGGTTGGTTGAATTACCAGTTGAGCGGCAGGAGTCAAATCAGCCGTGGGGTACTTTAATTTTAAGGCTTGCAGGAGCATGCGTTTGGCTAATTCACCATTTCGGGTCAAAATGGGTCCGTGGAAATATGAGCAGTAGGTATGGTGGAAAATAGCGCCTTCGGTCTGATCTTCGCCGTTATTACCGTTCCCACTAATAACGATGCCAAGCGGACGTTCACTAGCTCCGATAAAGGTCCGGCCGTTGTGGTTTTCAAAGCCGTGGTAAATTTCGCCAGTTTCCTCATTTTTAATGGTGATATCGCCGATGAAGCGGTGGTTGTCTTGGCTTAAAGTATAATGGTCTAACAAGCCGATACCAGGGATTTTTTCGCCATTAGCACCAATGTAGTAGTGCCCTAATAATTGGTAACCACCACAAATGGCGAGCATTGGTTTATCAGCTAAAATAAATTTTTCAATTTCAGCTTGTTTATTGGGAATGTCTTTGGAAACAATTGTTTGTTCATAATCTTGCCCACCACCAAAAAAAGGCTAAATCATAGTGATCGGCGTTAAAGTCATTGTCTAAGCTAATGACATCTACATTAATGTCGGTATCCATTTGTTGAGCATAATACTTTAAAGCTGTAATGTTACCAATATCACCATATGTATTAAGCAAATCGCCATACAAATGGGCAAGGTTAAGTTGGTATTGCGCCATATTAATCCATTCCTCCTGCTAAGTAATGTTCTTCTGCCAATTGTTTGCGTAATTGTAAAACGGCCGTATAAGTGGCTAAAACATAGACGTGTTCAGTTGGCATTTTTTTTAATGCGTTCAATCATCTTAGTTAAATCTGGTTGGGTATCGGTAACATTGATCCCGGCCATGGTAAGGCGAGTGGTAATATCTTTGTATCGTTCGCCACCAGTTACAAATTCCGGAATTTGATGCTTGGTTAATTGTTTGAAATTTCCATCCCAAATCCAACTGGTATCAATTCCATCAGCATAGTTAGCGTTTAATAAAAAGGCGAAGCTAAATGGTTTAGGATCCGTTAAAATCATATCAAGTACTTGATTTAACCCCACCGGATTCTTCACTAAAATAAGCGTGACTTTTTATCGTCAACTGGAATTACTTCTTGGCGCCCGAAGACTTTTTTTGTCAGAAGTAAAGGCATGTTGAATCTTGGCGACCGGAATCTTTAAGAATCGGCCGAGGGCATAGGCAGCCAAAGCGTTATAAATATTATAGACCCCACCAATTTCTAAGTGGAATGGATAACCATCAATTTCAATATCGGATGAAGTGGGGGTTAGTTGGTTAACAGCGGTAACTTGATAAGTTAAGGCTGGCCGGTGGAAACCACAATTAGGGCAGAAGTAGTCACCGAGGTTAGCATAGATTAATTTGTGATAGTGTAAAATATGTTGACACTTGGTACACAATAAACTATCGGTATTAGCGGGGGCTTTTAAATCAGCAGGATTGTCATTACCAAAGCCAAAGTAAATAATGGGATTTGGTAATTCCTTACTGTTGAAAATTTGGGCATCACCATTGGCAATGATGGTGGCGTTGGGCGCTAATTTCACACCGCGTAAAATTTTGTCATAAGTGGTGTAAATTTCACCGTAGCGATCCATTTGGTCGCGGAACAAATTCGTAAAGACAAAGGCAATTGGCGTGATTTGCTTGGTGATTTGAACTACATAGGCTTCGTCAACTTCTAAAATGGCGAGGCCTTTATGTTTAGGAGTCGGGGCGGTAACAAAAGTGGTCACAATCCCTTGGGTCATATTAGAACCGGTTGGATTGGTTAGGACTTGCTCGTATTGTTCCCGCGCAACGCGCACGCTTAGCGCGGTGGTTAGTGTTTTTCCGTTGGTTCCAGTGACAATAACAACATCATATTGATTGGCAAATGAGGTTAAAATTTGCGGGTCAATTTTCGTGGTGATCCGACCGGGAAAAGAGCTCCCCCCATTAAAAAATTTATTAAGTACCCAGTAACTGGATTTACCAGCTGCCCGAGCGATTGAACTACGTAAGGTCATAAATTTAAGTATCCTTTTTAATTTCGTTTAATTTTCACCATTAATTTTACAAGATTGTTCAAAAAGTTAAAAGTCATCAATCTCGTTTGAGTAAATCAAGCGAAACTATTTTCAAGGGGCTAACAATTAGCTATAATTGAATCAATATGCAAACAGGAGGACTGTAGGAATGGCACAATTGTTCTTTAAGTATGGTTCAATGAATTCGGGAAAATCGATGGATATTTTAAAAGTCGCGCATAATTATGAAGAACAAGGCAAGGCAGTCCTGCTGATGACCAGTGGCGTTGATGACCGCGCCGGCCAAGGCAAAATTGCGAGTCGGGTTGGTTTGGAACGGGACGTGGTACCGATTTTTAACGCGACCAATGTTTACGATTTGGTTAAGCAACGGGATGAAAAATTATACTGTATCTTAGTTGATGAAGCTCAATTTTTAACGCGGGATCATATTATTCAACTGGCACGGATTGTTGATGATTTAAATATCCCGGTCATGGCGTATGGCTTAAAGAATGATTTCCGTAATCAATTATTTGAGGGGTCACAAAACCTCTTAATCTATGCCGACAAAATTGAGGAAATTAAAACAATTTGTTGGTTCTGCAGTCATAAGGCAATTATGAATTTGCGAATTCATGATGGAAAACCGGTTTATGAAGGGGAACAAATTCAAATTGGCGGAAACGAAAGTTATTATCCAGTTTGTCGTAAGCATTACTTTCACCCCGTGTTACCGGCAGTAAAGGAGTAAGAGATGGAAATTTCAGAAATTTTTGATAAATTGCAAGCGGTGGCTGACCGTTACGAAGAATTAAACGAATTGATTAGTGATCCGGAAGTGATTGCTGATACGCAACGATTCATGAAGCTTTCCAAAGAAGAAGGAAGTTTACGTGAAACGGTTGAAAAGTACACTCGTTACAAGGAAGTGACGCAAACAATTAGTGACGACGAAGAATTGTTACGCGAAACGAATGATGCGGAATTAGTTGAATTAACGAAGGAAGAATTGGCTGATGCCAAGGAAGAACAAGGCCAATTACAAAAAGATTTAGAAATTCTGTTAATTCCTAAAGACCCGAATGACGATAAGAACATCATCATGGAAATTCGGGGTGCAGCTGGGGGTGATGAAGCCTCACTGTTTGCCGGTGATCTTTACAACATGTACTTACGGTATGCTGAAAAGCAAGGATGGAATGTTGAAATTGTTGATCAAACAACAACCGAAGTGGGTGGCTTTAAGGAATTAGTCTTGATGATTACTGGGACAAATGTCTACTCCAAATTAAAGTTTGAAAACGGGGCTCACCGGGTGCAACGGGTGCCAGCGACGGAATCGGCAGGGCGGGTTCACACCTCAACGGCAACGGTGGGGGTAATGCCTGAAGCTGAAGACGTTGATATTGAAATTGATCCAAAAGATGTCCGGACGGATGTTTACCGGGCCTCAGGGGCTGGTGGACAACACGTTAACAAGACTTCTTCCGCGGTGCGGATGACCCACTTACCAACGGGGATTGTGGTGGCGATGCAAGACGAACGGTCGCAACAACAAAACCGGGTCAAAGCCGAAAAGATTTTAAAGGCGCGGGTTTACGATTACTACCAACAACAAGAACAAAGTGCCTACGATGCTAACCGGAAACAAGCCATTGGGACCGGGGATCGGTCAGAACGGATTCGGACCTATAACTTCCCTCAAAACCGGGTAACGGATCACCGGATTGGGTTGACCTTAAATAAGCTTGATAAGATTCTAGCTGGGGAATTAGATGAAGTTGTAGAAGCATTAATTATTGCTGACCAAACTGAAAAGTTAGAACAATTACGTAATGAATAAGTGGACGTATTTTGATGCGCTAACGTGGGGACGGCAATGCTTAGCTGAAACGGGGATGGATCCGGAAGCGCCAACCTTTATTTTAATGATGCTCCATAATTGGTCCTTTACGCAATTAGTCAGTCATTACCGCCAAATTATGATTGACGAAGAAGTGCAACGATTTCGGTGGGCGGTTGAACAAGTTGTTCACCATGTACCAGCGCAGTACGTAGTTGGTCGCGCTCCGTTTTACGGGCGCGACTTTATTGTGAATCGCGACGTTTTAATTCCGGAAAGTGAAACTGAAGAATTAATTGAATGGGTGTTAGCGACGATGCCAGCGGAAAAACCATTACGGGTGTTGGATTTAGGGACTGGTAGTGGGGTGATTGGGATCACATTAGCCTTAGAGCGACCGAACTGGCAAGTAACACTAAGCGATATTTCTCATCCGGCATTAACGGTAGCTGAAATGAATCAACGTCTGCATGGGACACAATTAACGCAAGTCCAAAGTGATTTGTTTGCCGATTTGGTGGGACCGTTTGATTTGATTGTGACGAATCCGCCATATATTGACCCCGATGATCCAGCGGTTGAAACCAGTGTCCGGGAAAATACTCCGGGGCTCGCCTTGTTTGCTGACGAACATGGGCTAGGGATTTACCGGCGGATTTTTATGGCCCTCGATGACGTCTTAGTCCCCGGTGGGCATTTATTTGGTGAAACGGGGTATGATCAAGAAGGTCCCATTCGAGCGCTGTTTAATGAAGTTGGTGGGAATGGAAGCTTAACCACGAAGCACGATATTAATGATCAAATGCGCATGATTCATGTGAAACATTAAGAAAATCAGGTGACATTCAAATGGAAACAAAAATTTTAACGCCCCAGCAAATTGCTACGGCAGCTAAATTAATCCAGGCCGGCCAGTTAGTAGCCTTTCCCACTGAAACGGTGTACGGGCTAGGGGCGGATGCAACTAACCCCACGGCGGTTAAGCAAGTTTATGCAGCTAAGGGCCGACCAAGCGATAATCCGTTAATTGTGCACGTTAGCGATATCGCAATGGTGCAACAATATGCGGCGGTGATTCCGCCCGTAGCGCAACAATTAATGGAGCAGTTTTGGCCGGGATCACTAACGATTATTTTACCGGTGAAACCTGGTAGCCTTGATCGGGTAGTAACAGGTGGTTTAACGACCGTCGCTTTCCGGTTACCAGCCAATGAAGTTACCCGGGCGTTAATTCGGCAAGCTGGCGTGCCATTAGTTGGTCCATCTGCGAATACCTCGGGGAAACCAAGCCCGACGACGGCGCAACACGTTGCCCACGATTTGAATGGTAAAATTGCTGCGATTGTTGATGATGGCCCAACTAAGGTCGGGGTTGAATCAACGGTGATTGACTTATCAACATCTCATCCAGCCATTTTACGACCGGGAGCGATTACCAAAGCTCAGTTAGCCACCATTGTTGGCGATTTAAATGTTGATCATCATCATGTTGATGCTAAGGAAACACCCAAGGCACCGGGGATGAAATATACCCACTACTCACCAAAGGCCACGGTAATTCAAGTGGCAGATACTGATTGGAATCTGGTGCGGGAACAAGTTGCTAATGATGCGACAGTGGGGATTTTAGCCTTTGATCGGCAAGTAGCCGCTTTTACAGCGCTTAAAACCTATAGTCTCGGGACGGATGTTACTTCAGCAAGTGCTCGGTTATTTGCGGGCTTACGATATTTTGATGATTTACCAGAAATTAAAACCATTTATGTCGCTACGGTCCCAGTTACGGGATTGGGAGCGGCCTATATGAATCGCCTGAACAAATCAGCGGGCGGTCAATGGTTTAAGAAGTAATTGCAATTTGATGCGATAGTTATTACAATAGTTAAAAATGATTGCGGGGTATGTAAACATGGCAAAGTTTCAAGTTTTAGATCATCCATTAATTCAACATAAATTAACGATGATTCGGGACAAAAATGTGGGGACTAAGTTGTTCCGGGAAACCGTGCGTGAATTATCAACGTTGATGGCATACGAAGTCTCACGAACAATGCCAGTCAAGGACGTGGAAGTTGAAACGCCAATTTGTAAAACCACGAAGAAGGCATTGGCAGGAAAGAAAGTAGCCATTGTGCCAATCTTACGGGCTGGCTTAGGGATGGTTGATGGGATTACAGAAATGATTCCAGCGGCGAAAATTGGATTCATTGGGATGTACCGGGATGAAGAAACCCTAAAGCCACACGAATACTTTGTGAAGTTACCCGAAGATATTGCGGAACGGCAAATTTTTATTGTGGACCAATGTTAGCCACGGGTGGATCAGCGGTAATGGCGATTGAAGCCTTAAAGAAACGTGGTGCCAAGGAAGAAGCCATGAAGTTTGTGAGTTTAGTGGCGGCACCAGAAGGGGTTAAGGCAATTCAAGAAGCCTTCCCAAATGTAGATATCTTTGTTGCCGGCTTAGATGAAAAGCTAAATGAAGATGGATACATTGTTCCTGGGTTAGGTGATGCTGGGGACCGGTTATTCGGGACAAAGTAATAATTTCAACGTAGCTAGGATATTTCCTAGCTACGTTTTTTGATTACGGCTAACATGGTAGAATAGATAAGGAAGTTAGTTAACGAGTGAACAAGGAAGTAAGGAGTGCAACGATGCCGACAATTAAAGAAGTGGCTCAAGCAGCTGGCGTGTCGGTGTCGACAGCTTCGCGGGCTTTGAAAAATCATCCACGAATTAGTGCGACGACAATTGAACGGGTGCAAGCGGTGGCCAAACAAATTGGTTATCAACCTAATTTAAGTGCACAGGCGTTAGCCCAAGGGGAGGCGCGAAGTGTAGGGGTGATTTTCCCCGTGACGGCTACGACCGCCCCAGCCAATCCGTTCCATTTGGACTTAGTGCGAGGGATTAATATGGCCTTGCAAGGAGTCGATCGGATGATGAGTGTGGCAATATGCCAAAGTAGTGATGAGTTATTAGCTAATGTAGTTCAAATGGTAGAACGGGGAAATGTTCGCCATTTTATTGTGTTATATACTGCCGAACATGATCCAGTGATTGAATATTTAAGCCAACATGATTTGAATTTTGTAGTGGTGGGGACCCCGGTAGATACTACGATTCGTTTTATTGATAATGATAATTTAGCGGCTGCGGTAGCGGGGGTAGAAACGTTATTGCAAACGGCGCCAATTAAGCGACCACTTTATATTCGTTCCCAAGCCAATTGGCCATATGAACAAGCACGGGAAGCTGGTTTTCGCCAAGCAATTAATCAGTTAGTGGTTACGGGGCGCGTGCTAGCGCTTGATCCAACCACAACGCCAACGGAAGTTAATAATTTATTAACGGAATATCAACCGGATGCATTAATGAGTGCCGATGATATTGAGTTACTAAGTTTTTATAATTTAGTTGCCCATCAGCAAATGGTGCGTGACTTGCCAACCATTTGTTTTAATAATAGCCGGTTAATCCAATTGACCGGGTTACCGGTGCGCCGGATTGACTTGCGACCGAAAGAAATTGGGCAAGCGGCGGTGGAACTATTGTTTGATTTAACCACCAATCGCCGGATTGTTGATTTTAAAATTGTATAATGAGGTCGTGAGCTGAGCGTTAGAAGCGACGTTAGGCTAACTTGGAAACGGACGTTGGCGTGGCAACACGTCGGCGTTCGTTTTCAGTTAGTCCTAGGCGCTTGCTCGGCGAACGTAGTTACTAATGAGGTCGTGAGCCAAGCGTTAAAGGCGCTGGTAGCTAACTTGGAAGCTGGTCTTGACGTGGTACACGTCGGGGCAAGTTTTCAGTTAGTCCGAGGCGACTGCGTGGCGAACGTAGTTACAAGGTTTCCAACTTCTCAGTAAGGCCGATTGTTAAGATAGTTAAAATTTTAAACTCTAATCGGGCAGATTGGAGTTTTTTTAAAACCTGCTGACTTAATTTGCGCAAGCGTTTGCATAAAATATGCGCAAACGCTTGCACAAATCGTAACTCCTTGGTATATTAATTATGTAATCAAAGATAAAGCGCTTACATTGATTTGAGATTTATGCAGAGGAGTGTTAATTATGAGTCAAAAGTCAGGCGCTGGGTTACCAGCGTTATCGAAAAGCATGATTTGGATGATTAACTTTGGGTTCTTAGGGGTACAAACGGCCTTTACTTTACAAAGTTCGCAAATGTCACGGATTTTCCAAACGTTAGGGGCGGATCCTAATAACTTGGGATGGTTCTTTATTTTGCCACCATTAGCCGGGTTAATTGTTCAACCAATTGTTGGTTATTACTCTGACCGGACGTGGTTACCTAAATTAGGTGGCGCCGGTTGCCATACTTAATCTTAGGGACCTTGGTGGCCGTCTTGGTGATGATCTTATTACCAAACTCAGGTAGCTTTGGCTTCGGATATGCATCATTAGCAGCATTGTGGTTTGGAGCCATTACGGTGGCCTTCTTGGATCTTTCATCTAACGTCGCAATGCAACCATTTAAGATGATGGTTGGGGATATGGTGAATGATGACCAAAAGAGCTATGCTTACGGGATTCAAAGTTTCTTATCAAATACAGGGGCAGTTTTAGCAGCGGTTTTCCCATTTGTTTTAACGATGATTGGGGTAGCTAATGTGGCGCCTAAAGGGGTCGTCCCTGATTCCGTGATTGTTTCGTTCTATGTCGGCGCAGCCTTATTGATTGTTACGTCTGCCTTTACAATTTTTAAGGTTAAGGAATATGACCCAGCTACGTATGCTTTGTACCACGGGATTGAAGAAAGCGATAACCATGAAGGTGGGAATTGGTTACAATTGTTAAAGACGGCGCCTAAAGCCTTTTGGACCGTTAGTTTAGTCCAATTCTTCTGCTGGTTTGCCTTCCAATACTTATGGACTTATTCAGCAGGGGCAATTGCTCACAATGTTTGGCACACCACGAATGCAGCTTCAGCAGCGTACCAAGCCGCTGGTAACTGGTACGGGGTTTTAGCTGCCGTGCAATCAATTGCGGCCGTCGTTTGGTCATATGTCTTGGCTAAGTTACCGAATAATTCTCATAAGTTAGGCTACGGCGGTAGTTTAATTTTAGGGGCAATCGGTTTTATTTCAATTTTCTTTGTGACGAGCCAATACGCTTTGATTGCTTCCTTTATCTTAGTCGGAATTGCTTGGGCCGGGATGAACACCTACCCATTAACGATTGTGACGAATGCTTTATCTGGTAAGCACATGGGAACGTACTTAGGATTATTTAACGGTTCAATTTGTTTACCACAAATTGTGGCTTCCTTATTAAGTTTCGCCATTTTCCCATTACTTGGTCACTCCCAAGCCCACATGTTCTTGTTAGCTGGGGTGGTCTTAGCACTCGGTGGGTTATCAGTTGGCTTAATTAAGGAAACGCACGAACTTTAATTTGAAATGATTGGATAATACGAGGAGAAAAATATGTTACGAACATTTGACGTGGCCCCTTGGCATGTGACAACCACCAAGTGGGATCCTGAACATAAACGGTTACAAGAATCAATGACAAGTCTTGGGAATGAAAATCTCGGGATGCGGGGCTTTTTTTGAAGAAGGCTATTCTGGCGACACGCTACAAGGCTTGTATTTAGGGGGCGTTTGGTTCCCAGATAAGACGCGAGTTGGTTGGTGGAAAAATGGTTATCCGAAGTACTTTGGGAAGGTTATCAATGCGGTTAACTTTATTAAAATGCCAATTAGCGTGAATGGTGAAGTAGTTGACTTAGCTAAGCAAACACCAACTAATTTCAAGCTTGATCTCGATATGCAACATGCTCGCTTAACGCGGTCATTTGATTTAGTTGTGGGTGGGGCCAAGTTATCCTTTGTCTTTGAACGGTTTATTTCGGCCGCGCAAAAGGAACTGGTTGGTCAACGATTGACGGTGAAGAATTTAGGCGAAACACCTGCGACGGTAGTGGTCGAAAATGCCATTGATGCGGATGTCTTTAACGAAGATGCTAATTATGATGAAAAGTTCTGGCAAGTCTTAAGTCGCACGGTGAATGAAGCAAGTGTTGAATTAACGGCAATGACCAAGGAAAATGACTTCGGGACGGAACGGTTTACGGTCGGTTTTGAATCGAGTGTTAAGACCACGATGAGTGCTGGTGAAAGTCGGCAAAGTGAATTAGAAGTGGCCCAAAGTTATCACCAAACGTTAGACGCTTCAGATAGTTTGACGTTTGAAAAGCGGTCAGTGTATGTTTCATCACGTGATTTTGCTGATGAAGCTGCCATTATTGACCGGCTACATGAATTAACATCATTAGTATCAGGTCAAACTTTTGCCGAATTAGTGGCGGCGCATGAAGAAAACTGGGCTGACCGTTGGACTAAATCAGATGTTAAGATTGCTGGTGATGATGAAGCACAACAAGGGATTCGGTTTAACTTATTCCAATTATTCTCAACTTACTATGGTCAAGATGCGCGCTTAAACATTGGACCAAAAGGGTTTACGGGAGAAAAGTATGGTGGTGCAACTTACTGGGATACCGAAGCCTTTGCAATTCCGGTTTACTTAGGGGTCGCTGATCCAAGTGTGTCGAAAAACTTATTGAAGTACCGGTATAATCAATTAGATGGGGCCTTTATTAATGCCCAAGAACAAGGACTTAAAGGGGCCTTGTACCCAATGGTGACGTTTAATGGGGTTGAATGTCATAATGAATGGGAAATTACGTTTGAAGAAATTCACCGGAATGGTGATATTGCCTTTGCGATTTACAACTACACGCGTTACACCGGTGATAAGTCATATGTCTTAAATGAAGGGGCGCAAGTCTTAACGGAAATTTCCCGGTTCTGGGCTGACCGGGTGCACTTCTCGAAGCGGGCTGGTAAGTACATGCTCGCGGGGGTCACGGGACCAGACGAATATCAAAACAATGTTGATAATAACTGGTACACAAACCTCTTAGCACAATGGACGTTGAAGTATACCTTAGAAATTTTAGCGGAAGTTGATGATGCGGTAGCAACTAAGTTAGCCGTTTCGGAAGCTGAAAAAGCTAAATGGCAAGATATCGTTGATCGTTTCTACTTACCATACGACGAAGAATTAGGCATCTTTGTGGAAAATGATGGTTTCTTAGATAAGGATTTAACGCCGGTGAAGGAATTAGATCCAAGCAACTTGCCATTAAACCAAAATTGGTCATGGGATAAAATCTTACGTTCACCTTATATTAAGCAAGGGGATGTGTTACAAGGAATTTGGGACTTTATTGATGACTTTACGCCGGAACAAAAAGAAAAGAACTTTGACTTCTATGAACCACTAACAGTTCATGAATCAAGTTTGTCTGCTTCAATTCATTCGATTTTAGCGGCTGATTTACATAAAGAAGATCAAGCCGTAGAAATGTATGAACGAACGGCTCGGTTAGACCTTGATAATTACAACAACGATACCGAAGATGGCTTACACATTACGTCAATGACGGGGGCGTGGTTGTCAATTGTCCAAGGGTTCTCCGGCATGCGGGTTCGGAATGATGAATTACACTTTGCCCCATTCTTACCAAAGAAATGGGATGCTTACCAATTCCGGCAATTATTCCGTGGACGCGTAATTGAAGTGAAGGTTGATGCTGATGGTACGCATCTCAGCTTGCTATCCGGAGATCCAATTACCGTTGACTTGGCCGGTGAAAAGGTAACGTTAGAAAAATAGGTGAATAAGATGAGTTTTGCAGAGATTAAAGCATTTGCGTTTGATTTAGATGGCGTTATTGCGGACACGGCTCGTTTCCATGGTCAAGCTTGGCATCAACTAGCAGACCAAGTGGGGACTGAGTGGACGCCGGAATTGGCCGATGGATTAAAGGGTGTTGGCCGGATGGATTCATTAGAAATGATTCTAAAGGCTGGCGGCCATGAAAATGACTACACCTTGGCTGAGAAGGAGGCGTTAGCCACGCAAAAGAATGACAACTATTTGCGCTTGGTTGAAACGCTGACACCAGCTGATATTTTACCGGGGATGCAAGCCTTTTTAGATGAATTAAAAGCACAAGGTTACCGGTTGATTTTAGCATCAGCCTCGAAAAATGCGCCGAAAGTATTAGGTTATTTGAAGTTGAGCGAATACTTTGAAGACATTGTTGATCCAGCTAAGCTTGCACATAGCAAGCCAGCTCCTGATATTTATCTCCAAGCTGCCAAACAACTGGGATTACAACCAAACCAGGTGATTGGGGTTGAAGATGCACAAGCGGGAATTCAAGCGATTAAAGCAGCTGGTGAATTAGCAATTGGAATTGGGGATAACTTGACGGATGCCGATGTAACATTTGCGACGACGGCTGAAGTTTCGTTAGCGGCGATTGCTAGTCAATTATCATAATTACAATCAGTTGAGGGAAGTTACCACAGCAAGGGTTAACTTCCCTTTTCTTATTGAATCAATTGCGTTACGATGGACGTAATTGATTGAAAATGAGGTTTGAAAATGAAAACAATACAACGGCCACCGCGGTGGCTATGGTGCTATGCCTAATGGTTGGTGTCTTGGCATGGGGGATAACAACGTATAATTACCACTTCATTCGGCGACCGCTTGGCCAAGTGGTCAAAGTTAAAACGATCGCTCGCCATCAGGTTAAAGATCAATATCAAAATATTGACACGCAGACAGATCAAATGGTAACCGTTCGCGGCTTAAATGGGGAGCTACAAGGGAAGACGGTCAGTGCTCGGAATACGTATAGTCGTTCGGGAGCTGTTGATCATCAGTTTAAAGTTGGCGAACAAGTCTTTTTACAAGGAATTCAGCAACATCATGGTAAGTACCAAGTCCAATTAGGGGATTTAAAGCGTGATCGTGTATTAGTGATGTTGTTGTGGGCAGTGGTTAGTTTATTATTACTGTTAATGCAATTTAAAGGGGCATTAGCGTTGCTAAGTGTGAGTTTGAATGCTGTGCTACTATGGGTGGCATTATTAGTTAATCAGCTAACGAAAGGTGAAATGGCCTTGCCAATTTTTGCGGGGTTAACGATTGTCTTCACGTTTGTGAGTTTAGGAATCGTGTTGGGATGGCGCGCCATCGCGTTAGTTACGGCCTTCGCCACCTTAATTGCCACGGCGCTTGCAATCGGAATTGGCGAAACGGTTTTATTATTAACGCATGAGAAAGGCGTCTATTTTGAAGCGATGGAATATGTGACGCAAGTACCGCGGGCTGTATTTATTGCCGAAATTATGCTCGGTTCGCTCGGGGCAGTAATGGATGAAACGGCTGATATTGCGGTTACCTTAGCCGAGTTAAAACAGTTACAACCGCAATTAGGCCGGTGGGAAATTTTTCAAGCGGGGCGCCGAGTGGGAAGAACGATCATGGGACCGTTGATTAATGTGCTGTTCTTAATCTTCATTATGGATACGTTTTTAAACGCTTTTCTCTTGTTAAAAAAATGGGAATAATTGGGGCTATACGTTCTCAATGGCGATGAGTTTAGGAATGGTGCAAAGTTTGATTAGCGGGATTGGGATTGTGCTTGCAATTCCAGTCATTAGTACCCTCGTGGCGTGGTGGCCAGTAAAGGAATCAAGATCATGAGTACAATCATTGGTTTAATCATTATTTTAGGAATTTTAATGGTCGTTGTTGGTGGACAACAAGGTTGGTTAGCTTTAGTCAGCGTGGGAATTAATTTTGCCTTAGTCTTTTTGGCGCTGGTTTTAATGGTTTGGCATTTTCCGCCACTCGTAATTACCGTACTATTTGGCATCATGGTGTTAGCGATTACGATTTTTATGGGCGACGAAAATTTAAATGTAACGATTCCGCCTTTTGGGCAAGTGTAATTGTGTTAATTGGCATGCTAATGGTGGCCTTTGTCGTGGTTTATTTGGCACAAGCGCAAGGGTTTGGTTTGGAAGATAGTGATGATTTAGAAGGTTTGTCGTTGTTAGTGCGGACAAGTTTTTTACAATTACAATTAGCAATTGTAATTTTGAGTACGTTAGGCGCGATTGCGGAAGCCGCGATTGCAGTTACCACCGGGATGGCGGAATTAAAATCACAAACGCCGGAAATCACGATGAAAAGGTTACAGCAAAGTGGCTGGCATATGGGGCAACAAATTGTAGGGACCACGTTAAATACCCTCTTTTTTGGTTTTTTGGTGGTTTATTAGCTCTGTTTATCTGGTTTACGGGCTTGCATTATACGATGAGTGAAGTTTTAAACAATAAGATTTTTGTCGCTGAAATGCTGACGGCCCTGTTATCATTTTTAGCAGTAATCATAACCGTACCTGTTAGTGCTAAAATGGCAGTTTTCCAGTGGTCACGGGCCAATTAAATAACAAAAACTAATTTAACTTGGCAACTAATTTGTTGCCAAGTTTTTATTTTGTGACACATGATAACGGATTGTCGAATAACTGCTTTGAAAACGGTTGAATGATTGTCATAACAAGGGTTATTCTTGCTGGAAGTTCTAAGAAAATTTTGAGATTTGCTTAAAAAAAATGGTATATTAAGTAGCGTAACTATGCTGGATAAAGTCATTTATTTTCGATCTCCTGCCACGTTACAATCATTAATTGTTATAAAGAAAAGAGGTGAAATATTGATGGGCGGTGATGCTTATACCTTCGAATTATTCGGCTTAACTTTTAATTGGACGAACTTAATTTCAGGGACAATCATTTGTTTGTTTGTCTTCTTCCTTTGCTATGGTTTATCACGCAATTTGCAAATGAAACCAACGAAGGGACAAAACCTGATTGAATGGTTAGTTGATTTTACGAATGGGATTACCCGGAGCCAAATGAGCGCTGGAGAAAGTGCAAAATACAGTTACTTTATCTTTATTTTGTTTATTTTCCTATTTGTATCAAACCAATTTGGGTTAATTTTCCACTTTGGGTGGAATGGTCATGAATACTTCAAGAGTCCAACGGCTGACCCTGTGATCACGTTAACGTTCTCCTTGCTATGTGTGACGCTCTCACACTTTGCCGGGATGGCGCAACATGGGATGAAGGGCTATTTAAAAGAATTCGTCTCACCATTTACTTTGTTCTTGCCAATTAAAATTGTGGAAGAATTCAGTAATTTCTTGACGTTAGGGTTGCGGATTTTCGGTAACATTTACGCCGGAGAATTGCTCTTAGGCTTAATTGGACAAGTAGCGTTTTCGCATGGCATCTGGACCTTACCAATTGGATTAGCATTAGAAATTGTTTGGCAAGGGTTCTCAGTATTTATCGGTGCCATTCAGGCTTATGTCTTTGTAACATTAACATCAGTTATATTTCTCGGAAGGTAACTGGGGAATAAGACAGCTTATATCTTAAGGAGGATATGTACTATGGGTGCAATTGCTGCAGGTATTGCTGCTGGTTTAGCAGCTGTTGGTGCGGGTGTTGGTAACGGTCAAGTTATCGGCCACGCAATCGATGGGATGACGCGTCAACCAGAAATGGCTGGTCGGGTTCAATCATTAATGTTTATTGGGGTTGGTTTAATCGAAGCCTTGCCTATCTTGCTATCGTTATCGCCTTCCTTGTTATGAACAAGTAATTTAATTACAAACTTCATAGCGGTAAAGGAGGGACCAGTAGATGTTTGTTCTAGCAGAATCCAACGCATTATACGTTGGAGACCAAATTTTTTATCTAGTTTCATTCATCATCTTGGCACTCTTGGTTTGGCATTTTGCATGGAAGCCCGTGACGGACATGATGCAAAAGCGGGCTGACAAAATTGCTAATGATATTGATACGGCGGAAGAATCCCGTCAATTAGCAGAAAAATTAGCTGCGCAACGCCAAGAAGAATTAAATGGTTCCAAGGCTGAAGCTGCTCAAATTGTCGAAGAAGCCAAGAAGAGTGGTGAAAGCCAACGGGCCCAAATCGTTGCCACTGCCCAAGCAGATGCGCAAACGATGAAGGAACAAGCGCGGCAAGATGCTGAACAAGCACGCGAAAACGCGCTTCGTGGTGCAAAGGATGACGTGGCAAACTTATCAATTGAAATTGCGACGAAGTTAGTCCAAAAACAATTGAATGCCGAAGATCAACAAGCGTTGATTGATTCTTATATTGAAGGGTTGGTAAAACATGAGTCTTAATAAGATGGTCGTTGCTACCCGCTATGCTCGGGCAGCCTTTGAGTTGGCTGAGCAACAAGGACAACTCGATCAAACTTATGAAGAATTAACCAACTTGCGGCAAGTGTTTATCGACCATGCGGACCTAGCAGATTTATTAGCTGGGGTGCAATTAAAGAGTGATCAAAAAGCAGCTTTGTTACAAACGTTAACAAAGGATGCTTCTGAACTAGTGAACAATTTAGTTCACATGGTATTTGATTACGGCCGGATGGCAAACTTTGTGGCGATTGTTGATGAGTTTGAACGGCGCTATGATGCCAAGCGGAAATTGGTACACGCCGAAGTTGTCACAGCGGTACAACTAGATGAAACACGACGTAATCAACTTAAAGCCTCATTGGCAAAACGGTTAGATGCTAATGAAGTTGTTTTGAAGGAACAAGTTGATGCTTCGATTATTGGTGGTGTAATCGTAAAAACGACCAACCAAACGATGGATGGAAGTATCGCCACGCAAATCGAACAAATTCGTCGCATGCTTTTAGATTAGTAATTAGAACTGAAGAGGTGAGATTCGTATGAGCATTAAAACTGAGGAAATCAGTTCACTCATCAAAGAACAACTTGCCAACTACCAATCACAAATCTCTGTTGAAGAAACGGGGACGGTAACTTACGTTGGTGATGGGGTTGCTCGGGCTGATGGTTTAGAAAATGCCATGGCTGGTGAGTTGCTCGAATTTAGTAATGGTGTCTACGGAATGGCGCAAAACCTCGAAAGTAACGATGTTGGGATCGTTATTTTGGGCTCCTACACGGGAATTCGTGAAGGGGATACGGTTAAGCGGACTGGCCGGATTATGGAAGTTCCGGTTGGTGACGCCTTATTAGGACGGGTAGTTGATCCATTAGGTCGTCCAATTGATGGCCTTGGTGATGTCAAGACTGACAAGACTCGTCCAATCGAGCATAAAGCACCGGGGGTAATGGAACGGAAGAGTGTGTCTGAACCATTACAAACCGGGATTAAAGTGATTGATGCGTTAGTTCCAATTGGTCGAGGCCAACGGGAATTAATCATCGGTGACCGGAAGACTGGGAAGACTTCGATTGCCATTGATACGATTATCAATCAAAAGAACCAAAACATGATTTGTATTTACGTTGCAATTGGGCAAAAGGAATCAACGGTTCGGGCCCAAGTTGAAACGTTACGTCAATATGGCGCCCTTGATTACACCATCGTGGTATCAGCGAGTGCTTCTAACCCAGCACCATTGCTGTGGTTAGCACCATACGCTGGGGCAGCCATGGGGGAAGAATTCATGTACGGTGGTCGTGATGTCTTAATCATTTACGATGACTTGTCTAAGCAAGCCGACGCTTATCGGGAACTTTCCTTGATTTTACGGCGTCCACCAGGTCGTGAAGCTTACCCTGGGGATATCTTCTACACACACTCACGGTTACTTGAACGGGCCGCTCGGTTATCCGACGACCTTGGTGGTGGGTCAATGACGGCCTTGCCAGTAATTCAAACGCAAGCCGGTGACGTGTCTGCCTACATTCCAACGAACGTGATTTCAATCACGGACGGGCAAATCTTCTTAAACGCTGATTCATTCTACGCTGGACAACGGCCAGCTATTGATGCCGGGACGTCTGTTTCTCGGGTCGGTGGGGATGCTCAAATTAAGGCCATGAAGAAGGTTTCTGGGACGTTACGGTTAGATATCGCTTCTTACAACGAATTAGCATCCTTTGCCCAATTCGGTTCTGACTTGGATGCGGCAACGCAAGCTAAGTTAGCCCGTGGACAACGGACAGTGGAATTATTGAAGCAAGGATTACACCAACCACAACCAGTTGAACAACAAGTGGTGACGTTGTATGCCTTAGCCCACGGTTACGTGGACAATGTTCCAGTCGATGACATTGCGCGGTTTGAAAGTGAATTAGCTGAATACATGCGTGGTAATCACCAAGATGTTTACGACAAGATTGTTGAAACTGGTCAATTACCAGGCGATGATTCAATCGACCAAGCAATTAAGGCGTTTATGAATACGTTCCAAACGTCTGCTGACCAAGCACAAAACTAAGATCTCTGGTAAGAAAGGAAGGTGAGAATTAATGCCAGCTTCATTAGCTGCGGTTAAGCGGCGCATTGATTCAACCAAGAGCACCCGGCAAATCACGGCTGCGATGCAAATGGTATCAACAGCCAAGCTTAATCAAATTCAACACCATACAACGACTTACCAGGTCTATGCCGACAAGGTTAAATCGATCTTAGCGAGCCTGGTGAAATCGCATGCGATTGATTCCATGGGTGCCAATAACGGCATGGGTTCGTTATTCCATCCACGGGATGTCAAGAAAACTGGGATTCTCGTGATTACGTCAGATCGGGGATTGGTGGGAAGCTACAATAGTAGTATTATCAAAGCAACCCTCGATTTGATGCGACAAAAGAATTTAACTGCTGAAAATACAGTCTTTTTAACGGTCGGTCGGACTGGCCTAGACTTTTTCAAGAAGCGGGGAATGAATGTCGCTTATGAATACACGGGAGTTAGCGACGTGCCAACGTACACTGAAGTACGTGATATCGTGCAAGCGGCGGTTAGTCGATACCAAAATGGGGAATTCGACGAACTTTACCTTGCTTTCAGCCACTACGTTAACCGGATTTCATCAGAGGTAATCACCGAAAAGTTCTTGCCAATTTCGGCAACCGACTTAATTGATGAAACGCCGGCTGAACAAGCGGCTGATGCATTACCAGGAGCTGAATATGAAATTGAACCATCCGTTGAAGAATTTGTTGAAATGGTGGTTCCCCAATACGCACAAAGCTTGATTTATGGGTCAATTCTAGATGCTAAGACGTCTGAACACTCATCAAGTTCAAATGCGATGAGTTCAGCCACGGATAATGCTGACGATATTATTGGAACTTTACAGTTGCAATATAACCGGGCACGTCAAGCAGCCATCACGACAGAAATCACCGAAATTACCGGTGGGATGACTGCACAAGAATAAACAGGAGGAAACAATATGAGTTCTACTGGGAAAGTTGTTCAAGTTATTGGACCAGTTGTTGATATTGAATTCCCCTTAGATGAAAAATTACCTGAAATTAATACGGCGTTAACGATTGCCTTAGCCGATGACGAAAGTTTAACGGTGGAAGTTGCCCTTGAATTGGGTGACGGGGTAGTCCGGACGATTGCCATGGACGGGACTGATGGATTGAAGCGTGGAATGGAAGTTACTAACACGCAAGAACCAATTAGTGTGCCAGTCGGTGATGACGTATTAGGTCGGGTGTTCAACGTCTTAGGTGAAACTGTCGATAATGGTCCTGAATTTGGACCAGATGCACAACGGATGCCAATCCACCGTGAAGCACCAAAGTACGAAGACTTAAATGACAATACGGAAATTTTGGAAACTGGGATTAAGGTGATTGACCTCCTTGCTCCATATATCCGTGGTGGGAAGATCGGTCTGTTCGGTGGTGCCGGGGTTGGTAAGACGGTGTTAATTCAAGAATTAATCCATAACATTGCCCAAGGACACAACGGGATTTCAGTCTTTACGGGGGTCGGTGAACGGACTCGTGAAGGTAACGATATGTACTACGAAATGAAGGAATCAGGAGTGCTTGATAAGACGGCCATGGTTTATGGTCAAATGAACGAACCTCCTGGTGCCCGGATGCGGGTGGCCTTAACTGGTTTAACGATTGCGGAATACTTCCGGGATGTGAAGGGACAAGACGTGCTCTTGTTTATCGATAACATCTTCCGGTTTACGCAAGCCGGTTCAGAAGTGTCAGCCCTGCTTGGCCGGATTCCATCAGCCGTTGGTTACCAACCAACGTTAGCGACGGAAATGGGTCAATTACAAGAACGGATTACGTCCACGAAGCAAGGTTCAATTACGTCAATTCAAGCTGTTTATGTGCCAGCCGATGACTACACCGACCCAGCACCAGCAACGACGTTTGCGCACTTGGATGCAACGACGAACTTGGAACGTTCATTAACGCAAATGGGGATTTACCCAGCCGTGGATCCATTAGCTTCCACGTCAACTGCGTTAACACCAGAAATTGTCGGGGAAGAACACTACGCAGTGGCATCAGAAGTTCAACACGTCTTACAACGTTACCGTGAATTACAAGATATTATCTCAATTTTAGGGATGGATGAATTATCTGATGAAGAACAAACCATCGTGGCACGGGCACGTCGGATTCAATTCTTCTTGTCCCAAAGTTTCGCGGTGGCTGAACAATTTACTGGTCAACCGGGGGCTTACGTTCCATTAAAGGAAACGGTGAAGGGCTTCAAGGAAATCCTTGAAGGTAAGTATGACGACTTACCAGAAGATGCCTTCCGGATGGTTGGTTCCATCGAAGAAGTGGTTGCCAAGGCGAAGAAATTACAGGCGGCTACTGAAGGATAGGGGGAATAGTTATGGCTGAACATTCATTTCAGGTTACTATTTCAACTCCGGATGGAACGGTATATGATGGTCAAGCAACCATGTTAGTTGTTACGACAACTGGCGGTCAAATGGGATTGATGGCCAACCACGTTCCAATTGTCGCAACGTTAGCAATTGATTTAGTTACGATTAAACACAGTGATACTGAAGCTGCTGATGAAGTAATTGCCGTAAATGGTGGATTTATTGAATTCCATGATAATGTGGCAACGATTGCGGCCGATAGTGCCGAAGCATCGGGTGATATTGATATTAATCGGGCCCAAGATGCTAAGCAACGGGCTGAAGCTATCTTAGCTAATGTAAGCGATAGCGGTAGTCAAAATGTTAATGATATGAAGCGAGCTGAAATTCATTTACGGCGGGCGATTAACCGGCTTAATGCCGCTGAACGTCCAATGTAATTATTACTTTAGTCCGCATCAAGCAGGAAACGAATCATTCGTCTCCTGCTTTTTATTTTCCACTGTGTGTGGTCGGACTGCGAGGATTTATTTTTTTGTGGTATAATAGCAAAGACACCTTGTTGAAGGAGACCGTGCATGCAACATCAATGGTTATTGCAAGTAATTCGCTGGTATCAACAGGCTCATCGACAAACTCGGCCATACCGAGTTTGTCGCTTTGAGCCGAGTTGCTCTCAGTATACGTATGAGGCCGTGGAACGCTTTGGCGTGAAAGGATTATGGTTGGGGTGGCGACGAATCCTACGTTGTCATCCTGGAGGCGGTAGTGGATTTGATCCCGTTCCTCAACAATGGAAAAATCAGAAATGATAGGTGAGATTGTGGCAAAAAAAAGATAAGAATATTGAAGTAACAATTAATGATATTGAACGTGGTAACCAACCCATTCAACAAGTAATGATTGGGAAGCGGTTGATTGGTGAAGTGATTCCGGATAATGATCGATTTAAAGCGATAATGGTTAATGATCAAACGAATTTCTTTGTTCGTTCCCAAGAAGAAGGGTTGGCCATGATTATCCAAGAATATCATCTTCACCAACACTAAACGATTTGTGAGGCAGGCATCATGGAACGCATGCTGAAATTTTTTAAATGGCGCCGGGGCGCTGAAGTCGATTGGGGAATTATTCTTTGTGTAATTGGTTTGGCGATTATTGGGTTAATGTCGATCTATGTGGCGGCTGCCAATGATGCCGGCAATGCGACTTCGATTATGCGACAAGTAGCCACGCAATCGGTATGGTATTTACTCGGAATCGTAGTCGTCTACTGTTGTTTACAGTTAGACGCAAGACAACTATGGAAAATCGCTCCTTATGCTTATGGGATTGGGATAGCCCTCATGTTTTTAGTGGTTATTTTTTATAGTCGTGCATATTACATTAATACGGGAGCGAAAAGTTGGTTCGCAGTGGGACCTTTTACTTTTCAACCGTCTGAAGTGGCTAAGCCCGCCTTTATTTTGATGATGGGGCGTGTGATTACGACGCATAATAATCAATATCCAACCCATACAGTTAGGACTGATTGGGAGTTGATTGGTAAATTAACGCTATGGCTATCTCCTGTTATCTTGAGTTTGAAATTACAAAATGACTTTGGAACGGCCTTAGTATTCTGTGCAATTTTTGCTGGGTTAATTCTAGTTTCTGGGATTACGTGGCGAATTATTGTGCCGGCGGTGTCGGTGGTAACGGCCGTTAGCAGCTTAATTTTGTGGATGGTTACAAGTAACTTTGGTCGTAATATTTTATCGAAAATTGGGTTTCAATCGTATCAATTTGATCGGGTTGATACATGGTTGCATCCGGAATTAGATACGACTAATCAAGGTTACCAATTATGGCAAAGTATTAAAGCCATCGGTTCTGGCGGCGTGTTTGGGACGGGCTTTAATCATTCAAATGTGTACGTTCCAGTTCGTGAATCCGATATGATATTCACGGTCGTTGGGGAAAACTTTGGCTTTTTGGGTAGTACACTATTAGTATTACTATATTTGTTATTAATTTACCTAATGATTCGGGTGATTTTTGAAACGCGAAATGAGTTTTATGCTTATTTATCAACCGGATTTGTGATGATGATTCTATTTCACGTGTTCGAAAACATTGGATGAACATTGGCTTACTCCCATTAACTGGGATTCCATTACCATTTGTTAGTGCTGGTGGTTCGTCGTTAATGGGGAATTTAATTGGGATAGGTATCATCCTTTCGATGAAATACCATCAGACGGCGGATTTGCGAGGGAAGGTGTAATGCGACAATTAGCTAATCCTTGGTGGCAACGAGTTGCTGGTGACTACATTGAAATTGGCTTAACAGCGGTTGCTTTAAATCAACTCGGTACGATTCGCTGGTTAGATGGACCAGTACCGGAAACTAAAATTTTAGCTGCCTGGCCGTGTGTCCAAATAATTGCGCAAAACTGGAGTACGGATTTAATTTGGCCGGTTGCTCCAAGCCGGGTTGTTAGGCGAAGTGAGCACTGGCATCACTTAAACCCGGTGATTGATTCGACCACAGTATTATTAACAATCGAGAAAATATAATTATCTGCTCAGTCATTTGGATTTTGGCTGAGCAGTTTTTGTATCCAAAGGTGTGAGAAAGTTTTGAATATGTTATAATAGAGGTTCGAGATACTACGTAAAAAGATAGAGGAGAAACCTAATGTCAGAAAAGTTACATATTGCACTCTTATTTGGGGGCAACTCTTCAGAACATGATGTTTCAAAGCGCTCCGCCCACAATATCTATGATGGGATGGATAAAAACAAGTACGATGTTAGCTTGTTTATGATTACTAAGGATGGCATCATTATTAATGATGAATTTTCACGGCGTATTTTTGACGGTGAAGATGAAGATGCAGTGGTGAAAGAAGCTTATGCAACAATGGATTTAACATCACCATTAGCACCAGTGATGGCTTTACAATCGGTACCGGAAATTGATTTCTTCTACCCAGTGGTGCATGGTAACTTAGGTGAAGATGGGACCTTGCAAGGCTTATTCCGGTTATTAAAGAAACCATATATTGGGGCCGGAATTGCTGCGAGTGCAATGTCATTTGATAAGGAATTAACAAAGCGGGTACTTGATCAAGCTGGAATTCGGAACACCAAGTACGTTGTGGTTACTCCAGATAACCAAGCCGAAATGACGTGGGACGTTGTGAGTGCTAAATTAGGTAAGTTAGTCTTTGTTAAGCCAGCTAAGCAAGGTTCATCAGTTGGGATTCATATGGCCAAGAATGCAGACGAATTCCAAGCCGCAATTGCGGATGCGATGACCTATGATTACAAAGTCTTAGTTGAAGAAGGAATTAAGAACCCCCGTGAAATTGAAATTTCAATTTTAGGAAATGATCACCCCATCGCTTCTAAGTTAGGTGGACTACGGATTCCAGATGGTGATGATTTCTACGATTACAATAACAAATTCGTGGATGCCAGTGGGGTCGTCTTTGACTTACCAGTAATCGTTGATGAAGCACTCGAACAAGAAATTCGTGAAATGGCTTTGGCGACTTACAAAGCGTTAGAACTAAAGGGATTAGCCCGGTTAGACTTCTTGGTTGATGAAAATAATGTTCCTTATATGGGGGAACCAAATACGTTACCAGGATTTACCAACATTAG
>NZ_BBAS01000013.1 GCF_001311375.1 Limosilactobacillus equigenerosi DSM 18793 = JCM 14505
TAATTAAGTGAATTAAATCAAAAATCGTCGCTGACCAAGGTCAACGGCGATTTTTTTTAGTTGGTTAAAATTGATTAGTTGTTTTCAAGTTCTTCCATGCCATCGTAAGCGATCTTTTGTAAGACAGCAGCTGAATGAGCCATGGCGTCTTTTTCACGATCATTCAATGGTAATTCGAAGACTTCGCAAATCCCAGTCCGGTTGATAACAGCCGTGGTCCCGATGTAAATATCGTTTAATCCGTATTCACCATTCATTGGGGCACTAACTGGTAAGATTTCATCATCATCCGTAAGATAGCCCGCGTGATTTGAACAAGGGAAGTAGCAACCCCGTAGTAGGTAGCCCCTTTCCGGTTGATGATTTCGTACGCCTTGTGACGAACGTCATCTTCAACTTGGAGTAAAGTGTCCATGGAAATGTCCTTTAATTCAGCTAAGGCTAACAATGGCACCCCACCAATCGTGGCGTTATCAAAGGAAGCAAATTCCGTGTCCCCGTGTTCACCAAGCATGTAAGCAATGACGTTGTTAGGGTGAACATCAAAGAGCTTCGAAAGCGCCACTTGTAACCGGGCAGAGTCTAAAGAAGTCCCAGAACCAATTACCCGCTTTTGTGGTAATCCAGAGAACTTTTGTACGGCGTACGTTAAAACGTCAACTGGGTTAGAAGCAACTAAGAAGATTCCATCGAAACCAGAAGCCATAACTTGGTCAACGATATTCTTAGTAATCTTCAAGTTCTTGCTAACTAATTGTAACCGTGTTTCACCTGGCTTTTGGGCAGCCCCGGCCGTGATTACAACCAGGTCAGCATCTTTACAAGTGTCGTAGTCGGCAGCGTAAATCCGCTTGTTGTGCGTGTAAGCCGTGGCATCTTCAAGGTCCATTACATCCCCAACTGCTTTTTCGTGCGTGTGGTTAATAATGGCAAATTCTTCGGCGAGCCCTTGATGAATCATCGCAAAGGCATAAGCAGAACCAACGGCTCCGTCCCCGATTAAAACAACTTTTTGTCGTTTGAGTGGCATAATAAATCCTCTTTTCCTATTCACTTTGTGAAAAATTTACAGTAATTATTATACCGTTAATTTGACCAAGATGAAAGAGCGATTATGAAACCGCCAACAATGAAAAGACCGATAATGATAGCGGATTTAAATAACCACCATCCGAGTATTAATAATAAACACCAACCAAGTAGGCGAAGAGAGAATTTAAAAACCTTCCAACCTAGAATGATGGCAATAATTAATAAAATGGTGATCAATTTGTCATCCTCCTAAATAAAATTAATTTGTAATTTAATTATAGCATTGGCTAATTGACGTAAAACTTAAGATTTCATCAAATTTCATTGTCACCATGCTTTGTTATTACCAGGATTTATGCTAAAATTAATCATTATTAAAAGACTGACTGGGGGAGGAACAAGTAATGTTAAATCGTACGAAACAATTCATGCGTGATAACGGGATTAATTATAAAAAAGAATATATCCGGCCGATGATTGCCCCGGAACATGTCTACATCTTCCGGTTTGGGAAGCGGGAATTGAACAATCGGGCCATTGTGCGGTATAACCACACGTGGACAGGACGCTTAAAGATCAATGAGATTGACGTCCGGCTTCACCGGCAACATCATCCCCGGATTTTCGTGAACGAAGATGAGTTGATTGCATATTTACAACAACACTTAGATCAAAATCACGATATTAACGCTGATCTGTAAATGAGGATTAGCCAGTTTGGTTAGAAACGACTTCTGTTGGGGGTCGTTTTTTTTCATAGATAAAGGAGAAAATTATGAGTTGGAGTGCGTTACAAGTGGCTACGACCACGGAAGCGATTGAAGCAGTTAGTAATTTATTAATGGAAGCCGGGGCGAGCGGGATTCAAGTCGAAGATGCGACTGATTTTATTGATATCGATGATGAAGCGTTAGCCCGGGAAGGAAAAATTTTGGATTTGGCAACAGTGCCACACTTGACGAGTGGTGCTCAAGTGACGGGATACTTCCCGCCGAATGTGAATGTAACGGAAATTCAATTAGAATTAACGCCTCGGATTCAAGGATTAAGTGAATTTGGGCTTAATCCAGGTAGTGGTGAAATTACGGTTAACCAAGTCGATGAAGCCGATTGGGCGACGGAATGGCAAAAATACTACCATCCAGTGCGGGTGACGCATGAATTAACAATTGTGCCCCGGTGGGAAGAGTACACGCCAGTCAATGACCAAGAAAAAGTTATTTACATGGATCCAGGGATGGCCTTTGGGACGGGAACACATCCAACGACGAAGTTAATGCTCCAAGCGTTGGCCATTGCGTTACGGGGTGGCGAACACATGATTGACGTAGGAACTGGTTCCGGGATTTTAAGTATTGCGGCGAAGCATTTAGGCGCCGGTGTAGTTGAAGCTTATGATATTGATCAAGTTGCAGTTGATTCATCCCAAACTAACATTGACTTAAACCCAATTGCTAAAGACGTTAAATTAGGGGTTAACAGTTTGCTAGATGGGATGGACACGCAGGTTGACTTAGTAGTTGCCAATATCTTAGCGGAAGTTTTAGTCCCATTAATTCCGCAAGCCTTCATGAACTTAAAGCCTGGTGGTAAGTTCTTATTATCTGGTATTATTGCCGATAAGTTCGCCTTAATTAGCCAAACTTTGTTAGATCATGGGTTTAAAGTTGATCAAACTATGCGGATGGGAGATTGGTATGGCATTATCGCCCACAAGCCAACCAATGATGAGGATTAAATTATGCAACGATACTTTTTAGCAACGACGGCCCAAATTGGGGACACGGTTGAATTACCGGCGGATGTAAGTCATCACTTGATTGATGTCATGCGCGCTCAAGTGGGGAGTCAGATTGAAGTGGTCTTAGACAATCAACAAGCTTATGTGGCAACGATTACGACGGTTGAACCAGCGCAAGTAACCTTAAACGAGGCCTTGGATAGTGATAGTGAACTACCGGTGAATGTGATCTTAGTTTGTGGCCTCCCGAAGACCAAGGAAAAGCCGGAGTTAATTGTGCAAAAGGCAACCGAGTTAGGCGTCCATCAAATTGTTTTCTTTGCGGCCGAACGATCCGTAAGTCGCTGGACCGCCGAAAAAGTGACGAAGAAGTTAGCTCGGTTACAAAAGATTGCGAACGGGGCAGCCGAACAATCGCATCGTCAAGTGCAACCTAGTGTTCATTATGTTAAAAAACTAACGGACGTGTTAGCTCAATTTCCAGCGCAACACCGGTTAGTAGCGTGGGAAGAATCAGCGAAGCAAGGAGAGACGAGTGCCTTGGTCCGGGAATTACAAGCAACGCAACCCGGGGAAACCATTTTAGCGATTTTTGGGCCTGAAGGTGGATTATCAGAAACGGAGATTAATCAGTTGACGGCGCAAGAAGTCGTGCCTGCGGGCTTAGGACCGCGGATTTTACGAACTGAAACCGCGCCATTATATTTCATGAGTGCGGTGTCAGTTTGGCTGGAATTAAATTAGTATGTAAGCAGTGGGAGCTCCGCGAGCTAAGTCGCTAAGCGCGCAGGGAGTAAAACTCCAAAGCGATTAGTGCTTAGAATCGCGTCAGAGCGACCCTGCGAGCATGATTGCATTAGTATGCGACGCCGTTAAAAACTTCCGTGGGGTAAGCCTTGCCTCCCGTGCGAGGGAAGGAACTTCCATCGGAGGGAGGATGGCTTAGCCATAGGAAGTTTAGGCGGAGCATGATTACTAGTATGAATAGAACACTTAGCCTGAGGAAACTTAGTGCGAGCATCACTACTAGTGTGATTAGAACATTAGCAGTTTAACTAAGCTACTTTTCAAGTTAATGCAATTAGAATTATGTTAAAATTTAACTAATAATTAAGCGCGCTTTGGGCGAAAAGGGAGTAGTAGAAATGAAGGTTTGGACAAAATTTCAACAATTTGACCGCTTAACCATGATTATTGCCACATTATACGGCTATTTTGGCACGATGGTGTTATACCTATTGCCGTTTATTCATGTTACCGTGCGGTCCGGTTTGTTTTTAATTATGATTAATAGCATTGTAAGTATGTGGTTAGGGTGGCATTTACGTCAGCAAACCGCCAAACAATTGTGGATTTGGCCAAGTTGGATGTTAGTGGCGTTACTAGTTTATGGTCCGCATTATTCATATTTACTCCCTGTGATTTACTTAGCTGAAAGTTACTTAGTTTGGTCGATGACGAAACCGTCCGCAAGTAAGCGGCCTTAGAATTGAGGTGACGAAGATGTCGAAAATTCCTAATTTAACGCATGAAGATGTGCGTGATATTTGTGCAAGTTACATGAATGAAGAACACGTGGCCCTAGTGGAAAAAGCTTACCGGTTCGCGATGATTTGTCATAAGGATCAACGGCGCAAATCGGGTGAATTATATATTATTCATCCGATTCAAGTTGCTGGGATTTTAGCTAACTTACATATGGATCCAGAAACGGTTTGTGCTGGTTATATGCATGACATTGTCGAAGATACTGGAGCGACGCTGAGTGATATTGAAACGATTTTTGGGTCTACGATTGCGATGATCATTGACGGTGATACCAAAATTAGTAAGATTCACTATAAGTCTGATCGCGAACAAATGGCGGAAACACACCGGAAGTTGTTATTAGCGATGAGTCAAGACATTCGGGTGATGATTGTTAAATTAGCGGACCGGTTACACAATATGCGGACGCTTGATTTCTTACGCCCAGAAAAGCAAGCCCGGATTTCACGCGAAACGTTGCAAATTTATGCTCCGATTGCGGATCGGCTGGGGATTTCAACGATGAAATGGGAATTGGAAGATCTGTCGTTACGTTACATTGATCCCGACCAATACTTTACCATCGTTAAATTAATGAATTCGCGGCGTGATCAACGGCTGGATTACATTGATAAAGCAATTCAAGACGTTAAACAGGCGGTCGCTGAATTAGAATTAACGGGGAATGTTGAAATTTATGGGCGACCAAAACATATTTATTCCATTTACCGTAAGATGGTTAACAAGCATAAGCAATTTAGTGAAATTTATGACTTGTTAGCGATTCGGGTGGTCGTTGATACGATTCCGGATTGTTATGCCGTCTTAGGAGCGATTCATACGAATTGGAAACCAATGCCGGGGCGGTTTAAGGATTATATTGCGATGCCAAAAACGAACGGCTACCAATCCTTGCACACGACAGTGATTGGCCCTGACGGACAACCGTTAGAAATTCAAATTCGGACGCACGAAATGCATGAAGTGGCTGAATTTGGGGTGGCAGCGCACTGGGCTTATAAAGAAGGCAAGACAAACGGGGTGCAACAAACCAAGGATAGCCAAAAACTGAATGTTGTGAAGGAAATTCTGGAATTGCGGAATGAAACCCAAGACACGGATGATTTTATGTCTGGAATTCAAAGTGATGTCTTTGCTGATAAGGTGTACGCTTTTACGCCCAAAGGGGATGTCATTGAAATGCCAGTTGGGGCGGGGCCATTAGATATGGCGTACTTAATTCACACGGAAGTTGGAAATAAGACGACCGGGGCCAAAGTGAACGGCCGGATTGTCCCATTGGATTACGATATTAAGAATGGGGATATTGTTGATATTATTACATCGAATAACTCCCATCCGAGTCATGACTGGTTAGATTTAGTGTCTACCCGGCGAGCCAAAAATAAGATTCGGCAATATTTCCGGATGCATGACCGGGAACAAAATATTGAAACGGGACGGCGGTTAGTTGATCAACAAATTCGCGAAGCCGGATACGAACCAGCTGCGTTGGTAACCGATGAATTAGCTCAACAAGTAGCAACTAAGCTGCATTACAATAATGCGGAAGAAATGTTTGCGGCTGTTGGCTTTGGTGATATTTCAGCGATGAGTGTCCGCAATCGCTTAACGGAAACCGTGCGGCGCGAAGAAAAGCAACGGGAAGCCGAAGCACAGGCCCAAGCGATTTTGGAAAATCACGAGACGCTTGCAAATGAACATCAACAATTGCCAAAGAGCAGCGGCGACGGCATTATTGTTGAAGGAGTCGATAATCTTCTAACGCGGTTGAGTCATTGTTGTAAACCAATTCCAGGGGATGAAATTTTGGGCTACATTACGATGGGCCGGGGCGTTTCTGTGCACCGGATTGACTGTCCGAATATTAAGCATGCTGAACAAACGGGCCAACGGATTGTAACGGTTTACTGGGAAAATCCACAGGGAGATACCCAAATTTACGATACGGATATTGAAGTTCGAGGTGACAATCGCTCGGGCTTAGTGAATGAAGTTCTGCGGTCGATTAATAGTCATACGCGGTACCTGACATCGATTAATGGGAAGATTAATAGCAATAATATTGCGACAATTAATGCGACCGTTGGGGTTCGGAGTATTGGTCAATTAAACATTATTATGAAGGCCTTATCTGGTTTGACGAATGTTGATAGTGTCCGTCGTGTGATCCATTAAGTAAGGAGTTATTAGATGCGAGTAGTAGTGCAACGGGTGGCTAAGGCCCAAGTGTCAATTGATGAGCAAGTTGTTAGTAAGATTAGGCAAGGGTTCTTGTTATTAGTTGGGATTGCGCCGGATGATGGTGAGGAACAACTGGATTATTTGGTGCGTAAAATTACGAATTTACGAGTGTTCAGTGATGCAGCCGGTAAAATGAATGCCAGTTTAGCAGATATTAACGGTGAAATTCTCTCCATTTCGCAATTTACGTTGTATGCTGATACGAAAAAAGGGAATCGACCGAGCTTCACCGGAGCGGCGAAACCGGAAATTGCGGCGCCATTATACGATGAATTCAATCGTCGGTTAGCAGCGACGGGCATTCATGTTGAAACGGGTGAATTTGGGGCCGATATGCAAGTTGAATTGGTCAATGATGGTCCAGTGACGATTATTTATGAGAAATAGAGGAAGCAAGATTGAAAAAAAGGAATTGATTCTCCAGGAACATTGCTGGGATTAATCGCGATTTCATTATTTGCGATTTGGCAATATAGTACCCAACCCCATAACCTATTAGCGGGTTTGTTTATGATAATTGCAATCGGTTCGGCGTGGACTTATTTTCATACAACTTGGTATGGAAAATATAAAATTGTTAAGCAAGCGGTGGCTGATAGTCACCTTGCTAGTGATCAACGAGTATTAGATTTAGGAACTGGTCATGGCTTGATGTTACTGAATGTGGCAAAATACTTACAGGTTCCGGGGCAAGTAATTGGAATTGATATTTGGAGTCAAAAGGATCAGTCGAATAATCATCAATCAGCAACAGAAACCAATATTTTGCAAGCGGGGGTATCAGAAGTTGCTAAGGTGCAAACGGCTGATATGACGAAGTTGCCGTTTGATGCGGATATGTTTGATTTAGTGACGGCTAGTTTGTCGATTCATAATCTAAAAACGTCAGCTCGGAAACAGGCGTTAGCTGAAGCGACGCGGGTATTAAAACCGGGCGGCCGGATATTGATTATCGATATTATTTTCAGTCAAGAATACCAAAAACAGTTGCAAGCATTGGGGTATCACGATATTAAATTAACCAATGCTGGTTACAATGGTTGGTGGGGTGGCCCTTGGATGGGCACCACCGTGATTACAGCCACTAAATAATAAGTCATGGTAATCAAAATTGCTGGATTAAAGCAACTATTCTATAACTGCAAATGAAAAGTGCAAACCATGTTAATCATGGTTTGCACTTTTTTATTAGGCGTGCGTAAATTCATTAGTTGTGGGGTGGTATTTGGACTGAATCAAGGTCATGCGGACAACGTTGTCCTAGCTTGATTATACTAAGTTGAATTTAGTTATCATTAAGCTGAATAATTATCTCCTAGGTCAGCATCGCGCTAGCTTAGGAGTTTTTTTAGATTAGTAGTTGATTAACATTTTAATAACGGTGTATAATATCAGCGGAAGTTAATCAGATTAACATTAAAATGAATGTGAGGATAGAAGATGGCAGATGGTTTTCATCATGGGAATTTAAAACATGATGCTCTTGAGGTTGGTTTAAAAATTATCGAGACGGATGGTTATCAAAAAGTTGAAATTAAAAAGATTGCGGCTGCTTGTGGAGTAAGTTCTCCATCAATTTATCGTCATTTTAAGAACAAGGATGCGTTGATGATGGCATTGCTTACTAGAGTTTCGGCAATTTTTCATGATTATCTTTACTGTGACGATAATCGAACCCCAGTTGATGATCTAGTTGAGATGGGAATAAAATTTATTCATTTTTCATATGAGTATAAGCATTACTTTGAATTTCTATTTAATAGTGAGTTTGTTAATAAAGTTATCAGTGATGGACAAAGTATGACTGTGGTAATGGATAGCAAGAATAGTTTTTCGTTATTTAAAAAAACGGTAAAACGCTATTTAGTCGAAATTAATGCTAAAGGTAATTCTGAAATGCACGTAATTAATTTATGGTCATATATTAGTGGTTTAGCGTTAATTTCAGATAATTTAGAGGTGGCTAATAAAGAACAACAATTAGCAGTTTATGTTCGAAAAATGATTGAAATTTATACCAACGGGATTAGTAATTGTTAGATTTATGTGGAGGAATAAGATGGAAATAGATGATTTAATGCAACAACGACATACGGTCCGAAAGTATCAAAATCGGTTAATTTCGGCAAATATAAAAGAAAAAATTAGTACTCAATTAAATAAATTGAGTATGGATTATCAAATTAATACTGAGATAAGGGATGACGGGAAGAACGCTTTACATGGCTTGATGGCCAAATTAATGTCAGATAACGTGAAAAATGTGATAGTTTTTAAAGGTGATAACTATCATGTTGGGTATGTAGCAGCCAAATTGATGTTGTTTATCCAACAGTTGGGATTAAATACTTGGTTTGTTGCCGGTAGCATTAATCGTGAAAAGTTAGGTGAAGAAACAGTTGGAATATTGGTGTTTGGCTATGGGAAGACTGATGGTAAAGCACATAAATTAAAACGAGTTGTGCAAGTAAGTGATTATCAGTCAAATAAATTTCCAGCGTGGTATTTAGAAGGAATTAAAGGTTGTTTATTGGCACCTACGGCATTTAATAAGCAATTGTTTAAACTTAGTTATAATAATGGAAATATTAAATTACAGGTTAAAAATAGTAGCTATGCTAAAGTTGAAGCCGGAATTTTAAGCTATTTTTTTGAACAAGGTTCAGGTCGAAAAATTACTGAATATGAATTAGTTTAAGATAAAAATCCCCTCCTAGGTTAGCGTTATGCTAACTTAGGAGGGGATTTTTATTTAATCTTTAAAGTATTGAATTAACCCGCGTTCAACATCGTCAACCACTTTTTGTTGGTAGGTTGGATTTTGAATTTGGCGAAAGTCTTTCGTGGTATTAATATAGCCCATTTCTAATAAGATAGCGGGGCGATGATTGCGATGTAAGACATAATAGTCAGCAAAATCAATCCCGCGGTTAGTTAATGGAAGGCCAGTTAAATTAGCGCTCACAGTTTTGGCTAACTTTTTGGTAGCTTGATTTTTGTGATAGTAATAGGTAGTAAAACCTGAAGCTAAGTTATCTTGTGGGGCGGAGTCAAAGTGAAAACTTACAAAAGCATCTGCTTGTACACGATTACTTAATCGAGTTCGTTCACCTAATGATTTGTAGACATCATTATTCCGCGTCATAATTACGTGGGCCCCTTGAGCACGCAATTTCGTGGCCAATTGTTGGGCAAACTTTAAGGTGTACGTCTTTTCTTCGTATTGTTTTTTTCGTTAAATTCTTCCGATATAGGGCACCACTATCATTACCACCATGACCAGGATCTAACACAATCGTGGTTCCAGTTAGGGCGTGTTTTTTTAGTTTGCGGATGGGCAAGGTTCCATTCGTTGACCCAAACAGTTTTCCCTGAGTTAAGTTTGAATGCTTGCCAGCCATGTTTTTTTGGCACCGGCATTAGCGGCGACGGTCTTAGTTAGGTTGACCGACTTATATTGCATGCCAGGCCCATTTTTAAGGACAAGCTGGTTCGGATTGAGGTGACTAGTTGGTGGTTGGGAAATTATGATTAAAATTGCCGTTAACGCTAGAGCTGTAATGGCTAAAATTCCGGCCAAAAGATTAGCAACAGTTTGGCTAAGTTGATCAGTTGCTTTCAAGGGCGTCACCTTCCTTCTAAAAGAGATACATTTGTTCCTTATTGTAGCTAGTTATAAAGTTCATTGCAATGCTGGGATGGCTAATTGTTCTATTCGCACTAGTAATCATGCTTCGCCTAAACTTCCTATGGCTAAATGTTCTATTCACAACTGCAATTATGCTCGCCCTAAGTTTCCTAGTGCTAAGTGTTCTATTCACACTTGTAGTGATGCTCCGCCTAAACTTCCTATGGCTAAGCCAGCCTCCTCCGATGGAAGTTCCTTCCCTCGCACGGGAGGCAAGGCTTACCCCACGGAAGTTTTTAACGGCGTCGCATACTAACATTGACAAAACCTACCAAATTAGGTATGGTTATCGATGAAAATTAAATTATCTTTTGTTGATGAAAAAGCCTGATGTTAACAGCCACGTATTAGCGAGTAGGGATTGGTGCAAGCCTACCTTGGAAGTTAGCAGTGACCACTTTGGAGACAATGGACAAAGTTGTTTGTCCCGTGTTCGACCCAACGATATTGGGAGCGAATTTTTAAGGTGGTACCGTGCGATTGCGCCCTTGATTAAGTTCAAGGACGCTTTTTTTATTAGAAGGAGGAAATTGATGCAACGGACAAATTATGCTGGTTTAACCAACGAAAGCCAACTTGGCCAAACGGTTGTTTTAAAAGGATGGGTGGCTAAGCGCCGTAACCTCGGGGGCTTATTATTTATTGATTTACGGGACCGCGAAGGGATTGTGCAATTAGTTTTTAACGAACAAGAAAATGCTGATTCCTTTGCAATTGCGGAAACGGTGCGGAATGAATACATTATTGAAGTATCCGGGACGGTTCGCGAACGGGATCAAATTAATCCCGATTTACCAACGGGGAAGTTAGAAATAGTTGTTGACACGATTAACGTGTTAGCTAAATCCCAAACGCCACCATTTGAAGTCGTTGATGGGGTTGATGCAGCCGAAGAATTGCGGATGAAGTATCGTTATGTTGATTTACGTCGTCCTGAAATGATGAAGAACATGAAGTTACGGAGTAAAGTGACGGCCGTAGTTCACAATTACTATGACAACAATGACTTTATGGATGTGGAAACGCCGAACTTGACGTTGTCAACGCCAGAAGGGGCCCGGGACTACATCGTGCCATCACGGGTTTACCCAGGACATTTCTATGCTTTACCACAATCACCACAATTATTTAAGCAATTATTAATGGGCGCGGGCATTGATAAGTACTATCAAATTGCGCGGTGTTTCCGAGATGAAGACTTACGTGGTGACCGGCAACCAGAATTTACCCAAATTGACACGGAAATGAGCTTTGCTACGCCTGAAGAAATTCAAACGGTGGCAGAAGGCTTAATCAAGCGGGTGATGAAGGAAGTCTTAGATGTTGATGTGCCAACGCCATTCCCACGGATGAAGTGGCAAGAAGCGATGGACAAATATGGTTCTGACAAACCGGACACGCGGTTTGGCATGGAAATTCAAGATGTATCTGAATTAGTTAAGGACAGTGGCTTTAAGGTCTTTAGTACTACAGTGGCGGCCGGAAACTATGTCCGGGCAATTGTTGTGCCGGGTGGAGCAGACAAGTATTCTCGCAAAGACATCAGTAAGAAAGAAGATTACATCAAGCGTTACCATGCTAAGGGCTTAGCTTGGGTTAAGGTGACGGATGAAGGTTACAATGGTCCGATTGCTAAGTTTATTGATGACCTAGCGCCAGCAATGAATGAACAATTAGGGGCCAAGGAAGGTGACTTAATTCTGTTTGTGGCGGACACGTTCAATGTTGTGTGTGATGCGTTAGGTTACTTACGGGAAGCAATCGCCAAGGAATTAGACTTAATTCCGTCCAACCAATGGAACTACTTATGGGTGGTTGATTGGCCAATGTTTGAATACGATGAAGGATTTGATAAGTGGATTGCGGCGCACCATCCATTCACGATGCTTAACGAATCCGACTTGAAGTACTTAGAACCCGGTGAAGACCCTCACAAGGCCCATGCCCAAAGTTACGATATTATCTTAAATGGGAATGAAATTGGGGGTGGATCAATTCGGATTCACGATCCAAAGGTCCAAGAAAAGGTCTTAAAGGCCCTTGGCTACACGAAGGAAATGGCCCAAGAACGGTTCGGTTTCTTACTCCAAGCCTTAGAAAACGGGATGCCTCCAGAAGGTGGGATGGCCTTTGGGCTTGACCGGTGGGTAATGTTATTAGCCCAAGCCGATAGTATCCGGGACGTGATTCCATTCCCTAAGAATTCGAAGGCGGTGGAACCATTAACTGGAGCTCCGGGCGCCGTAGATGCGGAACAATTAGAAGAATTAAACTTAGCTGTTACTAAGGCGGATAACGACGAAGAATAATGACCGCTTAAGGAGGTTGGATTGATGTTACTAGGTTCACACGTGGGGTTTAAAGCCCCCAAGATGTTGTTAGGATCAGCGCAAGAGGCGGTTAGTTATGGGGCCAACACGATGATGGTCTATACTGGCGCCCCTCAAAATACGCGACGGAAACCAATTAGCGAGTTAAATATTCCAGCTGGCCAAGCCTATATGCAAGATCATGGACTAACTAATTTAGTGGTTCATGCCCCTTACATTGTGAATTTAGGGAATACCATTAAGCCAGCCAACTTTACCTTTGGGGTTGAATTCTTAGCCCAAGAAATTGAACGGGCCCAAGCGCTCGGGGCGACACAAATTACGTTGCATCCCGGCGCGCACGTTGGGGCTGGCGCCGATGTTGCCATTGCGCAAATTGCGAAGGGATTAAATGAAATTTTAACGCCGGATCAAACGGCACAAATTGCGATTGAAACTATGGCCGGCAAAGGTACCGAAGTTGGAGTTAGCTTTGAACAAATTGCCCAAATTATGGATCAAGTGACGTTGAATGAAAAGTTATCCGTCACCTTTGATACGTGTCATACTAACGATGCGGGTTACAATATTAAGGATGACTTTGATGGGGTCTTGAATGAATTTGATCATGTGATCGGTTTAGATAAGCTCCAAGTGGTGCATTTAAATGATTCAAAAAAACGACCAAGGCTCCCACAAAGACCGACATGCTAATATTGGTTTTGGGACGATTGGCTTTGAAACATTAAACTATATTGCGCATCACCCACAATTAGCCGACCGCCCGAAGATTATGGAAACGCCCTATGTACCAACGGTGGCTGATCCTAAGAAGAAGGTGGCCCCATACGCCGAAGAAATTAAGATGTTGACGGCCCAAGCCTTTGATGCAACGATGATGGACCGCTTGAGTCAAGGTTAGGGGGCGGTGTGATGCGAGTTAATATTTTGCAGCATGCAAGCGATGAAGGACCCGGGGCAATTTTAACCTGGGCTCAGCAACATCATCATGAGGTCTTTATCTATCATCCGAATGACTTTGGTCAATTTCCAACGGCTGACGAAACTGATATGTTAGTGGTATTAGGCAGCCCCGCAAGTCCGAATGATGATGAAATCTGGATTAAACAAGAACGAGCCTTAATTAAAGCTTGTTTAGAGCAACACATTCCATACTTGGGAATTTGTTTTGGGGGACAACAATTAGCTAAAGTTCTTGGTGGTGAAGTTAAAGATGCACCCGTCAAAGAAGTTGGTTGGGCGCCGGTAACATTACAACAGCCATTACCTGGGATGCCAAAGCAAGTTGAAGTATTGCACTGGCATCAGCAACAATTCACCATCAGCGGGGGCAGAGTTGTTGTTTTCCAATGAAAATGTTGTTGAGCAAGGGTTTATGTATCAACAGCGGGCGATTGCCTTGCAATTCCATTTGGAACCGTTAATGGATAATTTGCGAGAAATTGTCATTAATGATGGATCATATGCTGCCGGGTCAGTGTTAGGCCAAACGCCAACCCAAATAATTGACCATGGAGTGCCAAGGGCAAACGCAATAGTTTTGGGGAAGTTATTAGATTTCCTGGCACAAAATTAAAAATATGATTGACGCTGACCATAAAATTATCTATAATTAAATGGTATTTTGAAATTGATTCTTAGTACGAATCTGAAACCGGAGGGAGGGAAATTAGTTATGTCAAAGACGATCGTTCGGAAGAATGAATCATTAGATGACGCTCTTCGTCGGTTTAAGCGTACTGTGTCACGGAACGGGACTTTACAAGAATACCGTAAGCGTGAATTCTACGAAAAGCCAAGTGTTAAGCGGAAGTTAAAGGCTGAAGCAGCACGGAAGCGGAAGAACAAGCGTCGTCGTTAAGATTCTGCTACCTCTTGTCCACCGGGCAAGAGGTTTTTTAATATAATTTTGGAGGATTTTAGAAATGAGTTTATTAGATCAATTAAACAATGATATGAAGACGGCTATGAAGGCCAAGGACAAGGCTACGTTAAGCGTGGTGCGGATGTTAAAGGCGGCCGTTACGAATGAACAAATCAACTTAGGTCATGATTTAACGGCGGATGAAGAAGCGACCGTTTTATCGCGGGAATACAAGCAACGCAAGGAATCCTTGGCGGAATTCGAAAATGCTGGTCGGGAAGATTTGATTGAACAAGCTAAGCATGAATTATCAGTGGTTGAAAAGTACTTGCCGGAACAATTATCCGAAGCAGAAGTGAAGGCAATTGTGACCAAGGCAATTGAACAAACTGGGGCCGAAAGCATGAAAGACATGGGAAAGGTCATGGGCGTGGTGATGCCACAAGTTAAAGGTAAAGCAGACGGTAAGCTCGTTAACGAAACCGTTAAGGCAGCCTTACAATAACTCAAATTAAACTGTCAATTGAGCTTACAGTTGGCAGTTTTTTAATTTGCTAAATGATAACTGGGGTTGATAAATTCAAATGGAAAGTAAGAGATAGTTAGTTACGCAACTGGCTGGTGGTGTAAAATTAAGGTATTAAAAACTTGAAAGGGGCACCTTGAAATGGAGAATTTAATGGCGATTCCAATTGTGTTGATGGCTTTTTTTGCAATCTTAAATCCAATTGGAAATTTACCGGTCTTTATTGCATTAACAGCTAGCGATGATGAAAAAAATTAGTCACGCGATTGCGAAGAAGGCCTTAGTAATTGCAACGCTAATCGTAATTGTTTTTGCGTTTGGTGGGAAAATAATTTTTCAGCTCTTTGGCATTGATTTAGCAGCCTTGCGGAGTATTGGTGGTATTATTATTGCGATTATTGGCTATGACATGTTAAAGGGAAAAACATCGAGTTTACAACATGACGTTGATCCAACAAAACCGTCAATTGACCAAGAAATGTCGGTTGCCATTACCCCGTTAGCCATGCCAATTTTAGCTGGTCCGGGAACGATTGCGACGACGATGAATTTAGCTAATAGGTACAATCCCCTTGTGGTTACAATTGCGTTTGTCATCTTGGCAATTTTGACCTATTTCCTGTTTGTGTATGGGGAAGTTATTGTTAAGAAGTTAGGATCCAATATGATGGCGGTAATTACCCGCTTGATGGGGTTGATTTTAGCGGTGATTGGAACTGATATGTTATTTGCGGGGTTAAAGGCAGCGTTTAAAATATTGAATTAATAGAAAAAAGTTATCAATGGATAAAATCCGTTGGTAACTTTTTAATTGCTAGGATTAGCTTGGGATAAGTTAAGGTAAAAATGAAACAAATGTGAAATTAAGACGAATAAAAATATGTAAATTGTGAATAAAAATCGTGTTAATAACTGGACAAAAACGTTTCCATATATTATAGTGGTTATACTTAACTATCGATTAAATAGGGGAATTTTGGTATGCGTGAGAAATTAGGAAAGGTAAAAGTCAGCGTGGTTACTAAATCACTGTTATTATCAGGGACTGTAGTAGCGTCACTTCTAATTGCACCGGGGACTGTGCAGGCTGATACAATTGATAACCAGCCACTTAGTATGAGTTGGTCAAATGGGACGACACAAGCAGCCGCAATTACGTCAACGACCAAACGAGATCAAGCAGATAACTTAGAACAAACTGATTTGCATGCGCAAGATAATGATTATTCATTAGCTGGGGGCGCTAAAGAGGATCCATTAGTGGATGATGATCAGACAACGCCTCAAGCTGGTGTATCACCATCCACAGATAAATCGTTATCAAATGAGGATTCGGTAGATAATGAACTTTCAGATGTTTGGGTTAATGCTTATTTTGAAGCCAATGGGTTACAAACAATTACGTTGCCAGAACAAGGAACTTATACAACTGATGATGAAGGGGTTGTTACGTTTACGCCACTCCTAACTTTTGTGGGGCAGACAGATACGGTTCGTTTGGTTAAGGAAAGTTCTACGGGAAAGATAGCCTACCTTAATATTTATTCAGTGGTGACTCGGACGATAACTGATCGTAGTGCCGAAGACAGTCTACCAAGTGAACCACAACACGAAGTTGGCGAACCGCTGATGCAACCAGAAAAGCCAACGTTAACGATTCCAGAACATGAAGTTGGCGAACCACTGACGCAACCGGAGAAGTCAACATTGACACTTCCCGCTCCAGTCGTTGATGAACCAATTAATCCTGGTAAGGCAGCGCCAAAGCCGTTAACGCAATCAACCCCAGTTACGCCTACGGTAATTGATTTACCGGTAGCAAAACCAACTAATGACAAAGTCGGTGGTGACTTATTGGTACCAAGCGCGCAAGTAGCAACCTTTGCGCAAGTACAACCTGCTCAACATGTGGAACATTTGGTTGCCAATGCAGTTGTAAAAACTGATTCTTCATCAAGATTAGCTGATAAAATGAAGAGTAAGCCATCGGTGACTGAGGTTCCACAAGCGGTTGGAGTTAAAAAGAGTGTGATTGCGATGATTAAGGATGCCATTAGTAGTTATTCAGATACGATTATGGCGCCAAATGATCAAACACCGAGTGCTAATCCCAATGATGAAATCCCGTCACAACATCAAAATGATCGAGCATCTGTTATCTTGATGGCGGTCTTGTTGGCTACGTTGGGAATTACTAGCTCCGTAATTAGTTCATTGGTTAAGAAATACTTAGTTTAATTAATATTTAGTCAAAAATCCCGTCAACTCATTATTATGAGTTGACGGGATTTTGGTTTAGCTAACGATTAAATTTATTTGATGGCATTGGCGAGGGCTTTACCGAGGCGCTTAAGACCTTCATCGATTTGATCTTCCGCCATATTTGAGTAGTTCAAACGTAAGTGACCAGGTTCTGGTTGGCCGGCATAGAAAGGTTCGCCAGGAACAAAGGCCACTTTTTCTTCCAAACATTGTTTGAATAATTCAGTTGTGTCATCAACTCCAGGGACCGTTACCCAAAGGAACATACCACCTTCTGGATGGGTGTAGGTAACACCAGCTGGGAAGTATTTCTTCATCCCGGCTTCCATTAAAGCTTTCCGTTGACCATAAAGATCACTGATTTTCTTGACATGTTCATCAACGTTATTTTGTTCATAGAACTTGACCGTCGCCCATTGGACTAAGTTGTTAGTCCCCAGGTCAGCGGTTTGCTTCAAGAGGGTAAACTTTTGAACAAATTCGGGGTCGGCAACTAAGTAACCTAAGCGGAAACCAGGGGAGAGAATCTTGGAGAAGGTCCCCATGTAAACAACATTCCCAGATTTATCATACGACTTGATGGCGTCAACGTGTTCACCTTCAAAGCGGATATCACCGTAAGGATTGTCTTCAAAGACTAATAAGTTGTACTTAGCAGCTAACTCAGCCACTTGTTGGCGGCGTTCAGCGGGCATCGTCCGCCCAGTTGGATTTTGGAACGTTGGGATGACGTACAAGAACTTGGCTTCCGGATGGGCTTGGAGCGTCTTTTCTAATTCACTCGGAATCAACCCATCTTCATCCGTTGGTACCCCGACTAAGTTGGCTCCATATGACTTAAAGGCGTCGACCGCACACAAGTAGGTTGGATCTTCAACTAAGACGGTATCTACTTCGTTAACGAGGGCCTTGGCTGCTAATTCGAGTACTTGTTCAGAGCCGTTTGTTACTACGACGTTTTCATCATTGGCGACCACATTTTCGTGATCCTTAACAATTTGTAAGACAAGCTCACGCATTTCCTTGACCCCGCGGGCAGCCCCGTATTGCATGACTTCACGGCCATGTTCGTCATAGGCTGCGTCGGTGGCCTTTTTCATTGCTTCGACGGGGAATAATTCAGGAGCGGGCAAACCACCCGCAAATGAGATAATTGATGGATCCGCCGCTGCCTTAAGAATAGCACCAACTGCATCCGTCCCATCGGCAGGTACACGTTTTGAATAGTTAAATTTTGCCATAATTATCACTCCTTAATCAATTTCTAATTATTTTCTAATGTATGAGCTATTGTATACCCATTATTTTAAAAAGAAAAGGGGAAAATAAAAAGTTGCCTAAATTGGCAACTTTTTTTTACTAATGTGAGGCACTCGCGCGGGCATCGAGGGTGGATCCATCATTCGGAGTAAAGTGATAAACTGGACCATCGAGCTGCTCGTCATAGTCAACTTGTAAATCAAGCCCGTTAAAGAACCAATTATCACTTTCTTGAATATAGTAATGAATGCCGTCGATTACTTCATCGACGACCGGCAAGGTGGGATAATCACACCGCGACATGGCCGCTGAAAAACCAGTATGGGCATTGGTGGCCCCATAGACCCGGCCATAAAAACGAATGCCATTTCCAGGCGTCAATTCCAGCGCGGTTTGAAACCAGTTGCTAGCCGCGGGGGTAAGGGTAATTTTGGTTGGTTTAACACTGGACATAATTAATCGTCCTCCTTTGTGAATGCGCTTTCTTATTAAAGTAAGCTTACGTTAAATTCATATTTTCGTCAACTAATGCGCTTGTAAATTAGCTCTAAGCATTATAATAAGGTATAATAATATTTCAGATATTGATGAAAACGAGGACGAATGGATGAAGATCGGAATTGATCAAATCGCCTTTGCGACAACGCCATATTATCTCGACTTAGTTGATTTGGCGCAAGCACGGGATGAAGATCCAAATAAGTATTTAATTGGGATTGGCCAAAGTAAACAAGCGGTTGTCCCACCAACGCAAGATATTGTGACCTTAGCCGCACAAGCAGCAAGTCAATTAAACCTGACGGCGGCCAATATTTCAACGTTAATTGTCGCTACTGAATCAGGAATTGACCAATCAAAAGCGGCGGGGATTTATGTTAAACAGTTATTAGGTTTATCAGATTTTATCCGGGTCGTTGAAGTTAAGGAAGCCTGTTATTCAGCGACAGCTTCCTTGCAGTTTGCCCGCGGATTAGTTGCGTTAAATCCAGCTGAACAAGTCTTAGTTATTGCTAGTGATATTGCCCGCTATGGCTTAAAGACTGGTGGTGAAGTGACGCAAGGAGCTGGTGCGGTAGCGATGGTGATTAGTGCTAATCCAAAAGTCTTATCAATTGAGCCAGTCAGCGTTAATTACACTCAAGATGTGATGGATTTCTGGCGGCCTAATTATGCAACAGAAGCGATGGTAGATGGTAAGTATTCAACGAATGTCTATATCGATTTTTTCCAAACGACGTTCCATCGCTACTTGGAACAAACCGGGCGTGAATTAGCTGATTTTGCAGCGCTGGCGTTCCATTTACCATTTACGAAAATGGGGAAAAAGGGCTTAGAGTCGGAAATTAGTGAGCGTGATGATGAATTAGCTACGCGCTTACGGGTTAATTTAACGGCTGCCCAATTAGTTCCCCGTGAAGTCGGGAATTTATATACAGGTTCCTTATATCTCGGGTTAATGTCATTATTACATCATGGTGATGTAAAACCGGGTGAACGAATTGGCCTCTTTAGTTATGGTTCGGGGGCTGAAGGAGAATTCTTGACCGGAATTTTAGAATCAACCTACCAAGCTGGCTTAGGTGGGATTGCGCTAGACCAGCGGCAACGAGTTGATTTAGCCACCTATGAAACAATGTTTAAGCAACATCTTGGGCTTAAGAGCACGGATGTGACGTTTAATGTGGATGCTGATCCATCGCGCTTTGTTTTAGCGGGGTTAAAGCATCATCAACGCCAATATCAAGTTAAAGAATAAACAATTAATTAAAGGAGTGGCGTCGTAAGTTAATTGACTTACGGCGTTATTTTTTAATGCAGTGATAAAAAAACGACGCTACTAATCAGCAGCGTCGTTTTCTATTTGGGTCACTTCGATGATTTCACCGGTTTTGCGGTCCACGATAAATTCATATTCTAATAAGTCATAACCAACCTGTTGGCGAAAACCACCGTGATAAATATAGGTTAGACGGTCGTGATCAGGGTAGCGCATGGCGTGTTCCATTACCCAGGTTCCAATAATCGGTCCTCGGGGTTTAAATTGATCACAAACTAATTTGACGGCTTGGTTGGCCGATAAGCCATGTTTAGCGATTGCTTCACCAACGAAATAAGCACCGGCGCTAACGGCTAAATAAAGGGATAATTTAGATAATGATGCTTTTGCCATCGCCAAGCCTCCATAAATGATTGATAGTGCTTACAGTATACTACATTCGTGCAATTAAGCCAATTGGTGGTAATTTTGATCTTGACCAAGTAAAATAAATTTATCAAATAAATTCAATGGAGGTTCATCATGGAACAATTACCAAAGTCAACGATGGCCGAATTACAAACAACGGTTGCTAATGGTCAAACAATTCTCTTTTGGACGGCTGATTGGTGCCCAGATTGCCGGTTCATTAAGCCAGCAATGCCAGAAATTGAAGCGGAATATGCTGATTTTAAGTTTATCCAAGTTGATCGGGATGAAAATATCGATTTAGCGCTGAAATGGGGATCATGGGGATTCCAAGCTTTGTGGCCTACCGTGATGGTGAAGAAATTGGTCGGTTTGTCAACAAGGATCGTAAGACTAAGGAAGAAGTTGAAACTTTTATCAATAACTTACCAAAATAAAGATTAGCAATTAGTGGTAACAAATCCGTTGTTACCACTAATTTTTGCTATATTTATGGTAAACTAATCATTGATTGAAATCATAAAAATGAGGTTTTTAAATGTTAATTGCAAGTTATAACAAAGCCGGGATGGGGGATGTCTTAGTGACGATGGTGGCCCCAACCACTGGTGAACAAGTTGTTACCACCAAGGATGATGTAACGCAAATGACGTTGGCTGACAATGGTCAATTGTTAGGTTACAACTTCTTTAATGCGAGTGCATTATTACCAGAATTAGCTGACCAAGCGGCGGGACAAGTGGTTTTAACCGCTGCCCAAGTGGCAACGTTAAATGACCACTTGGCTAGTGCGGGGTTTGACGCCCAATTAGTGGCCGATGAAACCCCTAAGTTTGTGATTGGTTACGTTGAATCAATGGAAGCTCACCCTAAGTCAGATCATTTACAAATTACCCAAGTTCAAGTGGATGGGGAAACGCTCCAAATTGTGTGTGGTTCACCTAACATCACGGATAACGTGAAAGTAATTGTTGCTAAACCTGGGGCAATGATGCCGAGCGGACAAGTAATTTGGCCCGGCGAATTAGTGGCGTACCAAGTGCCGGGATGATTTGTGCTGGTCGGGAATTAAACTTAGCTAATGCCCCACAAAAGCCAGGGTGTGTCATCTTACCAGATGATTTCGGGGCCACTGGGGATGCGTTTGACTTTGAAAAAGGGAACCATTTATTTTAATTAATAGATTAATCGAGGCAAATTATGAGTACGTATTACTTTGTTGGGATTAAGGGGACTGGGATGGCCGCCTTAGCCCGGTTATTACATGACCAAGGCCACACGGTGTTGGGGTCAGATATTGAAAAAGAAACCTTTACCCAAGGTCCATTATTAGCAGCAGGGATCGAAATTTTACCATTTGATCCAGCTAATTTAGCATCCGGAATGATTGTGGTGCAAGGAAACGCCTTTGGTGATGATCGCCCAGAAATTGTTCGGGCGCACGAAATGGGCTTAACGGTCCAAAGTTACCCGGATACGGTCGAACAACAAGTTCAAGCTTATACGAGTGTTGGGGTGGCCGGTGCGCATGGGAAGACATCAACGACGGGGTTGTTATCCCACGTCTTTGCTGGCCTTCAACCAACGAATTACTTAATTGGCGATGGAGTTGGTAAAGGGACGGCGGATGCAAAGAACTTTATTTTTGAAGCCGATGAATATCGGGATCACTTCTTAGCCTATCATCCGGATTATGCGGTGATGACCAATGTCGAATTTGATCATCCAGATTTCTTCAAGGATCTTGATGATGTAGTGGCGTCCTTTACGACCTATGGGCAACAAGTCAAGAAAGGGGTCGTTGCTTGGGGTGAAGATGCTTCCTTGCGCTCAATGGAATTAGCCGTACCAGTTTATTATTACGGGACGCAAGCTAATGATGATTTCCAAGCGCAAAATATTCAACGGACCACGACGGGCTCTGAATTCGATGCGTACTATCATGATGAATTCTTAGGGCACTTCATAATTCATTTGTATGGTGAACACAGTGTCTTGAATAGCCTGGCGGTAATTGCGATTGCTTACTTAGAACACCAAGATATGACGGCCGTAGCCAGTGAATTAGCAACCTTTAGTGGGGTTAAGCGGCGGTTTAGCGAAAGTGTCTATGGGGACGTAGTGGTGATTGATGATTATGCGCACCATCCATCAGAAATTAATGCGACGATTGATGCGGCCCGGCAAAAGTATCCAGACCGTGAAATCGTGGTAGTTTTCCAACCCCACACTTATTCGCGGCTACAAGCGTACCTAGCTGGTTTTGGTGAAGCCTTACGGAAGCTGATTTGACTTTTGTGACGCCGATTTTTGGTTCGATTCGTGAACAAGCCGGTAACATTAGTAGTCAAGACTTGATTGATTTAGTTCCTGGGGCAAAGAGTATTGATGGTGATTCATTAGCTCAATTAAATGCGATTGACAAGCCCGTAATTATTTTTATGGGGGCTGGTGATATCGAAAAGTACGAAGATCAATTTGTTGCGACGTTAAAATAAGATGAAATAATTGCGAAAAATGGTGGCGTTTGCTACCATTTTTTTTATAAAGAAAAATATAAGAAAATCATAAAGGAGGCATAAGGATTGGATAACTTTATGCAACAACCAACGCGTCGTGAGGTTAATGTCGGGGCGGGCTTAAATGCCTTTTTGACGCGGATGTATTCGATGATGGCACTTGCGGTTTTAGTTTCAGCGGGAACCGCATATGTGTCGATGCACGCTTTTTATCAGTCATTAATGATGTTTGCTACGGCACACAGTGGCATGATTTGGGTAATTTTATTATTACCAATTGCGCTCTCGATGGGGATTAGTTTTAGTGCGACGCGGAATCCGGCTGGTTCATTCTTATTGTTAATGCTGTTAGCGATGATTTATGGGGTTGAATTTGCCTTGTTAGCTGGTGCATTTACGGCGACTGACATTACCGCAGCGTTTATTTCGTCGTCGGCGGTCTTTATTACGATGGCTCTATACGGAACGGTGACGAAACGAGATTTATCCCGCTTTGGGAGTCATGCGATGGCGGCGCTGATTGCGTTAATCATTGCAACGATTGTAAATATGTTTTTAAAGAGTGCTGCAATTACGTACGTCTTTAGTTACATTGCCGTGATTATCTTTGTCATCTTAACGGCGTGGGATGCCCAAAAGATGAAGGCAATCTACTTGAATTACGGTCATGAATTATCCATGATGGGATTAGCGATTCAAGGGGCCCTGCAACTATACTTAGATTTTGTGAACCTATTCATCCAGTTTTTACAAATTTTTGGAATGAGTAATCGCGATTAATGAAATCAAAGGGAGTGTTCGAGCAATCGGCGCTCCCTTTTTGCATGGCTTCCCGAATGCGTGTCTCACGACCTGGACACTATCTTCGATGGCAACCTCGTAACTTCGTTCGCCGAGCAAGCGACTAGGACTAACCGAAAATAGACGCCGACGTGTACCACGTCAACGTCAATTTCCGAGTTAGCCTAACGTCGCTTTTAATACTCGGCTCACGACCTAAAATTTGTTATAATCAGACTAACTACAACAAAACGGAGAGAAATCAATGAGCAAACGATTATTATTAATTGATGGAAATAGCATTATGTTTCGGGCATTTTTTTTGCCATGCACCAACAAATGGATCGGTTTGTGAATCATGACGGCTTACACACGGCAGCCGTGTATGGATTTAAATTAATGTTAGATTCCGTGCTCAAAACGTACAAGCCGGATGCGGCATTAGTTGCCTTTGATGCTGGTAAAAAGACGTTCCGGACGGCGATGTATGATGATTACAAAGGAGGACGGGATAAAACCCCAAGTGAATTAAGTGAACAATTTCCATACGTCCGCCAATTATTAGCGGCCAGTGGGATTCAAACGTATGAATTACCGAACTACGAAGCCGATGACATTATTGGGACGATTGCCAGTCAAGCGGATGCTGCCGGTTACACGACTACGATTGTCACGGGGGACCGGGATTTAACCCAATTAGTGACGGAGCAAACAACGGTGGCGGTGACCAAACGCGGGGTAACCAATACTGAAGAATATACGCCGGCTTACATGCTAGAAAAGCTTGGAGTGACACCAACCCAATATATTGATGTGAAGGCTTTAATGGGTGATAGTTCCGATAATTACCCCGGCGTAACTAAGATTGGTGAAAAGACGGCGGTGAATTTGATTCGTGAATATGGTTCGCTTGATGCCATGTATGAACAAATTGACCAAATGAAGCCATCCAAGCGGAAGGAAAACCTCCAAAATGAAGAGAAGATTGCACGTCAATGCCAAACATTAGCGACGATTAAACGTGATGCTCCAATAACGATTGGGTTAGCTGACTTGGCTTACACCGGGGCAGACGAAGGGGCGTTAGTTGAACTCTATCGGGAATTAGATTTTCAATCGTTTTTAAAACAACTGAATCCCACGACCATCACGGCTGAAACCCCGACAACCGCTTACACCGAATTAACGGCCGCTAATTTAGCGGACGTCGCTAACATGACAGGCAGCATTGTCTTTCATTTAGAATTATTACAAGCTAATTATCATGAAGCGGACTTGGTCGGCTTTGTGATTGGCCAACCAGATCACTGGTATGTCAGCGCGGATGTAAGTTTATTACAAACCCCGGCCTTAAAGACTTTGTTAGCCAATCCGGATGTTAAAAAGGATGTCTTTAATGCGAAAGCCCAAATCGTAGCCTTAAACCGGCTCGGGGTGACAATTACCCCAATTGCCTTTGATTTATTATTAGCTAGCTACTTACTTGATACTAATGAAAATAGTGATGACTTGGCGTTGGTTGCTCAAGCTCATGATTATCAAGGGGTAGTCAGCGATGAAATCATTTATGGTAAAGGGGCTAAGTTAGCAATTCCGGAAACGCCAGCTACGTGGATGACGCATTTAGCTAATAAAGCGGCCGCTATTCATGCGTTACGGCAACCATTATTTGATGAATTACAAGCTAACGATCAAGTAGCCCTTTATACAGACATTGAACGGCCGCTGTCGCGGGTGTTAGCCGAAATGGAAATGACGGGAATTCGCATTGAAGCAACTACGTTAACAACGATGCAAGCCGAATTAACGACGCGTTTAGCGGAGTTGGAAACGGCAATTTATGAAGACGCCGGGGAAGAATTTAATATTAATTCGCCCAAGCAACTGGGGGTAATTTTATTTGAAAAGTTAAAATTACCCGTTATTAAGAAAACAAAGACCGGTTACTCCACAGCGGTTGGGGTTTTAGAAAAATTACGTCCAGAAGCGCCAATTGTTGATAAGATTTTGCAATATCGGCAAGTGGCTAAGATTCAATCAACGTATGTCGCTGGCCTGTTAAAAGTGATTCGTGATGACCATAAGATTCATACGCGTTACTTACAAACCTTAACGCAAACGGGTCGTCTGTCATCTGTTGAACCAAACTTGCAAAATATTCCGACCCGGTTTGAAGAAGGACGCAAGATTCGGCAAGCCTTTGTGCCAAGTGAACCGGATTGGGTGATTTTTTTCATCCGATTATTCGCAAGTTGAATTACGAATCTTAGCCCATGTTAGTGGCGATCAAAATATGCAATCTGACTTTAAGAGTGGCGAAGATATTCATGCTAGTACCGCTCGCCGGATTTTCCATTTATTGCCCGGTGAAGAAGTCACCCCTAATATGCGGCGCCAAGCCAAAGCCGTTAACTTTGGGATTGTGTACGGGATTAGTGATTACGGGTTGGCGCAAAATATTAACGTCACGCCAAAGCAGGCCAAGGAATTTATTCAAAATTACTTTGATGAATTTCCAGGTGTCTACCATTACACCAAAGACATTGTGAAAATAGCGCGGGAACAAGGGTATGTTGAAACACTGACGCATCGGCGCCGGTACTTACCAGACATTCATGCCAAGAATTTTAATTTGCGCTCATTTGCGGAACGGACGGCGATGAATACGCCAATTCAAGGGAGCGCCGCCGACCTTATTAAGATTGCCATGATTAAGATGGGGCAAGCCCTACAAGCGCATGGCTTACAGGCGCGGATGCTCTTGCAAATTCATGACGAATTGGTCTTTGAAGCCCCCGCTAGTGAAGTGCCTGAATTACGCCGGGTGGTGGCTGAGGTGATGGATTCAGCGATGCAATTAGATGTACCATTAAAAGTAGAAAGTAAAGTTGGACCAACGTGGTACGACTTAAAACCAATTGAGGATTAGATATGCCAGAATTACCAGAAGTTGAAACGGTCCGGCAAGGATTAATGAAAATCGCGGCCGGCCGGCAAATTAATGATATTGAAGTACGCTATGCCACGACGATTACGAATGACGTCGATGAATTTAAACAAGCGCTGATTGGTCAAACGATTACCACGATTGACCGGCGCGGGAAATATTTATTATTCCGCTTCACGAATGCCTTAACGATGATTTCCCATTTGCGGATGGAAGGAAGTTATTATAATCAACCAGTTGATCAAGCGGTTGATAAGCATACCCATGTAATTTTTAAATTTACAGATCAAACGGAACTTTGTTATCGGGATACCCGGAAGTTTGGGCGGATGACGTTAGTTAAGACCGGCACGGAAATGAGCGTGGGTGGCTTGGCAACAATCGGTCCCGAACCAACGGAAACGGATTTTAAGCTTGATTACTGGGTGGATGAATTAAAGCGCAGTCGGAGTAAAATTAAACCATTTTTATTAGCCCAAAATCACGTGGCGGGACTGGGAAACATTTATTGTGATGAAGTCTTATGGATGACCAAAATTCACCCAGAAACGCCAGCTAATCGCTTAACGGCCACCCAAGCGGCGGCATTGCGCGATAACATTATTGCTGAAATCGCCCGGGCTACGAAACATCATGGGACCACGGTCCATACGTTTAAAAATGCGTTTGGGGCCGCTGGAGAATTTCAAAATGAACTGCAAGCGTATGGGCATGCTGGTGAACCATGTCCACGCTGTGGGACCGAAATGGTAAAAATTAAAGTGGCCCAACGGGGGACGACGTTCTGTCCTCATTGTCAAACGCTGGAGGACTAACGATGACCTTAGTGATTGGTCTAACGGGGGGCATTGCGACCGGCAAGTCAACGGTTGCTAAATTACTCCACCAAGCGGGGTGGCCAGTGATTGATGCCGATCAAGTTGCTCGTGAAGTAGTGGAACCAGGAACTGTGGGGTTGGCTAAATTACAACAGGCCTTTGGGACCCAAATTATCACCGCGGGTGGAACATTAGATCGGGCTAAGTTGAGCCAAATTATCTTTCAAGCTGCCGAACAACGGCAACGGCTTAATACCATCTTACATCCGTTGATTGAACAAGCTGTTGACCAACAATTATCTCAATTCCAGCGCCTGCAAACGCCAGTGGTCGTCTTAGATGTGCCCCTGCTGTACGAAAGTGGCTGGGACAAAAAAATGTGATCAAGTTTGGGTCGTAGCGACGGATGAAACAACGCAATTACAGCGGTTAATGGCGCGAAATCATTTGCAACGCGAGGAAGCGCAAGCGCGAATTAACGCGCAGTTACCATTAAGTCAGAAGTGCCAAGCAGCCACGGTGGTGATTAATAACCAAGGAGATCAAGTAGCGTTGCAAAAGCAGGTGACGGAGCTAATGAGGCAGGTTACTGAGGCGATGGCATGAGTATGTTATAATATATGTATAAGTTTATGCGAGGGAGGAACGGAGTTTGATCTGTCCACAATGTCAAAAAGAGGGTTCGCGGGTGGTTGATAGTCGCCCAACGGATGATCGGTTAAGTATTCGACGCCGGCGAGAATGTCCATTTTGCGGTTTCCGGTTCACGACGTTTGAACGTTATGAAGAAACCCCGTTATTAGTAGTGAAGAAAAATGGTAGTCGCGAATCATTTGACCGCCAAAAATTATTAAATGGCTTGGTTCGCTCGGTTGAAAAGCGACCAGTTGGGATGCAAGAGTTGACGGAAATTGTTACTCGGGTTGAAAGTAAGGTCCGGCGGCTTGGTGAAACTGAAGTTACGACCCAGGCAATTGGTGAGTTTGTGATGGATGAATTAAAGCAAGTTGATAAAATTGCTTATATCCGCTTTGCAAGTGTTTACCGGGAATTTGCGGATGTCGAAGCCTTTCAAAAGGCAATTGATTCAATGGAGAAAAAAATAATGAGCACCACGATGACGTTACAACCGAAAACTGGTTTTGTCGTGTCGGTTAATCCGACCTTTGCCAAGTTTGACCGCGCCACGTTAATTAATTATTATCAACCATTGATGAGCCCTGCAGCCGTGGGGCTCTTTTATGCATTAGAACAACAATCCGTTGCGCAACCAACGATTTCTAATCGACAACCGCACTTGACGTTAATGACCCAATTAAATTTAGGGCTTCCGGATTTATTAACGGCCCGGCGCGAATTAGAAGCAGTTGGCTTGTTGCGGACTTTTGAGCAGGTTGACGCAATGGGGACGGTGTTAATCTATGAATTACAACCAACGATGACGCCAACCGAATTTTTAGCGGATGATTTGTTAAGCGTTTTGTTACTGCAAATGGTTGGGGAAGCGCGCTTCAAAGTTCTTAGTCAAATGGCACATCAACGGTATTTAGTGCCGAGTCAGGCCATTGAAGTGACCGCTAGTTTTTAGATGTTTATCATTTAGGGCAGGCAGCCTTTACAAGCGTGGACCCAGTGGTTAAAGCGGCCCGTGAAGCTAATCCACTCCCCCAACAACAAGTTGAAAAGCAATTACCAACTTTAGATTGGCAATTATTAGGGCAACAAGTGGCTACTCAGGGATTATCGAACCAAGTAGTGAGTGAGTACCGGGAACTCCTGGCGACCGAAGCGGCGGTGTATGGGTTGGATGAACTGACACTGGGGGAATTGATGATTAAAGCGACCGATGTGGTCGAACAAACCTTTGATCCCACGCGGTTTAAAGTGTTAGTCCGGCAACATATTGCTAACCGTGAAGTGGCAAGTAAGTCGGCCAATCGTGATGAAGCTCCGCTGACGACGACGCCTGAAATCGAAGCAGGCAACTGGAGTGATAATGAACGGCGCCTCTTACAACAAGTCGCCACGGTCAAACCATATGATTACTTACGAGCCGTTAAGCAAGCAACGAATAGTGGCTACGTTAGCAATCAAGAACGGCAAACTTTAGAGCGGTTAGTCCAAGCGAGTGGGTTGAGTTTGGCCGCGGTTAATATTTTAATCAATTACATCTTGGTCGAACGAGGCAATGCAACATTAAGTGCTAATTTTGCGGATGCCATTGCCAATAGTTGGCGTCGGGCCGGGGTGCAGACCCCAGGCGAAGCATTAATTGCTTTACGTGAATATCAACAACGCCAACACCGCCCATCACGCCGGACGCCGCGCCGGGTTAAAGAAAAATTGCCGGCCTGGGCCAAAGATAAGCAATATCAAGCCCCGGCTGCCCCAACGCCAAGTACGCAACCAGTAGTTGATGCTAGTGAACGGGATGCTTTACTAGCCCAATTGCGCGAGAAACAAGCTGATTTTCAACACCAAACTGATTCACAGGAAGGAGCAGATTCATGACCCCAATACAACAATCCTTGATGAACCAAGTTCAAGCGCGGCATCAATCCCCTCAATTCCAAGCTACCGTCCAAAAAGTCTTTCAAGATGCGGGAGTGCAAGCATTTTTAAGTGCGCATGAAGGTGAATTAACGCCGGAGCGGATTCAACGTGATTATTCCAAATTGTTTGAATATTATCATGAAAAAGATTTACAAGCGCGGGGACAAAGTACCTTAGCACCTGGCTATGAACCACGGTTAGTTTTGAATGCGGGCCAAATTGATGTTACGTATACCCCAAGTGCAGAATTAATTGCGCAACAAAAAGCAACTGAAATTGCCAATCGCGTGGAACGGATTGAAATGCCGAAAGTAATTGAACAAGCTTCGATTGATCAATTTTATACGAGTGGCAAATTTGCAACGCCATCACGGCAAGCAGCCCAGTTGGCGGCACTACAATACTTGGCCCAACATAATCCGACCCAAAATGAGCCCGGTTTATACCTATATGGTAATTTTGGGGTGGGGAAGACATATTTGCTCGGTGCGATTGCGAATGAATTAGCTGCACAAGGAATCTCCACGGTAATGCTACATTATCCATCTTTCTTAGTTAAAATGCGGGAATCAATTCAAGATGGGACGTTAGCAGCTAAACGGCAACATGTTAGTGAGGCCCCAGTCTTAATGATTGATGATATTGGTGCGGAAACAGTCACTGCTTGGGGCCGGGATGAAATTCTTGGCGTCATTTTGGAATATCGATTACACAATAATTTACCAACGTTTTTCAGTTCAAATTTAGATTGGGAAGCTTTAGAACAACATTTGGCTGAAGATAATAAAGGGGTCGTTGAACCGATGAAGGCGAAGCGGCTGATGCAACGGATTACAACTTTATCTAAGTTGGTGACGTTGGAAGGTCAAAATTTACGGCATAAATAACATTCAACTATTTAAAGAGTGCTTTAATTTGCGAGGGCAGATTAGAGCAAATTAGTTTAAATTCGAAAATGCTCAGGATTTTCCTGGGCGTTTTTTGTTTAATCTTGAATTAGTGATTGTTTACCACTTGAAAAGTCGGTAAAATATATATTTGTTATGATTATAATTTGAAGGAGTTAGCATGGTATTTTCAAGTTTGTTATTTATGTACGCCTTCTTGCCATTGACGATGATTTGTTATTGGTTAATGCCAAGTCTACGGGCGAAGAATATTGTATTATTACTCGCATCGTTAATTTTTTATGCATGGGGTGGACCACGTTATTTAATTTTATTATTATTAATGACGTTAATTAGCTGGTTAGGAGCACGGATTATCGGTGCGGTAGAATCGCATCCTAAATTGCGGACGTTGACACTGTGGGTGACGACGTTGTTGCAATTAGGACTGCTCGGTTACTTTAAATATGCAGGCTTTTTGACCACAATCAGTCATCAGTTAACTGGTTGGCCGCACCAAATTTTATCAGTGGCCTTACCAATTGGAATTTCGTTTTACACCTTTCAGTTGATTACGTATACGGTGGATGTTTATCGTCATGACGCGCCAGCCCAACATAGCTATTGGATGGTGCTGTTATATGCGGCCTTGTTTTTCCAATGTATTGCGGGACCGATTGTTCGTTATCAAGATGTCGCCAACGAAATTATGCATCGGCCAACTCGCTGGAATGAAATCAGTCGTGGAATTAGTCGGTTTGCAGTCGGGCTGTTTAAAAAAAGCTGTCTTAGCTAATTCGGTGGCTTCGTTAGCGGATCAATTATTACCGATGAAAGCGAGTGCTTTACAACATTTGCCGGCCAGTGCGTTAGCGTTAGGGTTGTTAATGTATATGGTCCAAATCTATTTAGATTTTTCTGCTTATTCAGATATGGCGATTGGAATGGGCTGGATGGTTGGGTTCCACTTCAAGGAAAACTTTAATTATCCATATATTTCCCAATCAATTACCGAATTTTGGCGCCGGTGGCATATTTCCTTAAGTTCCTTCTTCCGCGACTATGTTTATATTCCGCTAGGCGGGAATCGGAAAGGGGCACTACGCCAAATCTTTAACATGTTTGTAGTTTGGGCGGCAACTGGTTTTTGGCATGGTGCGCATTGGAACTACATTTTATGGGGACTCTACTTTTTCGTCTTTCTCGTACTTGAAAAATGGGTCTTGAAAGGGTTCTTTAATCACTTCCCACGGATTTTTAAACATCTCTACTTGTTAGTGGTTGTTTACTTTGGCTGGTTATTATTCCGCTTTACGGATTTTTATACGCTGGCGGTGGCTGCCAAGGGGTTATTTACTTTAAATGGTAATGCATGGACTGATGTGCATACCCAAATGGTGTTGATGAATAATCTCTATATCATGCTTGTTGCTATCTTAGCTTGCTTGCCATGGTGGAAAAATGGTTATCGGGCATGGATGAATTGGGCGAATCGAGTGCCAGTGGTGGCAACGGTAGCTAATCTAATTGATGTGATTGCGCCGATTGTTTTAGTTGCGATTGCTACGTTGATGTTGGTCGGGAACAGTTATAATCCGTTCTTGTACTTCCAATTCTAAAGTAAGGAGGATCATCGAATGTCAAATCATCACGGCTTTGCGAAACTTAAAACGATCTTATTTAGTACGCTTTTCATCGCCATGGCCATCATTGCCTTAATTATGCCTTGGCGACCAACTAAGTCAGCGATTGAAAAACGGACCTTAGCTAAGTTCCCAACGTTGACAGTGACGAATTTAATTAATGGTAAAAATTTAGATCAGATTACGACCTGGTATGCCGATACATTTCCGGGGCGTGAAGAATTAATGAGTTTAAACGCGACGTTAAAGCAAGCGTATGGCTTACATCAAACGCAAGTAGTGGGGCAAGTTAATCAAACGGCTGCTCCGCAACATGCAGCCAAGATTAATCGGGCGGCGAAATTGCATGGGGTCGATGAAAAGATGAACAACTTGTTTATTACTGGTGACCGGGCCTACTCAATGTATGGGTTTGTCCCGGGGGTCTTAACAGATTATGCCCATGCAATTACCGATTTTGCTAAGCAAGTAGGTCCTGAGGTGCATGTTTATGACGTTATTGTACCGACAAGTAGTGGGATTTACTTAGATGCTGCAACCACAAAAGAATTAGGCGGGAGTGATCAACAACAAGCGATTAACTTTGCCTACCGGAAAATGGGTAAACAAGTGGCGACGGTGAATGCGTTTAAAGCCATTGACAATCACTCCAAAGAAGATCTTTACTTCCGAACGGATCACCACTGGACGGCGAAGGGAGCTTACTATGCTTACCAAGCTTTAATGGCGAAAATGAAGCAACCAGTAAGCCCATTGAGTGATTATCGCGTGCGTAAATTCCCGGGCTTTTTAGGGACTTCATATGCGTATAGTAATCAATCACCAGCGCTGAAAAAAAACATCCGGATACGGTCGTGGCTTATCAACCGAAGGCAACGAATGAGTTAACGTATCGCGACCGTGATGGTCAAACGCAATCAGCGAAGATTATTGCTGATGCTACTCAATACGATGAAGCCAATAAATATATGACGTTTATTGCCGGGGACCAGCCATTTGAGGAAATTAACAATCCCAAATTACACGATGGATCGTCAATCGTGGTTGTGAAGGAGTCCTTTGGTAATGCGTTTACGCCATTCTTAGTGAACAATTTTGAACACGTTTACGTCGTTGATTACCGGTATTATGACGGTAAGTTAGCGGATTTAGTTCGAGAAAAGCATATTCAAAATGTGGTGTTCTTAAACAACATTTCGGCAGCTTCAACTGATACGTTAGTTGGTTCGTTAATTGATTTACTGAAATAAATTTAATTTAATAAATTACCTTGACGAAGACTGGAAAGTCCAGTATAGTATTACATGTTGATAAAAAGCAGAAGCACCCGCTTCTCGCCTCGGTCATCAGAGTGGCCTGGCAAATCAGCATTTACTTCGTTAAGTTAATTAACGCTAATGAGTGAATGAATGATCGCGGGGTGTCTTTTGTTAGATACGTCGCTTTTTTGATACCAAAACGTCGTTGAAGAATGGAGGTGGATGGTTATCGCACAACAACAAATGATTGTTAATGACGGCATTCGGGCCCGTGAAGTTCGGTTGATTGATCAAAACGGGGAACAGCTTGGAGTTAAGACGAAGGCGGAAGCTTTACAATTAGCGCAAGCAGCTGACCTTGACTTAGTCTTGGTTGCACCGAAGGCTCGTCCGGCTGTTGCACGGATCATGGATTATGGGAAGTACCGTTACGAATTGCAAAAGAAGGAACGGGAAGCTCGTAAGAACCAAAAGACAACGGCCGTAAAGGAAATTCGGTTAAGCCCAACGATTGATACGAATGACTTTAACGTGAAGTTAGGGCGCGTTCGTAAGTTTATCGAAAAGGGTGATAAGGTTCGGATTTCATTACGGTTCCGTGGTCGGGCTATTACGCACAAAGAGCTTGGTCGAGACATGATCGAACGGATGGCTGAAGAAACCAAGGACATCGCCACGGTCGAACAACGACCAAAGATGGAAGGGCGGAGCATGTTCTTAACACTCGCCCCACTTGCTGAAAAAAAGCAAAAAAATAAATAAAGAAGGTAGGATTATAGTTATGCCAAAGATGAAGACAAAGAAATCTGCTGCTAAGCGTTTCAAGCGGACTGCAAATGGCGGTTTCAAGAGTGGTAACTCATTCACGAGCCACCGTTTCCACGGTAAGACGAAGAAGCAACGTCGTCAATTACGTGGCCTTTCCATGATGGACAAGAGCAACGTTAGTCGTTTCAAGAAGATGCTTCCTGCTAAGTAATTTAGTAGGTTTGTAGACAAAATAAATTAAATTACATAGGAGGACACCACAATGCGAGTTAAAGGTGGTACTGTTACGCGCGCTCGTCGGAAGCGCATCATGAAGTTAGCTAAGGGTTACACTGGTTCAAAGCACCGTTTATTTAAGACGGCTAAGGACCAAGTGATGAAGGGTGGCTTGTACGCATTCCGTGACCGGAAGGCTAACAAGCGCAACTTCCGTCAATTATGGATCACGCGGATCAACGCCGGTGCACGGATGCACGGCATGAGCTACAGCCAATTAATGCACGGCTTGAAGTTAGCTAACATCGACCTTAACCGGAAGATGCTTGCTGACTTAGCTGTTAACGACATGGACGCCTTCAAGGCCCTTGTTGACCAAGCTAAGGCTGCTTTAAAGTAGGCTAATAAAAACGAAGTGACGAGTGATTCGTCGCTTCGTTTTTTTTATTTTCATTATCAATTGAACCAAATTACCACAATCGTTATAATAGTAAGGATTAAGACAAGAAGGAGTATTCAATGTTAGAACGATTTAAACCAACTTGGATGATTGAACGCTTTAGTGATATTGATCCAGGCCAACTTAAAGCTCACTGCATCAAGGCCGTCTTTAGTGACCTCGATAATACGCTAATTGCGTGGGATAATCCAGATGGTACCCCGGAATTACGGGATTGGATGGCGCAGTTAAAGCAGGCTGGAATCGAATTAATTGTCGTTTCGAATAACCATGCCGCGCGGGTTAGCAAGGCAGTAGCGCCACTTGATTTACCATTTGAATCGCGGGCGTTAAAGCCATTGCCAATTGGCCTCAAGCGCACGTTAAAACGATTTAAATATCAACCTGACCAAGTCGTGATGGTCGGGGATCAACTCATGACGGACGTCTTGGCCGCCAATGGCGCGGGGGTGCGTAGTATCTTGGTTAAACCCTTATTGCCAAGTGATAAATGGGTAACGATGCCAAACCGGTGGATGGGTAACCAAGTGATGAAGCGCTTGGTTAGTGCTGATCCAACGATGAAGTGGCAAAAGGAGCTAAAATAAATGAACGAAGAATTACGTTGTATTGGATGTGGATCAATCATTCAATCCGAGGACAAACAAGGGCTGGGATATACGCCAGCTTCAGCGGTGAAAAAGGGGCTGGAAACTAACGAATTATATTGTCAACGTTGTTTCCGCTTACGGCATTACAATGAAATTGCCCCGGTTTCATTAACAGATGATGATTTCCGGCGGTTATTAAGTCATATCCGGGATACCAAGGCTTTGATTGTCTATGTCGTCGATATTTTTGACGTGAACGGGAGCATTATTCCGGGATTACACCGCTTTGTCGGGGATAATCCAATTATGTTAGTCGGAAATAAAGAAGACGTCTTGCCAAGTTCTTTGCGCCGGAACAAGTTACAAGACTGGCTTCGTCAACAAGTTAACCAAGCTGGGATTCGGCCGGTGTCAACCATGTTGGTTTCAGCTAAAAAGAATCACCAAGTGGAAGCACTGTTGGATGAAATTGATCAACGGCGTGGTGATCGGGATGTTTATGTCGTCGGGGTGACGAACGTTGGGAAGTCAACATTGATTAATCAAATTCTGAAACTCCGGACGGGGGTCCAAGACTTGATTACAACGTCACGGTTCCCTGGAACAACTTTAGATCAAATTGAAATTCCATTAGCTGATGGGCATCAATTAGTTGATACCCCCGGGATTATTCATCCAGAACAAATGGCGCACGTCTTACCAGATAAGGACTTAAAGATTGTGGCGCCACAAAAGGAAATTAAACCACGGACGTATCAACTGCAAGACCAACAAACCATCTTTTTAGGTGGCGTGGCCCGGTTTGATTACTTAAAAGGACCGAAAGTTGGGATGGTGGGGTACTTTGACAACAATTTACCAATGCACCGGACCAAGTTAGCGAATGCTGATCATTTCTATGCGAAGCACTTTGGAACGTTATTAACGCCACCAAGTGGAGAAGATGCGAAAAACTTCCCACCATTACACCGCTTCGAATTTGCGGCTAAGGAAAAATCAGACTTAGTCTTTGAAGGCTTAGGTTGGATGACGGTGCCAGCCGGCAGTGTTGTGGCTGGATGGGCGCCAACTGGGGTGGCCGTTTTAATGCGACCAGCGATGATTTAAGGAGAAACAGATGCAATTACGAGGAAAACAAAAACGATTCTTACGAGCAGAAGCAAATCATTTGCAACCATTATTTAGTGTGGGGAAAAACGCTTGACGCCAGCTTGGTTAGCGCAATTAGATGGAGCCTTAGATAAGCGGGAATTGATTAAGGTTAGCATTTTACAAAATGCTGACGAAACGACGAGCGAAGTTAAGGAATTTATCGAAAGTCAATCAACCATTCAAGTCGTGCAAACGATTGGTCGGGTGTTAGTCTTATTTAAAGTTTCGGACTTACCAGAAAACCGGGATTTATCAACCCAAGTTGAAAAGATTTAGGGGTTAGATCGATGTTGGAAGAACCAACAATGACATATACGGCGCAACCACAAGCGCAAACGATCGTGGCGACGAAACGGCAACGGATTGGTTTATATGGGGGAACCTTTAATCCAGTTCACACGGCCCATTTGATCATGGCTGATCAAGTTGGTCATACCCTGGGGCTCGACCGGGTGGATTTAATGCCCGATGCCAAACCACCGCATGTCGATCACAAAGCGGCAGTGGCGGCGGAATACCGGGTTGCGATGCTCAAGTTAGCGTTGGCCGATAATCCATATCTAGGTTTGGAACTGACGGAAATTGAGCGTGGCGGGGTAAGTTATACGTATGACACGATTAAGTATCTGAAAGAACAACACCCCGAAAATGACTATTACTTTATCATTGGTGGGGACATGGTTGATTACTTGCCTAAATGGTACAAAATTGATGAATTAATGAAGTTAGTTAACTTTGTCGCTGTTCGGCGGCCGGGGGCCCAAAATACGACTGATTATCCTGTCATTTGGGTTGATGTACCGCTCTTAGATATTAGTTCATCAGACATTCGGGCACGGCTACAACGCGGTGATTCAATCCATTATCTGGTCCCACCGGTGGTCGAAAAATATATCAAGGAGCATCAATTATATCTTGATTAAACCAGCTGACATTCAATATACTGGCCAATTTGGTCCGCAAAACCGGCCCGCGTTAGTGGCGAAGGTGCAAGCAGCGCTTAGTCCAGCCCGGTTTGCGCATGTGCTACGGGTTGAAGAAACTGCCGTTGAGTTAGCTCAAGCAAATGGGGTTAACTTAGAGCAAGCTAGCATTGCCGGGTTAACACATGATTACGCTAAGGAACGTCCCGACCAAGATTTCCAAGCCTTATTAGCAACGGGGGATTATGACCCAGCGTTAGCGACGGCGGGTAATGAAATTTGGCATGGGGTCTTAGGCGCTACTTTGATTCAACAAGAGCTTGGGGTAACGGACGAAGAAATTTTAACCGCTATTCGGCAACATACGGTCGGTGGGGTGACGATGACGCCATTATCACAAGTGTTGTATCAAGCGGATTACATTGAACCGGGACGCGATTTTCCGGGAGTAGCGACCGCACGCCAATTAACGGCCCAATCATTAGCCCTCGCGTCGCCTATCAAACGTGGCACACGTTAAGTTACTTAGTGACCCAAGGGGTGGCGGTTTATCCAGCTACTCTGGCTACCTATAATGCCTGGGTCCCAAGCAAGCGAAAGGAATTTGAAATTAATGAATAGTAAAGAAATTTTAGCAATGGTCGTCAGTGAAGCTGATGGCCGGCGCGGTGAAGATATCGTGGCTTTAGAAGTGAGCCAAATCAGTCCGATGGCTGATTACTTTGTGTTAGTAACCGGGGGATCAAACCGGCAAACGCAAGCCATTTGTGATGCAATTGTTAAAAAGGCCCACGAATTAAACTTAGAAATTGGAAGTGTGGAAGGTAAGCGTGAAGGCCAATGGATTTTAGTGGACCTTGGCGATGTGGTCGTTCACATTTTCCGGGAAGAAACACGGGAATTCTACAACCTCGAAAAGTTCTGGGTCGATGCACCACTTGTTGATGTGAGTGAATGGGTTAAGGACTAATGATTTATCAAACCTTCGCGCGTTTGTATGACGAGTTATTTGATGATGATCTGTACCAAGATTGGGCGAAGTTTGTCCAACAACAAGTCCCCACGCCAACTACGATGTTAGATGTGGCTGGTGGAGCGGGGCGGTTTGGCATCTTAATGGCCCAAGCTGGTTATGAAGTGACGGATCTTGATTTATCAGCAGACATGTTAGAATTGGCGGCTGAACATCGCGAACAAGCCCAAGTAGACTTAATGTTAATGCAAGGCAATATGCTAGATCTTAGTTTATTAGGGCAATATCCACTAATAACTTGTTTTGCTGATTCGTTATGTTATTTAAATAACTTTGCGGAATTTAAGCAAGCCTTGCAACAAATGTATACGCATTTAACTCCTGGGGGAACGTTAATTTTTGATATGATGACGCCCCACCAAATGGATGATGTTTATCCGGGCTATATGTTTAATTATCAAGATGAAGATTACCAACGAGCGTTCATTTGGCAAAGTTTTGCCGATGATGATGTTGAACATGGGGTAATTCATGATTTAACGTTCTTTATTCAAGATGCGGCTGGTAAGTATGATCGAATTAGTGAAATGCATTTCCAACGGTCGTATCCAGTCCCAATGGTCCAAGCAGCGCTCAAAGAAATCGGCTTTGTTAATTTACAATATAGTAGTGACTTTGGGCGCCAACCACTAACGGATGCGACAACGCGGATGTTTGTGGTGGCGCAAAAACCGGGGTTGCGTCATGACTAAGTTGCATGCAGTGGGGTTAGTGACGGAATATAATCCGTTTCACAATGGGCATTTGTACCATTTAACGACGGCCAAACGGCAAACGGGGGCTGACGTGGTGGTGGCGGTGATGAGTGGTAATTTCACGCAACGCGGAGAACCGACCATTCTTGATAAATGGACCCGCGCGCAAGCTGCCTTAGCTAATGGGGTGGATTTAGTGGTGGAATTACCAGTGTTCCATGCCGTCCAACCGGCCCATCGTTTCGCCGCCGGGGCGTTGCAGTTATTGGATGCGTTACAAGTCGAACAAATCGTTTTTGGCGCTGAGCATCCGGAATGGGATTTTGACCAGTTGGTGGCCGCCGAAGCTCAGTTTGATCCCCAAGAGTTTCATGATTATCATGCGACCTATGCGAGTCAGTTTAATGCCCAACTCGCAGCGCAAACTGGATATTCCTTAACTGATCCGAATGATATTTTAGCGTTTAGCTATTATAAAGCACGTCACGAAGCCGGCTACCAGTTTGATTTACAACCAATGCAACGGATTGCCAATTACTATCATCAACAAACGATTACGGGAACCATTGCGAGTGCGAGTGCGATTCGCCAAGCCGTTCAAACTAAGCAAGCTATCGATGATACCGTCCCGGAAGCAACGGCAGCTGCCTTAGCCCAATTAATTAACGTGCCGGATTGGGACACGTTATATCCAATCTTACGCAATCAGTTAATTCAAACGCCGGTGCAACAATTAGCCAATATTATCAAATGGGGGAAGGAATTGAGTATCGGATGCAAGCCGCTGCTGAGCGGTCCTTAACGTTTGCGGACTTTATTAAGCAAGTTAAGACGAAGCGTTATACTTACGCCTACTTAACCCGTTTGTGTTTATATGTCACGTTAGGGATTACCAAGTCTGAAGTTGCTAATGCCGTCGCCAATCCATACTTACATGTGCTTGGGTTTAGTGACCAAGGGCAAGCTTATTTAAGTCAAATCAAGAAAACCGTTACGCTACCATTAATTGTGAAGGTTGATCAAGATTTGAAAGCCGGGATGTTAAAGCTCGATTATCGCGCTGGTAAATTGTATCAAATGTTCACCCCAGTGGAGCAAGATTTAAAACATGCCCCAATTCGGAGACTGTCAAGGAAATAACATTGACAAGCATGGAAGAAGTGCGTATAATTGTTAATGTTGCAATAGGAGGTAAGTACAATGAAATGGTTGTTAAACGAGTTAGTTCGTTACCATGAAGAACCACTTCATATTAACGATACTTTTGATCTGAATGCAATGATGACCGAACGTTTTGCTGGCAAGGTGTTACAAGTAGCACCGGTGGTAGTTGATGCGTATGTGTCATCAGATAATGGCGATGTGACCTTCGGGATAACGGTGACCACTACGGTAACCACGCCTCAAGTCGCTCGCTCACGCCAGTGGAATTACCAGTACAGTTTGAATTTACGGAAAACTATACGGATGATGCTAGTCATCTGGGACGTTACGAAGACGATGAAATGGTTTTCGTCATTGAGCCAGATGAAATTATTGACTTTCATGAAATGTTAGCTGAAAACATTATCGAACAAATTCCACTGAAAGTTTTAACCCCTGCTGAAGCGGCCGGTGATGAATTTCCTCAAGGAAACGACTGGTCGGTGACCACGCAAGAGCGGGTTGCTCAGCAGCAGGCTGACCAAGTTGATCCACGCTTCGCTAAGTTAAAAGCATTATTTCCTGATCAGGATGAAGGTAAATAGCGAACGGCTAATCACCACTAGTGGATAATTTATGATTGAAGGAGGTGCCAGATTATGGCTGTTCCAGCACGGAAAACGTCAAAGACGCGTAAGCGCAACCGTCGTGGACACATCAAGTTAACTGTTCCTGGTTTAACTGCATGTCCTAACTGTGGCGAATTACGTAAGTCACACATGGTTTGCCCAAGTTGTGGTTTCTACAACGGCAAGCAAGCTGTTAACAACTAATTTAAAATGAAAAAGCTTCCCTTAGGTGCCGGACCTGGGAAGCTTTTTTTGATATTTTCCAGCTGCTTTTTGATAATTCTTATTATT
>NZ_BBAS01000014.1 GCF_001311375.1 Limosilactobacillus equigenerosi DSM 18793 = JCM 14505
CCTTTAAAACGGCAACCATTGAAAAAAAATTCAAGCATTAGAAAATGAAAACCGAGAATTAACGGAAAAAGTCCAAGCTAGTACGGATAAGTTAAAGTACTTAAATGATTTAAAGGATTCCTTAAATAAATCAATTTTAGTGGCGCAAGAAGCGGCAGCTAAAGTAAAGTCAAACGCGGAACGGGAAGCTAATATTACGTTACAAGAAGCACAACAAGAAGCAGAACGCATTATGCAAGCCGCCAATCAACGCGTAACTAATGTTTACAAAGAAGCTGCCGATACAACCACGCGTTTAAAGACGGCGTCCGGTGATTTGAAGACAACGTTACGGGTTTTCAAGCAACGCTTACAAGTGATGATTGAATCGCAACTGGAAGTGGTCAATGGCCAGGATTGGGAACAATTATTGGCCGATGATGATTTTACCCAATTAGCAGAATTAGAAAAGATTTTATCAGCACGACTTGACAACAATTCAGTCGCAAGTGTAAAATCATCTGCAACTAATCAAACTACAGATCAAGCGGTTGCTGCTGAAACACCAGCGACAGCACCGACGGGGGAAACGGTAGTTGTTTTCCCTGATGATGAGAAGTAGGGGATTAAATGAGATTTTAAAGTAATGAGAAAACCCCATTAATTCTTTATTGGTCGTTAATAGCGAGCTAGCAATTGGTGAAAGGTTAGCAACGATACAAGGATTAATTATCAATTTTCTCCACGTTAAACTGAATTTAAGTAAGTTTAACCGGTTCATCACCGTTATTCAATGATGAGCGATTGCGAGTTATGAGCAGTCGGAAATTGGGTGGTACCACGAGCACGGCTCGTCCCTTGGCGGACAGTCGTGCTTTTTTATTACTTTAAAATCCGAAACTGAGGAGGATTTAAGATGAAAGTCAAAGATACTTTAAATCTTGGAAAGACCAAGTTTCCCATGCGGGGACATCTTCCAGAACGGGAAGGTCAACGTGAACAATTATGGGAAGAAAATAAAGTTTACGAACAACGACAAAAATTAAACGAAGGCAAGCCAAGCTTTGTCTTACATGATGGCCCTCCATATGCCAATGGTCCAATTCATATTGGGCACGCTATGAACAAGATTAGTAAGGACTTTATTGTTCGTTACAAGTCAATGACGGGTTACCGGGCGCCATATGTGCCAGGTTGGGATACGCATGGTTTACCAATTGAACAACAATTAACCAAGGAAGGTTATGACCGGAAGAAGATGTCCTTGACGGAATTCCGGGACCTTTGTCGTGAATACGCCTTAGGTCAAGTTGAACGGCAAAAGGCCGGTTTTAAGCGCCTTGGAGTAACGGGTGAATGGGATAACCCATACCTAACGTTACACAAGGAATTTGAAGCAGCGCAAATTAAAGTCTTTGGGGCCTTTGCCGAAAAAGGGTTATTATACCGTGGGAAAAAGCCCGTTTACTGGTCATGGTCATCTGAATCAGCCTTAGCGGAAGCCGAAGTTGATTATAAAGATATCACTTCACACACTGCCTTTTATACAGAAAAAGTTAAGGACGGGAAAGGCGTGTTAGACAACAACACGTACTTCTTAGTTTGGACGACGACGCCATGGACGATTCCGGCTTCCGAAGGGATCACGGTCGGCGCGGACTTTGATTACACGGTCTTTACGCATGATGATGATCCAAAGCAATACGTGGCCGCCAGTGAATTAGTAGCTAAGTTAGCTGACAAATTTGGTTGGGATAACTTGCAAACGGTTAAGACCTTAAAGGGGGCTGACCTGGAATACATTACGGCGGAACATGCCTTTGCGAGTGTTGATGAATTCTATCAAGACCGCGAAGTTTTAGTCATGCTTGGTGACTTCGTAACGACTAGCGACGGGACGGGATTAGTTCATACGGCGCCTGGTTACGGGGACGATGACTACCGAGTTGGTTTGAAGTATGGTTTACCAGTCTTTGCGCCAGTTGACGACCAAGGACGCCAAACGGAAGAAGCCGGTCCGGACTTTGCGGGGGTCTTCTACCAAGATTCCGAACAAATCTCATTGGACAAGTTAGCCCAAGCGGGTCTCTTGATTTTACAAGAAGATATTGAACACAGTTATCCATTTGACTGGCGGACGAAGCAACCAATTATTTTCCGGGCGACCGATCAATGGTTTGTTTCCATTGATAAGATGCGCGAAGACATCTTAAACGCCGTGGATGAAGTAACTTACTACCCAGCGTGGGGGAAGACGCGGTTACGGAACATGCTTAAAGATCGTGGTGACTGGGTTATCTCTCGGCAACGGGTCTGGGGGGTTCCATTACCAATCTTCTACGCCGAAGATGGCACGCCAATCATGACGAAGGAAACGATTGATCATGTAGCGGACTTATTCCGTGAATATGGCTCAAACGTGTGGTTTGAACGGGATGCCAAGGACTTATTACCGGACGGCTTCACCAGTGAACATTCACCAAATGGCGAATTCACGAAGGAAACGGACATTATGGACGTTTGGTTTGATTCTGGTTCTTCTCACCAAGGGGTCTTAGCAGAACGTGATTACTTAACGTATCCAGCGGATCTTTACTTAGAAGGTTCTGACCAATACCGGGGTTGGTTTAACTCTAGTTTGATTACCAGTGTCGTGGTTTCCGGTCATGCACCATACAAGGCAATCCTTTCCCAAGGGTTTACGCTTGATGGTGAAGGTAAGAAGATGAGTAAGTCAGTCGGGAATGTCATTGATCCGAATGATGTGGTCCAAAAGATGGGGGCAGAAATCATCCGGCTTTGGGTGATGAGTGCTGATACGTCGGCTGACGTGCGGGTTTCTATGGGAACCTTACAACAAATGTCGGAAGCTTATCGGAAGTTACGGAATACGTTCCGGTTCCTCTTAGCCAACACGAGTGACTTTGATCCAAAGACGAACACGGTTGCTTATGAAGACTTACAAAGTGTTGATCAATACATGTTAGTGAAGTACAACCGCTTTGTGGCTCAAATGCGCTCCTACATGGATGAATACAACTTCTTAGATGCTGACAAGTTATTAATCAACTTTGTGAACAATGACTTGTCAGCCTTCTACATGAACATTGCTAAGGATGTCTTATACATCGATGCTAAGGACTCAACGAACCGGCGCTCAATGCAAACGGTCTTCTACGAAATCTTAGTTGGGATGACGAAGTTGTTAACGCCATTCTTGCCACATACAACGGAAGAAGTTTGGGAATACTTACCAGAACCAGAAGACTTTGTTCAATTAACGGAAATTCCGGATGCCCAAACGTTTGCTAATGAAGCGGACTTGTTAGCGACGTGGGATGCCTTTATGCAATTGCGGACGCACGTCTTAAAGGCCCTTGAAACGGCTCGGGATGACAAGATGATTGGGAAGTCACTTGAAGCCCAAGCCACCCTTTACGTGACACCAAGTCAACAAGCAACTTTGGAAGCATTAAATGCGAGTGTTGAATTAATGCTTGGGGTTTCAGCCGTGCATGTTCATGCTGCCGATGAAGCACCAGCCAGTGCAACGAGCTTTGATGACAAGTTTGCCGTTGAAGTGACGCCAGCAACTGGTAAGACGTGTGAACGGTGTCGGATGGTTAAGGAAAGCGTTGGCGCTGATCGTGACTTACCACAACTTTGTGACCGGTGTGCTGCCTTAGTCCGGGAACACTTCCCAGTGGCGGTAACGGAAGGTTTTGAAGTGAAGGAAGCTAAGTAATAGTTTGCTTGGTACCTTGATATCGAACGCTAAGTTAAGTTTATAAATGTGGTAAAATACCAAGTAGCTATACATAGTTACTTGGTATTTTTTTGTGAGGAAGATAAAATGATTACAGGAACAGTAACAAAATTTGATGCTGCTAAAGGCAATGGGATGATTCAAACGCCGGCCGATGGTGAAATTTTTTTTCCGGCAACGGAGTATTGAAAACCGTCGGAATCGTGACGTGCAGGTGGGCCAATTGATGGGCTTTGTTATTGTCGAAGCACAATATGGTCCCCAAGCGGCTCATTTAAAGATGATTGATTAATTGAGGGAGACAGCGCCATGGATTTGACAGAAAAAACGACCCGGCGACAATCAATATATCAGGGGTTAATCATCGATGTTGAGGTCTTAGATGTTCAAACACCGCACGGCTTAGCGGCTAAGCGGGAAGTAGTTCATCATGCGCCAGCAGTGGCCATTTTGGCAGTCAATGATCAAAACCAATTCGTTTTAGAGCGCCAATGGCGGACGGCGGTAAACGGTGTAACGTGGGAAATTCCAGCGGGGAAGTTAGATGACCGCGATGCTACGCAGCCATTAGTAGCGGCTAAACGGGAGCTCAACGAAGAAACTCGCCTCCAAGCAGGACGCTGGGAGCTCATTAATGCTAGTTATCCGTCAGTTGGCTTTTCTGATGAAGTGATTAGTCTTTACTTAGCGACGCAATTAGCTACAGTTGCAGCTGAATTGCCACAAGATCGGGATGAACAAATTGAATTAACGTGGGTTGATTTACCAACTGCTTTAACGATGGTGAAAACCGGTGAAATTCAAGATATGAAAACGATTATGGCGATTTATTACTGGGCAAGTCAAAATTAAGGGGGATTAGCGTGAATGAAGAAACCCCACAACCAACGCGGCGCCGACAAGATCGGCAGCCAGCTACGCCTTGGTGGAAAAAAAACTAAAATTGCTGGTACACCGGCAGGCCCCTAGCGCCATGGTGGATCCGGATACAACGCCGGAACCAGTTTATCCAACACGGGAACAAGCTCGCTTAGCCAATATTGATCAAGCCCGCTTAGCTCGGGCGGCGCAAATGAAAGTGAAGCTCAATATTGTGATTGGGATTTTAGTGGGCCTAATTATTATTGTTTATTTAATTTTATTTTTACTTTAGGAGGAAACAATGCGTTACGGAATTATTTGTGCGATGCCAGAAGAATTAGCTACCCTAACGGAAGCGTTAGCTGATAGCCAAACGAAAGAAATTGCGGGTAAGACTTATTACTTTGGCACGTTATCGAACCAACCAGTAGTGTTAGTAGAATCGGGGATTGGTAAAGTTGAAGCCGCGATTACCGCTGAACATTTAATTGCTGATTGTGGAGCTACGGTCTTGATTAATTCTGGTTCTGCGGGGGGGATTGGCCAAGGTTTGAAGGTCGGCGATGTCGTGATTGCTACCCAAACGGCTTATCATGATGTTGATGTGACCGCTTTTGGTTATGAATATGGGCAATTACCAGCGCCGCAACCAGCTCGTTATCCGGCGGATGCTGATTTAGTCGCCGCCTTAACCAAAGCGGGCGAAGCGACGGGGCTGACAATCCACCAAGGTTTAATTGTGACTGGGGACCAATTTGTGGCTAGTCAAGCACAGTTAGATCAAATTTTAACGCACTTCCCGGAAAGCTTATCGGCGGAAATGGAAGGGGCAGCGGTCGCGCAAGTTGCAAATGACCACCAAGTACCATATGCCGTGGTTCGGGCCATGTCAGATACTGGTGATGAAAGTGCAAATGTAAGTTTTGATGAATTTATTATTGAAGCTGGTAAACAATCAGCGGCGATGTTGTTAGCCCTGTTTCAAGCGCAAGCGGAGGAAGCCTAATGGAATTTGCAGCTAAACAAACTATTCCAAATTCGACGATTACCTATGCTATTAGCCCGGAAATTAAGCAATATACGTTACTTGATCTTGCTTTGAAAAAACCAAAGCCGGCAACTTTAAATATAGCGGGAGTTTAGATCGGCAAAATCCATTTCAACCGGCGGCTAAATTAAACTTAATGGTTAATGCTGATTTGACCGGTTTTAAACTTAGTCTGGTCAATGCCACGGGCATGAAGCCAGTGAATATTTTTAAATTAACTCGCGCAGATGAATTTAAAACCCAATTAGATTTTATTATGGCTGAAATGGTCGACCGGGGGATTTTTGTCCAAGCATAAAAATATGCATTAGCGCGCTGAATTTGTTACAATTGACAAGCTGAACATGCGACCTTCAATCGTAGAGCGTTCAGAAATCTACATAGAAATGATGGTGAACTGCATGGCTGATAATAGTCATACCCGCGTAGTTGTGGGGATGAGTGGTGGTGTCGACTCGTCCGTAACGGCTTTATTATTAAAGCAACAAGGCTACGATGTGGTGGGAGTTTTTATGAAAAACTGGGATGACACTGATGAAAATGGCGTTTGTACCGCCACGGAAGACTTTAAGGACGTGGCCAAAGTTGCCACGCAAATTGGGATTCCATATTATTCCGTTAATTTTGAAAAGGAATACTGGGATCGAGTTTTTACGTACTTCTTAGATGAATATAAGAAGGGGCGGACGCCGAACCCTGATGTGGTCTGCAACAAAGAAATTAAGTTTAAGGCCTTTATTGAATATGCGAACCAATTAGGGGCGGATTATGTGGCCACGGGGCATTACGCGGATGTGAAGCGGGATGCCAATGGTAACATGCACTTAATGCGGGCCAAGGATCAAAATAAGGATCAAACTTACTTTTTAAGTCAATTGGATCACGCCCAATTAGATAAGGTGATGTTCCCGTTAGCGAACTTAACGAAGCCAGAAATTCGGCAAATTGCCGAAGAAAATGGTTTAGCTACGGCCAAGAAAAAGGACTCCGTCGGAATTTGTTTTATTGGGGAAGACGGGAACTTCCGGAACTTCTTAAGCCAATACATTCCGGCACAACCAGGCGAAATGCAAACCCTGGATGGAAAAGTGGTTGGACACCATGCTGGTTTGATGTACTACACGATTGGTCAACGCAAGGGCCTTGGCCTGGGAAGTACCAAGGAAAGTACGGAACCATGGTTTGTGATTGGGAAAGACCAAAGCAAGAATATTTTATACGTGGGGCAAGGATACGATAACGAAAACTTGATTGCCACGCATTTAGAAGCCAGTGATATTCACTGGGTTGATGATGTGGTTGCCGAATACGGGGAAGAATTCCACTGTACGGCGAAGTTCCGTTACCGGCAAAAAGATGTTGGCGTAACGGTTAAGTTAAACGCTGATCATACGATGGTGACGGTCACGTTCGATGACCCAGCGCGGTCGATTACGCCGGGCCAAGCGGTTGTCTTCTACGATGGCCAAGAATGTTTGGGGAGCGCGATTATTGATCGGGCCTTCAATCAAACACGGCAATTACAATATGTTTAATTAGGGCATGAGGCTGGTGAAAAAATTCCCAGCCTTTTTGTTTTTAAAAGCGCCCCATGTTGGTAATTATTTGGTATGATTATCAGTGATAGATGGAGAAATGAGGGAGCAAGGTACGATGACTAAATTATATTTAATTCGGCATGGAAAAACAGAATGGAATTTAGCAGGTCGGTATCAAGGCGCTAATGGTAATTCACCATTGCTACCACAAAGTCATCAAGATATTGTACGATTGGCAAGTTATTTAGCCGGTCACCAATTTGCGGCGGCCTATACGAGTCCATTATTACGGGCTAAAGAAACGGCGACGGAATTGGTAGCCGCCCTCGATACGACGATTCCGTTAGTAGTTGAACCGGGCTTACGAGAAGTCAATTTAGGGCAATTAGAAGGAATGTATTTTACTGATGCTGAGAAGCGGTGGCCCCGTTTGATTGATGATTTTCATCATCATGCGGACCGGTATAATGCGTCCTTGATTAATGGGGAATCATTTGAAGCGGTGATTGAGCGGATGAAGGCGGCGTTTGCAAACATTGCGCAAGCTCATCCAAATGAAGCGGTGTTAGTAGTTTCCCATGGGGCAGCTCTTAATGCGGGAATCAATGGCGCCTTAGGTAGTGATTTAGTACATCTGAAGGATCGTGGTGGCCTAAGTAATACCTCAACCACAATTTTAGAAACGTTGGATGGTGGTCAGACGTTTACGTTACTTGATTGGAATAATACCGCTTATTTAGACCGTGAATCAGATCCAACCGACACAATTTAGGAGGACAAACAAATGGCAAAACAATTAGCATCAAAGCAATCAGAAAAATTAGTCCACAACTTAGTTGAAGCGATTGATCAAGAACCAACTAAATTTAATAATTACTACGAATTGGGGTCATTATTAACACGGTTGCAAGATTATGCTCAAGCTGAAGAATTGTTAATGAAGGCCTTAGGGATTTTTGAAGCGCGGGAAGATCAACGCGCCGTTGACTTCCTAAAGTATGGGCTGGGTAATTTATACTACACGGTTGATAAAATTGATGATGCAATTAAGTACTACAACCAAGTCACGGATCAAAATTTAAAGGCGGATGCGTACTTAATGTTAGCCCAAAGTTACGTGAAGAAGCAGGATTACAAGCGGGCCGTCATGTACGGTTTAACGGCTTATGAATCCCGGCCAGCCGATCCCGAAATTGCCCAAGTTTTAGGCGATGCGTTCTTAGCGACCGGTGAATTTAAGCTTGCAGCACAATACTATGATCAAATTTTACGGCGCCATCCTGGCCGGGCTGATACGCAATTTAACCGGGGGTTGGTAGCTATGGCGTTAGGTGAAGCTTATACGGATTACTTAACCCAAGCACAACAATTGGATCCAGATTTTTATCAAGCAAGTGAACAACGAATTGCAGAAATCAAAGCGACATTGGAACAATTAGACGTTGATTAAGGATGATCAAGGGAGGAGAAACAAGTTATGGCGAAAGCGACCACGACCGATTACAATACTCCCGTGCAACATTTAGAATCAGTAACGACGACAGGCCCTACCTCGTTCATCGGCACCGTTGAACGGGTGATTTTTAATCGGGGCCTGTTTTATATTGCTGCCGTGACGGTGGAGTCAGCTGAATTTGAATGGGACACGAATACGATTACGGTCACGGGACAATTAGGGGAAATTAAAGAGGGTGACCATTATGAATTTGATGGTCGGGTGGTTGATAACCCTCGCTATGGGTTGCAATTTAGTAGTACTGGTGGTCATGCGGTCATGCCGAAAAATGCCAAAGAATTAGCCCGGTTAATTCGCGGGCGAAGTTTAGGAATCAGTCGACCGGCTAGTGTCAGTCGCCAAATTTTTCAAGCCTTGGGTGAGACCGCAGTGAAACGGCTCCTTGATGATCCGAGCTTAATTGAGACCGTGCCGGATTTAGAATATGAAATTAAAGCAGCGTTGCGACCGTTGTTTGAACAATTAGGGTACGGTAGTTCGACGGTTCAAATTATTCAACGGTTAAAGTCGCTTGGGTTTACCGAATGGATGGTGAATGTGATTTTTGACCGCTATGGAGCGCAAACGTTAACGCAATTAGATGAAAATCCCTATCAGTTAGCCGTTGATTTACAAGCCCGGGGATTAAGTTTTAATCAAATTGATGTGATGGCCCAAAATACGATGCAAATGGCTAGTGATGATGACCGGCGCTTGGCGGCTGCTTTATTATGTCAAACGCAATCGTTAGCCGAACAGCAAGGTGGTAGTTATGTTGACCAAAAGCAAGTTTTACAAAGCTGTTTAATGGGCTTAAACGCTAATGGTCAAGCGGTAAGTTCAACGAAACTAGAAACGGTCTATCAACAATTATTGACGAAGCATCAATTGTATTACGAAGCGGATACGGGGGTGTATCCGGCGACGTTGTATCAAGCTGAATGGTCAATTGCCAAGCGTTTGAAAGCATTAGTCACCCAAACCATGGCGATTGATGAGCAACAAGTTGCGCCAATTTTAGATCAAGTGGCGACTGAACAAGCCATTGAGTATGATGACATTCAACGCGCCGCCATGACCAAAGCTTTAACTAATTCAGTGATGTTACTAACTGGGGGACCGGGAACGGGGAAAACGACCATTTTAAATGGAATTGTGCAAAGTTACCTGAAGTTACATGCTGATAAAGCGAAGCCAATATTAAACTCGTAGCCCCAACCGGCCGGGCCGCGAAGCAGATTAATGGGGTTACGGGAATTGAAGCGAGTACGATTCACCGTTTGCTGGGCTTAACGGTGGACACCGATCCTGAAATGATGCTTGAAACCGGTGATTTAACGCAATTAAATGGTGATTTAATCATTGTGGATGAAATGTCAATGACGAGTACGCGGTTATTTGCCACCTTATTAGCCGCCGTGGGAAAAGATTGTCAGTTAATTTTAGTAGGAGATGTTGATCAACTGCCATCAGTGGGACCGGGCCAAGTTTTTTTATGATCTATTAAATGATGATCACTTACCCCAAATGCGATTAACGCATATTTATCGACAAGCATCCGATTCGTCAATCATTCCCTTAGCGCAACGGATTAATACCGGGGAAGTCGATGAGGACTTCTTTGCGCCAACGCCCGCGAATAAGTATGCGCGGCGACAATTTGTGCCGGCCCAAGCTACTAACGTCACGACGATGGTAGGGAAAATTTTGCAATTATATCAAAACCAACATCAACAACAATTGATGGATATGCAGGTTTTAACGCCGTTCCATGCCGGACCTTCTGGCACGATTGCCCTTAATCAGTCACTACAAGCATTATTAAATCCACCGACAGCGACGAAACCCGAATGGGCGGTTAACGAGCAACAGGTACTGCGGGTTGGTGATAAAGTGATGCAAACCGTGAATGATGCCGATCGGAATGTCTTTAATGGGGACGTGGGCATTATTAAAACCTTGGAAGGAAATAGCGTGACGAATGGGGATTCCAAGGCAAAATTTAGTTTGAAGATGACCGTTGATTTTGATGGTCAAGAAGTCGAGTATGAACGCCCCAGTCAAGCACTAGCACTCCAACTGGCTTATTGTATGACGATTCATAAATCGCAAGGGAGTCAATCGCCAGTTGTAGTGATTCCGTTGTTGGCCGAACAATTTCGTAAGCTAGGTCAACGTGATACGATTTTACATCGGAATTTGTTGTATACAGCGGTCACCCGGACATCCCGGGCCCTAGTAATGCTTGGTTCGCCGGCAGCATTTGTAGCGTGTGCTCAGTCGCCAACGGTTTATCGGGCAACCTCGCTCGGGGAACGTTTATTAGCGGTTTGGGATGAAACGAACGAGAATCAAGCAACGCCCGGACAGGCGAAAAATAAGTTAAGTTCGGAAACATTATCGGAACCAAGTCGCTTAACTCCGGCATTAGTGGAAGCCCAAGCAATCGATCCATTAATTGGAATGGATGGCATCAAACCTGGGGGCGAATAAGACTTGCTCTTGGCGAAAAAGACTGGGATAATAAGAAGAAATGTTTTGAAAGGAATTGATTATGACGAAGATGCAAGATGCAAGCAACGTGCGGTTGTTTGCTTTAAATTCAAATCCTGAGTTAGCCCAAGCGGTTTCGAAGCACTTAGGAGTTGAATTATCGGAAAGTACGGTTAGCCATTTTGCGGATGGTGAAATTGCGATTACGATTAATGAGAGTGTGCGGGGCTGTGAAGTTTATGTGATTCAATCGGTTAGTGAACCGGTGAATGATAACTTAATGGAATTGTTGATTATGGTCGATGCGTTACGCCGGGCAAGTGCCAAAAAGGTGAACGTAGTGATGCCATATTATGGTTATGCGCGCCAAGATCGGAAAGCCCGCTCCCGGGAACCAATTACGGCTAAATTAGTGGCTAATTTATTGGAAATCGATCAAATCGACCGCTTAATCGCCGTTGATTTACATGCCCCACAAGTGCAAGGGTTCTTTGATATTCCAGTTGATCATTTACAAGCCGCCCCAACGATGGCAAAGTATTTCTTAGATCAACAATTTACAGATGACGTAGTGGTAGTTTCGCCTGATCATGCCGGGATGACATTAGCCCGGCACTTTGCTGAATTATTAGGTGACGAAACTGGGGTGGCCGTAGTTGATAAACGGACCGAAGCTACGCGGGAAAATCCTGATTTACAAATGCCAGAAATGATTATTGGTGATGTTGCAGATAAGGTTGCCATTATTGTGGATGATATTGTTGATACTGGAAATCGGTTAGCTAGTTCAGCACAATTAGTTAAGAAGATGGGGGCTAAAGTGGTCTATGCCGTGGCGACGCACCCAGTCTTATCTGAACATGCCGTGAATAAAATTGAAGCTTCGCCAATTGAAAAGTTAGTGGTTACGGATACAATTGTGATTCCAGCGGAAAAGCAATCAGCGAAGTTAGTGCAATTATCCATGGCACCGGTAATTGCTGAAGCGATTGCGTTGATTCATAATCATAAATCAATTCATAAGTTATTCCAATTATAAAATTATAAAAAAAATAAAACGAGTCCAGTTGGGCTCGTTTTATTTTACTAATGATTTTGAATGGTGACCGGTTCCGGTTGGTCATAAGGGCGATTCGGAGAAATATGGTCAATCAAACGATTTAACTCCAAGCGACGTTGGCGTTTTGGTACAAAGACGCCCATTTTTCTTGATCAAAGCCAGTGACTAATTTAGTATCATTAAAAATAATTGGATTTCGTAAAATGTGTGGATTGTCGCTTGCTAACTGCATAAATTGATTCATTGTGATCTGATCAAGGTCTAAATTTAATTCCTTTGTGGCCCGCGACCGTTTGGAAAGTAATTCTTCGGTGCCATCGTATGAAATTGATAATAAGTCTAAAACTTCATGGGTCGTTAATGGTTCTTTATCTAAGTTTCGTTGGTTAACTGCGATCCCGTGTTGCGTAAACCATTGGACCGCTTTCCGCTTGGAAGGGTCGTTGGTGTGAAAGTATAAGTTAATCATATTAAATGTCCCTCCTTGGGTAGTAATTATTTTTTATTTTACTGGGTTTGATTTAAATTACTAGGGGAACGGCCACTTATTAACTAAATCTTTACTACTCTTAAACTTTTCTTAAGAATTAAAAAACCTCGCTACTCAATTATTGAACAGCGAGGGGAATTTAATTAAAGTGTCGTGATTTGGAAATCAGGACTCTTTTGTTCGTAAGCTAACGTAGCATCGTCTAAGGCTTGGATTAATTCAATGTTGTAATCCGTCTTAGTTTCAACTAATTTACGGGCTTCGGCTAAGGAAGCGGCTTCAATATAAATTGACTTTGTGCTTTCCCGGCGTGGGGTTTGTGTCTTAGTTTCTTGGAAATAAATCTTAAACGTCATGATTAACTCCTTGTCATTTTCTCAATATTAGTATCTTACCATACTTTGGGCGTGGTATGCTTAATTAAAACAGGAGGAATTAATAAAAATGATAATTACTATTTTGCTTATCCTATTGGCGCTAATTTTATTAGCAGGAGTAGGGGTAGCGATTAAATACCATAACCATCAAGTTGAATTAAAAAAAACAACAAGCAGCTCAACAAGCTACCGACAAGATTGTTTTTCCAGTGTTAGCAGCGCATTTACCAGCCGGGACGTATCGGAAACACTCTCAATTAACATCACGAATGTGGGGACAAGGGGTGCATGCGTTCGAGTATAAAGTTGACATCACAAATTGTGATCGAGAAGCTTTGAAGTGGCTGAGTGCGAATCAAGTACAAGCAGCTTTGGAGGCAGCTAAGGCACCGGTGCCGGTCAAAATTACGGATTGGTGGTTTCATCAAACGACCCTCCATTTTGATGTGGCGTATGTGTCGAATCCAGCTACGCAACAATATTTAGCCGATTTAAAAAAAATTATAAAATGAAGCCGGGACTAAGCAACGTACGCGCTACTTAGTCCCGGCTTTAACGTTATGATACGGTGATTTTAACGCTCGGTTCGCGACCTAGTATTAACTACGTTCGGCGGACAACCACCTAGTCATAACGAAAAACTGACGCTGACGGATATTCTATCCGCCAACGCCAGCTTCAACGTTATGATACGGTGATTTTAACGTCCGCCTCGCGACCTGGATGTAACTACGTTCGCCACGCGGAAGCCTAGTGCCTAACGCGTGGCTCACGACCTATAATTATGACAACAATTGTAAATCGTCAGGTTGGTCATACGGATTATCAGCATTGATGTGGTCGTAGAACAGAACACCAATTAAGTGGTCAAGTTCGTGTTGAACGACAATCGCTGGGTAATCGCGCAACCGTAATTCATGTTGGTTGCCATCTAAATCTTGGTAACGAATTTTAATTTTCTTATGCCGCGGAACATAGCCCGGCACATCGCGGTCCACTGATAAGCAACCTTCACCCTCAGCGAGCGCAATTTCTTGGACTGATTCACTTAAAATGACGGGATTGATTAAGACTTCTTGAATGGCGTGGTCATCATCTTCATCCGGAATTAAGACGGCCGTCATTTGCACCCCATGGTTAACTTGAGGGGCGGCGAGCCCAACACCGGCCCGGAGACCGTATTTTTCGGCGATTTCTTCATCTTGGCTGTTGATTAAGTATTCCATTAGATCATGGGCTAATTGCCGATTTTCATCGGAAAGAGGGAACGTCACTTTTTCAGCCCGCGTTCGTAAGACCGGATTATGATCAGTATCTTGGACAATATCTTTCATTAAGAACATGTTAATTTAACCTCGTTTCGTTTCAATTCTGTCGTCTATTCTATCATAATTGCTAATTAACGGCACGTTAACGGCTGGAACTGGTATAGTTAGGGGAGAAAGTTTGGAGGTAAGGAAAATGCAGATCGTGATGTCACCAGCAAAACAAATGACGACTAGTGATGACTGGGGGCCGGTAACTACGCCCCAATATTTAACCCAAACGCGTCAAATTGTGGCGCAATTACAAGCACTGTCTTTTGCTGAATTACAACAGGTTTGGCGCTGTAGTGATCGATTAGTTGAACAGAATCAGCGACGACTGGCGCAACTAGATTTTCAAACGAAATTAACCCCGGCATTGATGAGTTATACGGGGTTACAGTACCAATCGTTAGCTCCGGGGGTCTTAACGCAAAGTGGCCTTGATTATTTACAAGCGCATCTATGGATTTTATCTGCTTTGTATGGAGCGAATCGGCCGTTTGATGGGATCCAACCGTATCGGCTATCATTGGATGATCATTTCCCTGGATCAAACTTAGTTGAAGTTTGGCAGCCAATTTTAGCCTCACAATTCCAAAATGAAGTCATTATTAATTTGGCGAGTCACGAATATGCGCAATTGTTACCGACGCAGGCCACAGTGATTGAAATTGTCTTTCAAGAACCAAATGCTCAAGGTAAGTTAGTTACGAAGGCTACCCGGGCCAAACAGGCGCGGGGCCAATTTGTTCGTTGGTTAGCGGAGCAGCAAATTGATGATCCAGCCCAATTAATAATGTTTAGTGAACTAGGCTATCAATATCAGTCACAATTATCCACGACTACGAAATTAGTTTTTGTTCGATCGCTGACGGATTAAAGCAAGTGGTGGCATATTGACGAAGAATCGACTAGAATGAAACTAAGTTAATAATTGAACAAGGGGGTTAACCATGGCGGGAGGAAATTACGAATATCCATTAGATCAAACTTGGACAATGGATGAAATGATGGCAGTGACAACGATGTATCGAGTGGTTGAAGATGCGTATGAAGTGGGGATTAGTCCTGCTAAAGTATTAAGTGCATATCAAGCATTCAAGCAAGTAGCGAATTCAAAAGCCTACGAAAAACAATTAGGCCGTGAATTTTATCAAGCATCAGGGTATCAGTTGTATGACGTGGTGAAAGCGGCCCAAACCACGACAGCCAAGCAAATTAAGTTGGAGGTACATTAATGAGTGAATTATCAGCATTAGATGAAACAATTCAAAATTTGATGTACGAAGTTGGGGAACGTACGAAAGCGGCGATGACCAAGAAATTGCAAATTGATGAAAAGACCAGCCGCATGACTTGGTCACGGATGTTGATAAGAGTAATGAGCAATTTATTAATCAACGGTTACGCCAATTAGACCCGACGGCTAAGATCGTGAGCGAAGAAGGCTTTGGTGATCAAGTTCATGATTTGGCGGGGCGGGTTTGGATTGTTGATCCGATTGATGGGACGATGAATTTTATTATGGAGCGGGAAAACTTTGCGATTATGTTGGCATTGTATGTGGACGGACAGCCAACGCTAGGTTACATTCTCGACGTCATGAAGAATCGGTTGTACCACGGTGGCCCGGCGTTAGGGGTCTGGGAAAATGAAACTCGCTTGACGCCACCGTTAAATCGAGGGATTCGTGATAGTTTGATTGATGTGAGCTCGTATATCTTAATGAATGATATTCATCATGCTCAAACGGCAGCCCGGGCGGCGCGGAGTATTCGCGTCTTCGGTAGCGCGGGAATTTCCATGACGCAATTAATTACGGGGCGGACAGGCGCTTATATTACGAACTTAAAACCGTGGGATTTAGCCCCCGGACGGGTTCTTTGCGAAGCGTTGGGATTAGTTGTGAAACCAATTGACGACCACCCCTTAGATGTGCTATCATCTAACTTTGTATTAGTAGCGGTGCCAGCCGCTGCCAACGATATTGAACAGTTGATTAACTAGCTTCGTGAATCAAAGGTGATTGACGCTGCCGGGGTGGGCTTTAAAGGGACTGGATTTCCTTTTAGACCCACTCTGTTTTTATGAAATTAACTGCTGAATTTATAAAAAAATCAAAGGGGAATAGAATTTTGAAATTACGTGAAGATATTCGCAACATTGCTATTATCGCCCACGTTGACCACGGTAAGACAACGTTGGTTAACGAAATGTTGAAGCAATCCAATACGTTGCCTGAACACTTCCAAATTGAAGACCGGGCCATGGATACAAACGCCATTGAAAAGGAACGTGGGATTACGATCCTTTCTAAGAACACGGCCGTTAAGGTTGGCGATCACCAAATCAACATCTTAGATACACCTGGACACGCCGACTTCGGTGGTGAAGTTGAACGGGTGATGAAGATGGTTGATGGGGTCTTATTAGTGGTTGATGCCTACGAAGGAACGATGCCACAAACGCGGTTCGTGTTAAAGAAGGCCTTAGAACAACACTTAGTACCAATCGTAGTTGTTAACAAGGTTGACCGTGATGGGGCCCGCCCAGAAGAAGTCGTTGATGAAGTTCTTGACCTCTTTATCGAATTAGGGGCCGATGAAGATCAACTTGACTTCCCAGTGATCTACGCTTCAGCCATGAACGGGACGACGAGTCTTGACCCAGATGTGGCGACGCAAGAACACACGATGCAACCATTATTTGACACGATTATTGACACGATTCCAGCACCGGTTGATAACTCAGATGAACCATTACAATTCCAAGTGGCTATCCTTGATTACAACGATTTCGTTGGTCGGATTGGGGTTGGACGCGTAGTTCGTGGGTCAATTAAGGTTGGTGACCAAGTTTCTGTTATGAAACTTGATGGCTCCAAGCAAAACTTCCGGGTTACGAAACTCTTTGGGTTTGTTGGTTTAAACCGGGTTGAAATTGAATCTGCTAAGGCTGGGGACTTAATTGCCATCTCAGGGATGGAAGAAATTAACGTTGGGGAAACAATCGCCGACGCTGCTAATCCAGAAGCCTTAACGCCATTACGGATTGATCCACCTACGTTACAAATGATGTTCCGGACAAACGATTCCCCATTTGCTGGTCGGGAAGGTAAGTTTGTGACGGCTCGGCAATTAGAAGACCGGTTACGTCAAGAATTGCACACGGATGTTTCGTTACGGGTTGAAGATACGGACGAACCAGGGGCATGGCGTGTGTCTGGTCGGGGTGAATTGCACCTTTCAATCTTGATTGAAACGATTCGGCGGGAAGGTTACGAATTACAAGTTTCCCGTCCCGAAGTTATCTACCGTGACATTGACGGTGTAATGAGTGAACCATTTGAAGAAGTGCAAATTGACACACCAGATGAATACACGGGTTCAATCATCGACTCTGTTGCCAAGCGGAAGGGTGAAATGAAGGTAATGGAACCTTCTAACAACGGGCAAACGCGGTTGATCTTCAACATGCCATCCCGTGGTTTGATTGGTTACTCAACGGAATTCATGTCCATTACTCGTGGTTACGGAATTATGAGCCACATCTTTAGTGGATACGGTCCCGTAATTAAGAACTGGAACCCAGGTCGTCAAAAGGGGACGTTAGTTTCAATGAACGCTGGGAAGGCCACGACTTACGCCATGATGGGGATTGAAAGTCGTGGGACATTAATGATTGACCCAGGGACGGAAGTCTACGAAGGGATGATTGTTGGTGAAAACAGCCGGGAAAACGACATTACGGTTAACATCACTAAGGGTAAGAACCTTACGAACGTCCGGGCTTCTGGTTCTGATGAAATGGCGCGGATTAAGACGCCAACGCACTTGTCATTAGAAGAATCACTTGAATTCTTAAATGATGATGAATACTGTGAAATCACACCAGAAAACGTTCGGTTACGGAAGCAAATTTTGGAAACGAACGCTCGGGAAAAAGCTGCTAAGAAGCGGAAGCAAGCAGCCCGCAAGTAAACATTAAGCAATCGCGACCGCCAGTGCTCGGTAAATTAACCGACTACTGACGGTTGCTTTTGTATCTAAAGTGCTATAATGACAGCATTAATATAACTGGAGATTATGATGGAAGAAAAAAACGACAACGTGGCAAAAAGCAGTCCGCCAAACGTTGCGGGGGATGGATTGGTATCTAGCGGCTCCGTATCTAATTTTATGTATCATTGGGATTGTGATGGTCTATTCAGCCAGTGCGGATGTTGCGATGCAAGTCGGTGGTACGCCACAAAGTTACTTGCGCAAACAAGCCATTTACGTCATTTTAGGGATTGCAGTTGCCTTTGGGGTGGCGATGGTTAATTTACGCAAATTTCGTGGTAGAGGAACTCGGCATGTTCTGATGTGGACGGTATTAACTCTGCTAGTATATGTAGCGCTCTTTGGGGCGCGGGTGAACGGGGCCCAAGGTTGGATTTCATTAGGGTTTATGAGTATTCAACCGGCTGAAATTTGTAAATTGGTTTTTGCCCTGTTTTATGCGGATTATTTTGCTCGTCAAAATGATCCGAGCCAATTACGCAACGTATCACGAGACATACCGGATTGGAAACGTTACTTGCCATGGATTTATTTAGTGGCTGCGTTAGGGTTAATCTTAAAACAACCTGATACGGGTGGTTTTTTGATTAATGCAATTATTTTTGTGGTGATTACTTCGGTGGCCGTTTTACCATTGGGGTGGTCATTATTAATATCGGTTGGTTTCTTTTTAGGGAGTTTACTTTTTGCTGTTCCATTATCAAAATTTGTTTTGCTTTGGACCCATGGTTATCAGGCCGCTCGGTTTACTGGGTTTTTAGAACCATTTAAAAATGCTTCGAGTTCAGGGGCCCAATTAGTCAATTCGTATTATGCCATTAGCAATGGTGGAATTTTTGGGAGCGGCATTGGGAATAGTATCCAAAAAAATGGGGTATCTCCCGGAAGCTAACACAGATTTTATTTTAGCTGTGATTGCTGAAGAATTAGGATTATTGGGAGTAATTGTGGTGCTAGGTACCTTAGGCTTTTTAATCTGCCGGATGGTGCTAGTGGGAACCCGGTGTAAGCATATGTATGAAGCTTACCTTTGCTATGGAATTGCCGCTTTCTTTGCGGCGGAAATGATGTTTAACGTTGGCGCCGTATGTGGTTTGTTACCAATTACGGGGGTTACGTTACCATTTATTAGTTACGGGGGATCAAGTATGTTAGTCTTGAGTGCCTCGTTGGGGATTATCATTCGGATTTCAAGAAATCAAACCCAAGCCAAGCAAGCGGCAGCCTCACTTAAACAAGGAGGACGTTAAATGGAAGCAATTTTAAATTTACCGGGACGGACGAGTTTGGCTGTTTACACGCGGGGGCACCGAGTTTTACGCGTGATTCGTCACTATGGCCAAATTGGATACGTTTCGTCCAAATTGCATTATTGCATCGTTTATGTAAGTCAAGAGCAAGTTTCGGCGACCGTTAAGGCGTTAGAATCCCTGCATGACGTGCGGCGGGTAGAACTTTCACCATGGTCAACACTAAATCCGACGGTAACGAGTTTAGCTGAAGTGGGGATTGAAGTCGATGAAGCACAAGGAGTAAAGGAATGCGAGTAGTAGCGGGAGAGTTTCGTGGTCGTAAGTTAAATGCGGTTCCTGGGATGGCGACGCGACCAACAACGGATAAAGTTAAAGAAGCAATTTTTAATATCATTGGTCCCTACTTTAATGGGGGCACGTCCCTCGATTTATTTGCGGGGAGTGGTGGTTTAAGTATTGAAGGGGTATCCCGCGGGATTGCCCACGCCGTGTTAGTTGATCGGCAGTACCAAGCAATTAAAACGATTCAAACTAATATTGAATTTACTCATCACCCTGAAAAATTTACGGTGTTGAAACGGGATGCACGCCGAGTGTTAGCTGAATTAGCAAGTCAAGGGACTCAGTTTGATTTAATTTATCTTGATCCACCATATGCTAAGCAACAAATTATTGACGATTTAGCTAAGATGCAGGAGTTAAATTTAGTCGCTCCGGGAGCCACGATTGTTTGTGAAACGAATACAGAGGCTAATTTACCGGCTACATTACCGGGGTTAACTTGTGTTCGGCAAGCTACTTACGGCATTACGGTGGTCACCATTTATCGGGCTGATTAATAAGGAGGTAAAAGGCGATGAAAGTAGCATTGTATCCAGGGTCGTTTGATCCATTAACGCAAGGACATGTTGATTTGATTCAACGGGCGAGTCGTTTGTTTGATCAATTAATTGTCGCCGTCATGAAGAATACTAGTAAGCAACCGTTGTTTAGCGTTGAAGAGCGGATTGCCCAAATTGACCGGGCAATTGGTGATTTGCCGAATGTCACGGCGATTGCGGCGGATGGTTTAACGGTTACCTTAATGAATCAAGTTGGAGCAGATTATTTGATTCGCGGAATTCGAAATCAAACGGACTTTTTATATGAACGTGACATTGCTACCATGAATCATCATTTGGATCCAGAAATTGAAACGGTCTTTTTACTGGCGGATCCGCAATATCAACACTTGTCATCAAGTTTGCTAAAAGAAGTGGCGGCTGCTGGTGGTGATATTCAAGATTACTTGCCGCAAAACGTCCAATCTGATTTACAAAAAGTGATTCATCAACGGATGATTCAACGCTTACAACGTAAAAATGGAGAGCAACATGACGAATCGTAAATTACGACGATATTTTTTTAGCGGCGTTAGCGGGCGTGCTCGCGCTTGGATGGTTCTTTTTATGGCCGCTATCAAGTTATATTGAAACGCCCGGCACGGCGGATGTTTTAAAAAAAATTATGTCCAAGTGGCCAAGCATCCTGATCAAGCAGCGGGGAGTTACCGGTTAACCTCGGTTTATATGCAACCAGCTCGTCCGGTAACGTATTTATGGGCTAAGTATTTTAATCCACTAGCAACGATTGAAACGAAGCAAGCCGTGACGGGGGGCCAAAGTAACGCCACCTTTAATCGCGTGCAAAGCTTTTATATGCAAAGTGCGATTAACCAGGCGATGGCAGTCGCGTTTCAAGCGGCGCATCGCCCAGTCACTAAAACCTATAATGGGATTTACGTGTTGGAAATCCAACCAGATTCCAAATTTAAACAGGCCCTTAAAGTTGGCGATACGATTACCAAAGTTGATGGAAAGCATTTTAATACAGCCGCGGGGTACCAAAAATATATTGCTCGGCAAGGCTTAGGTCATCGGTTGACGATTACCTATTTACATGCGGGGAAAACGAAGCAAGTTACTAAACCATTGATTAAAATTGCGACTGGTAAACCGGGCATTGGGATTATTTTAACGGATAATGTGACGGTTAAAACTGATCCAGTGGTTAAGGTTGATCCAGGGCAAATTGGTGGTCCATCGGCGGGGTTGATGTTTGCCTTACAAATTTATCAACAGGTTTCGGGGGAAGACTTGCGACATGGCCGCGAGATTGCCGGCACTGGGACGATTGATGCCAAGGGCCGGGTCGGTGAAATTGGGGGATTGACAAAAAAGTCGTTGCCGCTCACCGGGCAGGCGCCACGATTTTCTTTGCCCCATATGTAAAACCAACGAAAACAATTTTAAAATATGAAGAACATCATCAAACCAATTACCAATTGGCTAAGCGGACGGCGCAAAAATATGCCCCTGGCATGAAGGTCGTACCGGTAAAAACTTTTGATGACGCAGTTAATTATCTTCGGACACATTAAAAAAAACGAGTTTGAATCAATTTGGTTCAAACTCGTTTACGTGTATTTAATGAGTAGGAGGTAATGGATAATGAAGCAATGGCAAGATGTCCAAACTTTGATGTTACAATTTTTTTAACCACCATCGGCGCCAAGTGATAATTAGTCTAACTTTGGTCGTGGTTCTCGGTGGGTGGATGTTAACACATTGGCCCGCGGCGGATGAGTCATCACAAATGGCGACTAATTCAAGCCCGGTCATCAAAAGCGGGTCCACGGAGACCAATAATCATCGAGGCGTGACGGTGGATGTAAAAGGCGCGGTGAAACAACCTGGTGTTTACACGTTAAAACATGGTGCGCGGATTCAAGAAGCCTTGAAGCAAGCTGGGGGACCGCTACCCACCGCGGATATGCGACAAGTTAATTTAGCCAAGCAGGTAACTGATCAACAAATGGTCTATATTCCGGCCCAAGGGGAAGTTCAGACCACGGCTGGTTTGGCTAATGCAAACGAATCGAGTCAAGCCATCGTTAATCTGAATACGGCGACCAAAGAACAACTACTTACTTTGACCGGAATTGGAGATAAAAAGGCTGATCAAATTTTGGCGTATCGCCAACAACATGGGGAATTTAAACAAGTTGAGGATTTGAAAAATGTGGATGGCTTTGGGGATAAAACCGTGGCTAAGTTAAAGGACTCGCTGGCGGTTTAACAGATGGTTAAGTATCGATGGCTGTGGTTAGCGGCCGGGTTAAATTGCTTCAGTGCCCTGATTGTATGGCATCAGTGGTGGTGGCTCATTGGATTGGTTGGCTGTGTCGTTCAATATGTGCGTTTTACCGATATTCGGTGGTGGTTGCTTGGCGTGGTGGTGGCCGTGATCGTAGGGGGACGGGCGACGCAATTAGCTAACTGTTATTATCAAATTCCGCCCGTTCGCACGCAAGTAACTCAGACGGTTCGGGTATTGCCGGATCAATGGCAAGTGAATGGTAATTTTGCCCAGGCAATTGGAACCGTTAAGCATCATCAATATTTAATTCGCTTGCGGTTGCAAACGCGCCAGGAACAACAGACGTTACAACATTTGACCACGCCCGTTCAAGTGACGGTGACAGGAAAGCAATTACCAATTGCGCCGGCGACGAATTTTAATGCTTTTGACCGCCGCTTTTGGTATGCGACCCAAGGGATAAACTGTCAAGTGACTGGTCGAATCAAGCAAATGTCACGCCAATCAGCTAGCAAGGTAGCGTACCTTCATCAACTCCGCACGCAATTAGGTCAACGGTTTGCATGCTTACCGCAGCCGTTAGCGGGTTATGCCCAACGGATTTTATTGGGATTAAAAGATGCGACGTTAGCACCGCAAATGACGACGGCCAAACAACTGGGAATTGTCCATTTATTTTGTTTGTCGGGTTTACATGTGAATGTGCTGTGTCAGGGGTTAGCCAGGGGCGCTAAGTGGTTACGCTGTCCGAAGATATTAATTACGCTTTTACAGTTGATTTTCTTGCCTATTTACTGGGTGCTTGGGGGTGGGGCAGTTAGTTTAAGTCGGGCCGTTTTAATGGCGGAATTAAAACTCCTGCCAAGGAAACGGTGGCAGTTACCACTTGATCCGTGGGGGACCACGTTGGTTTTGGTTACTTGTTGGCAACCAAGTGTCTTGATGACGTTAGGGGGGCAATTGAGTTTTTTTATTATCATTTGTATTAGGATATTTTAAATTTAAATCGCCCGTCGAAAGTGCGAGTTTTATTGGTTTGGTGAGTTTAGGGCCGCTATTACATAGTGTTTATGAAGTTAATCTGCTCAGTTTTATTATCAATTACCTAATGATTCCGGTATTCGAACGCTTTATGTTACCTGCTATTGTGGTAGCAGTGCTAACCCAAGGGTGGCTTCCTTGGATTGGTCAATGGGTGAACAGCAGTTTAAAACTAATTGATCAAGGACTATTAGCGTTAACGACGTTTCCCGGGGAAATCCACTTTGGCAAAATTGGGGTCCTAATGACGATTATCGTGACTTTGTTAACGTTAGTGGCGTTAGAAAAACGGCAATTTGCTTGGTGGGGAATTGTGTTAATGTGTTATAGTGGATTATACGTAATGATTCACTGCCCATTAAGCGGTGAAGTGACCTTTGTTGATATCGGTCAAGGAGATAGTATTTTAATTCGGGAACCCTTTAATCGGCGGGTAATGCTAATTGATACCGGCGGCCAACTTAGGTTTCCTCAACCCCGCTGGGCGCAAGGTACGTTTACGACGGATGCTGCCCAACAAGCCACCGTTAACTATTTAAAGAGTTTGGGAATCCATCGCCTCGATGTGGTCTGGCTAACGCATAGTGATGTTGATCATATTGGTTACTTACCACGGATTACGCATGATTTAGCGGTGCGACAAGTCGTCGTGCCCGCCGGAATGGAAAAATTAACCAAATTTCGGCAACGGGTACCGGCGCGGATTCCAGTGCTACCAGTTACGACGCAAGTTAAATTACCGGTCGCCGAGTTAAAATTGTTAGCGCCAGTTCAACCTGGACATGCCAAAAATGAAGATTCATTGGTTTTGTGGGGGCAATTTGGTAATTATCGCTACTTATTCACTGGTGATTTACCAATGAGTGGTGAGCGGCAAATATTGCAACGCTATCCAGGCCTGCAAGCGACCGTTTTAAAATTAGGTCATCATGGTAGCCGGACATCAAGTAGCGAAGAATTTTTAGCGGCCGTCCAACCTAAATTTGGTATCATTTCGGCTGGCCGGCATAATCGGTATGGGCATCCGCATCAAGCGACATTGGATCGGTTAGCTGCCCAACAAGTTAAGCCCTTATCGACCCAACAATATGGCATGATTCGCTTCCGCTATCGAGGCCGTCAGACTCAATTAACAACGAAATTACATGGAGATGAAACATTTTGGATATCCCAACCCTCAAACAACAATTAAAAACGGCTTCGACCGCCCAAGTTTATTTAGTCCTGGGGACGCAAAGTGAATTGCAAAATGAGGCGCGACAAGCTTTCTTAACGTTAATTCCGGAAGAAGAACGCGTGATGAATGTGGCATCCTTTGATTTAGAAGAAACGCCACTTGCGACCGCCTTAGCCGATGCCAAAGCTGCGCCGTTTTTTTGGTGAACGGCGGCTGGTCTTTTTACAAAAACCGAGTTTTTTTAACGGGGAGCACAAGTCGCGGGAGTTTGAAACAGGATCCGGCGCTACTGCAAGATTATTTAGCGCATCCCGAATTGAACACGACGTTGGTTTTATTAGCACCATATGAAAAACTCGATGGGCGGAAAGCGGTCACTAAAGCTCTGAAAAAAGTGGCGGTGGAGGTTAGTGCGGCGCCACTAGCCGAAAGACAAGCCCGTTTAGCGATTGAACAACGCGCTCAAGTTCAAGGGTTTCACTTTGAGTCTGGGGCGATGGATGAGTTGGTTAAACGAACGAATGCTGATTACGGTCAAATGATGAATTATTTAAGTTCGTTGCTGCTCTATGCGCATGATGAAGAAGTAATTACCAAAGCGGCCGTTGCCGGACTGGTTCCACAATCATTAGATGAGAATGTCTTTGATTTGGTGCAAGCCGTATTACAACGTCGCCAAGGGCAGGCGATGGATTTGTATCAACAATTAATTGCTGCTCAACAACAGCCCTTGCAAATTAATGCGGTTTTAGTGAGTCAGTTTCGGTTATTGATTCAAGTTAAAATCTTGGCGCAACGGGGGCTAAGTGAAAGTACCATTACGAAACAATTAAAGGTTCATCCGTATCGGGTTAAATTAGCGTTGCAAACCGTTCGGCAATATCAATTGGCAGCCTTGTTTAAAGCGCAAATGGGGTTAGTGACGACTGAACAGCAATTGAAGTCGACAACTCGTGATCCAGAACTTTTATTTCAGATGTTTCTCTTACAATTTAGTCGGCAAGCGCAATAAACAAAAAAAACCACGCAACTAAAATTTAGTTGCGTGGTTTTTAAATATTGGTGAACGCACATTACTTAGCGTAACGAGCGGCTAAACGTGACTTGTCACGAGCGGCCTTGTTAGCCTTGATTAAACCCTTTGAGTGAGCCCGATCAATAGCTGAGACAGCGTTCTTGTAAAGTTCTTCAAGGTTGTCGGCTCCGGCGAGCTTAGCCTTGTCAAACTTCTTAATTGCAGTCCGCATAGCACTCATTTGTGATGAGTTACGAGCAGCTGCCTTTTCATTTACACGTACACGTTCGATAGCTGACTTGATGATTGGCATGAATTTCACCTCCATTTGTTGGTTTTAAGTTGACCAGATTTTTTTCAACGTATTTCATTATACCGAACTGCAAGGTTGAATGCAATACTTCACCAGCCAAGTTTATGATGAGTTTTACTTGCGCATTATTAGGCAATCTAGTATATTAGAGTAGTTGTAATAACAACTAACCCTTTCTCGGTTTAACGATCCTCACCGACGTTTTACCTAGAATCGGGTATTTTCAAATTTTGAAAGGTGGGTAAATAGTATTATGGCTATTTCAAAGGAACGTAAGAACGAAATCATCAAGGAATACGCAACGCACGAAGGTGACACGGGTTCAACTCAAGTGCAAGTTGCTGTCTTGACGGCTGACATTAACGAATTGAACGAACACATTCGTGTTCACAAGCATGACTTCCACTCACAACGTGGGTTAATGAAGAAGATCGGTCACCGTCGTAACTTGTTAGCATACTTACGTCGGACGGACGTCCAAGCTTACCGTGAATTAATCAAGTGTCTTGGTTTACGTCGGTAATCAAAAATTCAATATCACGAATTTTACAGGTCTGGGAAGTTATTTCCTTGGCCTGTTTTTTATTTTCTTAAAAGTTCAATTTCACTTTGACATATATATCGATATCGAGTAAGATAAATTAAAATTCGATTAAAAACAGATTAAGTTTGATTGGGAGGAAGCGAAAAATGTTTAGTCAAATTGGACAAACAATTTTTGAAAACGAAGTCGTTGCTCAAACTTCGGATTTTAATATGGGACTGGAAGTCGAAATGCATCGGGCTAGTAATCAAGGATGGATTAGTGAAGCGCCGACGCCGGCAGGAATTCGCTCGATAGTCCGTGGATTACGAAGGACTTTACGGAAACGATGACCGAAGTCGTGACGCCGGCAGCAAGTAACTCCCGGGATGCCATTCATTATTTATATAGTATTCAAAATGCGCTTCGTGGTTCGTTAGCGCCGGGCGAAGTATTATGGCCGTTGTCAATGCCACCAGTTTTCGATGATCCGGACAAAATTGAAATTGCCTATACAACACCTAAGAAACACGCGTATTTAGAAGGGGTATTAGCCAATATGGGGCGGGTGAATAAAGGTTTGCCATGTGGTGCCCATATTAGTTTGAGTATTGATGATCGGGTGGTTAATTTAATTTGGAATCAATTAAGTGATCAATTTGCTAGTAAGGTGGAATTGAAAAATCATTTGTACATTTTATTAGCCCAAGGATTCTTGCGCTATCGGTGGGTATTGACGTATTTATTCGGGGCCTCACCAGTCGCTGAAGCCGGCTACTTTGATGCCAGTGATGATCAACCAACGCATCCAGTCCGTTGTTTACGGCAAAGTCATTATGGCTTTGATATGGCGTATCGAGGTGATTATTCAACAGTGCAAAGTTATGTTGATCGAATTGAAGCCGGGGTAGCTGATGGGTCAATTATTGATACCGCCCAATTCCATGGCGCAATTCGGTTGAAGAGCCGAGGGAAATTACATGATATGGCCACGGATGGGGTTGATTACATTGAATTACGGATGCTTGATTTAGATCCGTTTGCGACGACCGGAATTCGCTTAGCCACCTTGTATTTCTTACGGATTATGTCGAGGTACTTTATTATGACGAGTGGGTTACCGACCAAGGAAGTTAATAAGGTGATTGCGCGTGCCGATGCGATGCAAGAAACCGTGGCGACGGAAGACCCAAGTGCCATACTGCTTTTGAAGCAGAAGGGTTGGCCTTTTTTAAATCAGCTTTATCGCTTTGCCAATCAAATTCAATTGGGACCAGAATACCTAGAAGCATTAGAAGAAATGATCGATCGCTTTGAAAACCCAACCAAGACGTTGAGTGGTCAATTAGTACAACATTTAGTGGATGGTTCATTATTAGCATATGTGCAAAAACGTGCTAATCATTATCAAGACGGTGCCTTAATGTCAATTCAGCATTTTAATGGGTTTGAAGATATGCAAACACCATTATCAGCGGAAGATTTAAAGAACAATTTATTCCGGGGCAGTTATGAACCAAGTGGATTAGCTTAATTATGAATCGGATTCGTGGTTAATACCGGCGAATCCGATTTTTATTAATGCTTAATCGAGGAAGATTATGGTAAGATAGAAACTAGTTAGTTCAAGGATTAAAAATAAATTCCCGTTTGACCACCGGTTGAATGAGGTATTTACAATTGAATAAAATTTAAAGGAGTAACTATGACTAGTAGTATCAAAATGATCCCCTTTGGTGGGGTCCGCGAAAATGGAAAGAATTTCTACGCGGTCGAAGTTGATGAACGGATTTTCATTCTTGATTGTGGTTTGAAATATCCTGAAAATGAATTAATGGGCATTGATTTTGTAATTCCTGACTGGAGTTACTTAGCCGACCATGCCGACCAAATTGAAGGGGTTTTCTTAACTCATGGGCACGCGGATGCCATTGGAGCCTTACCATACTTTGTCGCACAATTTAACGTGCCGGTGTTTGGGAGCGAATTATCGATTGCCTTAGCCAAATTAGCAGTGAAGGGGAATAAAGAAAGTAAAAAGTTTAATGACTTCCATGTTGTTGATGCCGATTCTGAAGTTGAATTTGACACGGCCAAGGTTTCTTTCTTTACGACCACGCATACGATTCCGGATTCGTTAGGGATTGTGTTGACCACGAGTGAAGGTAATATTGTTTACACTGGGGACTTTAAGTTCGATCAAACCGCGAAGGGGCGGTACCAAACGGATTTAGCTCGCATGGCTGAAATTGGTTCTGAAGGGGTCTTGCTCTTAATGAGCGACTCGGCCGGGGCTGAAATTACTGGTGCCAGTGCGCGGGAAAAAGACATTAGTGCCTACATTGAAGATACCTTTGAAAATACACTCAGTCGGATTGTCGTGGCGAGTGTTGCTTCTAATATTATGCGGGTGCAACAAATTATAAACGCGGCGGCAAATACCCATCGCAAAGTGGTCTTGTCAGGATCGGATATTGAACAAATTGTGCAAACGGCCTTAGATTTAGACTTATTATCCTTACCAAGTGATGATTTATTAATTTCACTTGATGAAGCTAATGATTTACCGGATGATGAAGTAGTGATTTTGGTGACAGGCCGGATGGGAGAACCAATCAAGTCCTTGTTAGCCATTGCGAATGGTGAAGATCAAGATTTACAATTCAAACCCAATGATTTAGTTTTTGTGACTACGACGCCTTCACATGCGGTGGAAACGGTGGTGCAAAAGGCGAAGGATGCCATTTATAAGGCTGGTGCGACGGCGAAGTTTATTGCGGATGATTTAAATCCATCCGGACATGCCAGTCAAAATGATGAACAATTATTATTAAACTTGTTCAAACCCCAAAACTTTGTGCCGGTCCAAGGGGAATACCGGATGTTACACCAACATGCATTATTAGCTGAAGAAGTTGGTTTAACCCCGGACCAAATTTTCTTATTGAACCGTGGGGATGTCCTAACTTATACGAACGGCTCTTTCCACCTCGGGGAAAAAGTCTTAGCCGGGAATATTATGATTGATGGAACTGGGGTTGGCGATATTGGGAATATCGTGCTCCGGGACCGGCGGATTTTATCCGAAGATGGTATCTTTGTTGTGGTGGTTACAATTGATCGGAAGAAGAAAAAGATTGTAGCCCGGCCTCAAATTACGTCGCGTGGCTTTGTCTTTGTGAAGACCAATCGTCAATTAATGAAACAAAGCGCCGACTTAGTTGAGGAAGTGGTCCAAGAACACTTTGATGCTAAGGAATTTGATTGGGGAACGTTAAAACAAGATGTGCGGGATAAATTAAACCGGTTCTTGTTTAACCAAACGAAACGGCATCCAGTGATTTTGCCAGTGATTATGGAAGTTAATCAACACGCTAAGCGGCGGAATCGGAATGCCGAGGCTACTAAAACGGCCGCGAAACCAGCAAAACCAGCCCCTAAAAAGGGACGTGGCCGGGGCAAGCAAAAAGCAACGACTAAATAATTAATTGCATGAGGGAGTGGTTTAGGACCGCTCCTTTTAGTATTTCAACGAGGAAGTAAGATGGACGCAAACCAACAACAGCAATTTCAACAAGCACAACGCTATGTTGACCAACAAGATTTTCAAGCCGCGGCGCCATTGTTAAATGATTTAAATCAACAAGTTGATGATTTAGCAGTGCACCAATTATTAGTGCAAACTGAATATGAACTACGCCATTTTGCGGTGGCTTGGCACTTGATTCAAGAACAACCAGTCCCTTATCAAACCCAACCTAATTTGCAACGGTTGGCCTTGTCGGTGGCAATTGCCAATCAACAATTTATTCCGGCGCGGAAATTAGCTGGCCAACGGGAAGCGTGGCTAACTGAGATTGAGCAGGCCGAACAAGTGATGCGCCAAAGTCAACAAGCAATGCTTGCGACAATTGAACGCCAGTTTATTCATATTGGTGACCAAACTTTTCGGGAGCAACAACGACGATTTGTAGCCGCTGACCAACTGCCATTAACTGAATTTTTACGGGCAGCTAAATTTGTGTTACGAGATCCATATACCAATGTGTTAATTCGCTCGAGTTTATTTCAAGTGTTATCGCAATTAATGATTGCAGAACCGATTACGATGCTATGGTTAGATGACCAGGAGTATGTGGTGACGCCGGCTCAAGTTGGTGATTTGTTTGTTCATCCCACTGTACAAGCAATTAACGAGTTGTTAATGCACCAATACGGTGACCAAGATCCGGTGACATTGCAAATGTATCAGCAGGAGTTTTATTTACAATTGACCTTGTTATACCCGCTAATTGAGCAAGCAATTGTGGATCCGAAAAGCTGGTTTTTAGCTTTAACAGCGTATTCGCAAACGGATAACGATCCGCAAATTCAAGCCGCCAAAGACTGGCAAAATCGGTTAGGGCGGTTGATAAATCGGTTAAGTTAAATATATTCGTGAAATCAGTTTACAAACCTGGATTTAACTGATAATATTATGAAGAATTCTTCAACAAATTGATTTTTATCCTTTAAATCAGTTTAGAGAAGTAGTAAAATATCTCATAAGGGTGTGTCAGGGAACTGACATCAATCTTGTAATTATTTTTTAGGAGGATTCATAAATGGCTGAAAAAGAACATTATGAACGTACAAAGCCCCACGTAAACATTGGTACGATTGGGCACGTCGACCACGGTAAGACGACGTTAACTGCTGCTATCACGAAGGTGTTAGCTGACAAGGGTCTTGCTGAAGCAGAAGATTACGCAACGATCGACTCTGCTCCAGAAGAAAAGGAACGTGGTATCACTATCAACACGGCCCACGTTGAATACGAAACGGAAAAGCGTCACTACGCGCACATCGATGCCCCAGGTCACGCCGACTACGTTAAGAACATGATCACTGGTGCCGCTCAAATGGACGGTGCTATCCTTGTTGTTGCCGCAACTGATGGTCCTATGCCACAAACGCGTGAACACATCCTTCTTGCTCGTCAAGTTGGTGTTGAATACATCGTTGTATTCCTTAACAAGACTGACCTTGTTGACGATGACGAATTAGTTGACCTTGTTGAAATGGAAGTTCGTGACTTACTTAGCGAATACGATTTCCCTGGTGATGACATTCCATTCGTACGTGGTTCAGCCCTCAAGGCTCTTGAAGGTGACCCAGAACAAATGAAGGTTGTTGAAGAATTACTTGACATCGTTGACGAATACATCCCAACGCCAGAACGTCCAACTGACTTACCATTCATGATGCCAGTTGAAGACGTCTTCACGATCACTGGTCGTGGGACGGTTGCTTCTGGTCGTATCGACCGTGGTACTGTTAAGGTCGGTGACGAAGTTGAAATCGTTGGTTTGAAGGAAGACATCGTTAAGTCAACGGTTACTGGTGTTGAAATGTTCCACAAGACGCTTGATCTTGGGGAAGCCGGTGACAACGTTGGGGTTCTTCTTCGTGGGGTTTCTCACGACCAAATCGAACGTGGTCAAGTGCTTGCACAACCAGGTTCAATCCAAACGCACAAGGAATTCAAGGGTGAAGTCTACGTTATGACTAAGGAAGAAGGGGGTCGTCACACGCCATTCTTCTCAAACTACCGTCCACAATTCTACTTCCACACGACTGACGTTACTGGTACGATCGAATTACCAGATGGTGTAGAAATGGTTATGCCTGGGGACAACGTAACGTTTACTGTTGCCCTTCAAAAGCCAGTTGCCCTTGAAAAGGGTCTTAAGTTCACGATTCGTGAAGGTGGTCACACGGTTGGTGCCGGTGTGGTTTCCGAAGTGTTAGACTAATCTAAACGAATAGTTTACTTTTTGAAAAGAGTTCGGTTTATCCGAACTCTTTTTTTTGGTTTCAAGGCCGAGTATTGCTAAATCGGTGGAATTGGAGTAAAATCAGTAAGTATGTAAGACTGTTACGCTCACCCAGTGAGGATGAGTGATAATGGCACATGAATTAATATATTTTGGAGGAATGATCATGTCAGCATCATGGGAACGCGAAAGCGCCGCTAGTCGCGGAACGTTGACGTTTACTATCGACGTCGAAACTATTAAGAAGGGAATTGACAAGGCTTTTAAGAAGACGCAAAAGCAAATTACGGTACCTGGTTTCCGGAAGGGTCACGTGCCACGGGCGATCTTTAACCAAATGTACGGTGAAGAAGCGCTTTACCAAGACGCCTTAAACGAAGTCTTACCAGAAGCTTATGAAGCTGCCGTTAAGGAAGCTGATATCAAGCCGGTTTCACAACCAGAAATTGATGTTAAGAGCATGGATAAGGGTCAAGACTGGACGTTAACGGCAACGGTGGACGTTGAACCAGAAGTTAAGTTAGGTGACTACAAGGGCCTTGAAGTTACGCGTCAAAACACGCGGGTTAGCCAAGCCGAAGTTGATGAAGCCATTGAACGTCAACGGCAACAACAAGCTGAATTAGTCTTAAAAGAAGACGGTGTGGCTGAAAACGGCGACACGGTTGTGATTGACTACGTGGGAACGGTTGATGGTGAAGAATTTGCCGGCGGTTCTGCTGACAACTACTCACTTGAATTAGGTTCAGGTCAATTTATTCCTGGTTTTGAAGACCAATTAGTTGGTCACAAGACGGACGAAGAAGTTGAAGTTTCAGTTACTTTCCCTGACGAATACCAAGCTAAGGAATTAGAAGGTAAGGATGCTATCTTCAAGGTAACGATCCACGAAATCAAGGAAAAGCAATTACCAGAACTTGACGATGAATTCGCTAAGGACGTTGATGAAGACGTTGACACGTTAGACGAATTAAAGGAAAAGACGAAGAATTCCATTAAGGAACAAAAGCAAGCTGCTGCGAAGGCTGAAATTGAAAACGAAGCCTTACAAACGGCCGTTGCTAACGCGGAATTCGAAGCGATTCCACAATCAATGCTTGATGATGACACGAACCGTCAAGTCCAACAATACCTTTCAGGAATGCAACAACAAGGGATTAACCCAGAAATGTACTTCCAAATCACGAACACGACGGAAGACGACTTACGTAAGCAATTCGCAGCTGATGCTGAAACGCGCGTTAAGACGGAACTTCTCTTACACGCTGTGGTTAAGGATGCTAAGCTTGAAGCAACGGAAGAAGAAATCAACGCTGAAGTTGCTGAATTAGCGGCTCAATACGGTATGGAAGAAGACGCAATCAAGAACGTCTTATCTGCTGACATGTTAGCCCACGATGTTGAAACGAAGAAGGCAGTTGACTTAATTGCTGACTCTGCAAAGCAAACTTTAAAGAAGGATGCTGAAGACAAGTAATTGTGGTTAGCTAATTAATTAGATCGGGTGCGCCCGGTCTTTTTATTTACCATTAACCAGCAAAAACTGGTATGATAGGTAAGATAAATTAAAGGAGGAGCCTAAATGTTCGAAGATACGAATGAACAAAACGTTCGCTGCTCATTCTGTGGGAAAGCAGAAAACGAAGTTGAACGAATCGTTGCTGGCCCCGGAGTCTACATTTGTAATGAATGTGTCGCCTTGTGCCAAGAAATTATTGATCAAGAAAATCTAGACGCGCATCATGCGAGTCAAGAAACGTTAAAGGTTTTAACCCCAGCGCAAATTAAGGCTGAATTAGACAAGTACGTGATTGGCCAACAAGATGCTAAAAAGACGCTCTCAGTAGCTGTTTACAACCACTACAAGCGGGTGAATGCGATGGTTGAAGGCACGGAAGATGATACGGAATTACAAAAGAGTAACATCGCCGTGATTGGACCAACTGGGTCCGGGAAGACGTACTTAGCGCAATCCTTAGCGCGGATTTTAAATGTACCATTTGCGATTGCCGATGCGACCACGTTAACCGAAGCTGGTTATGTTGGGGAAGACGTTGAAAACATTATTTTGAAGTTGTTACAAGCAGCTGATTTTGATGTTGAACGGGCGCAAAAAGGATTATTTATATTGATGAAATCGATAAAATCTCGAAGAAGAGCGAAAATGTTTCCATTACGCGGGATGTTTCGGGGGAAGGGGTGCAACAAGCCCTCTTAAAGATCCTCGAAGGGACAATTGCGAATGTTCCACCACAAGGCGGCCGGAAGCACCCACAACAAGAATTTATTCAAGTTGATACCAGCAATATTCTCTTTATTGTTGGGGGAGCTTTTGACGGAATTGAAACGATTGTGAAGGAACGGCTCGGGGATAAGACAATCGGGTTTGGGACGAGTTCAAGTGAAATCGACGAAATTACCGATAAAAATATCCTCCAACACGTGGTGCCAGAAGACTTACTTCAGTTTGGGTTGATTCCTGAATTTATTGGGCGGCTCCCAGTGATGACGGCCCTAGAAAAGCTTGACGAAGCTGATTTAGTCCGGATTTTAACGGAACCAAAGAATGCCTTGGTTAAGCAATATCAATCCTTAATCGCGCTAGATAATTGTCAGCTAGAATTTACTGATGGTGCTTTAAAGGCGATGGCTGAATTAGCAATTAAGCGAGAAACGGGGGCGCGGGGCTTACGTTCAATCATTGAAGACGTGATGCGTGACATCATGTTTGATTTACCAAGTCGGGATGATGTTGAAAAAGTTGTGATTGATAAGCGCTGCGTGACGCATCACTCAGCTCCCCGGTATGTATTAAAGGCATCATAAGAGGTAAACGAATGGACGTACATGAAGTTGAATTAGTGATGAGTGCCGTCAAAGAAGCCCAATACCCAGATACTGGCTGGCCAGAAGTGGCCTTTGTTGGACGTTCGAATGTCGGTAAATCATCGATGACCAATGTGTTAATTAATCGGAAAAATTATGCGCACACTTCAAGTCAACCTGGGAAGACGCAAACGTTGAATTTCTACGATGTTGAACATAAATTGTATTTCGTTGATGTGCCTGGGTATGGATATGCCAAGGTGTCGAAAAAAACAACGGGAACAATTTGGCCAAATGATTGAACATTATCTAACGCAACGTGATCAATTGCGGGGTGTCATCCAACTAATTGATGGCCGGCATGCTCCGACTGAAGATGACATTATGATGTATCAATGGTTAGCTTATTATCAAATTCCAACCTTGATTGTAGCGACGAAGATTGATAAAGTTAAATCAAGTTCGTACACGAAAACGATTTCGGCGATTACGAAGGGATTACAATTACAAGCTAACACCCCATTGATCTTATTTTCAGCGAAAACGAAGCGCGGAAAGCAAGAAATTTGGGATTGGATTGAACAACAAACAGGGGTAACGGATTAATGGAATTCAATGAATATCAAGATGCAGCAAAGCGGACGCTTTATGGGACGGAACAAGTATTAACTAACTGTGCGATGGGGTTAGCGGGGGAAACCGGCCAAGTCGTGGATTTAGTTAAGGACTACACGTTTAAGGGGCATCCCTTAGATCGGGAACAATTAGTTCATGAATTAGGGGATGTCATGTGGTATCTCTCCCAAATTGCTGAATGGGCAGATATTCCATTTGATGAAGTTGCATCGAAGAACATTGAAACGTTAAATCGTCGTTATCCAAACGGCTTTAATAAACAAGCGTAAAAAACTCGCCAGGCCTAATGAGCAGTTGCTCGGTGGCTGGCGAGTTTTTA
>NZ_BBAS01000015.1 GCF_001311375.1 Limosilactobacillus equigenerosi DSM 18793 = JCM 14505
ATTCCGACTTGCTTTCATTTTGGTAGAACCCCCGGTAGTTTTTAAGGTTTTACCGTCAGTATACTGTTTTATCCAACGTCTGAGAACACTATCACTAGAAATATCATATTTTCGGCAGCATTCTAGAAGAGAGAGGTGATTATTTAGGTAATCAAGGACTGCTTTTCTCTTTATATCCTCAGAATATTTTTTCCAAGAATGGGACTCTTTTAATCCAGTAATACCCCTTTTTTTGTATTTACTTATCCATAAGGATAAAGTTTTACTGTTAATCCATAATTCATTAGAAACCTGATTGATTGAATGTGTACCATTAATGATTTTTAATACAGCATTAAGTCGCTGTTCTAATGTATGTTTACTTGTTCGATTAGACATAAAAACTCCCCTAAAGTAGTTACGGAATTTTGTATAATTCCGTGTCTACTTTAGGGGGAGCATATCATTTTATCATAGCTGCATCGCTTTTTATTACTTAACGGCTTATCGGCGTTTTTTCACCATCGTCACAATCACAGCTAAGCCAAACCAAATTAAACCTAACCAACTAACCTGGCGACCAAGTTGTAACCACGGCGTTTGATAAGTAAATTTAACTTGATGCTGCCCAGCTGGTAAATAGACCCCCACAAACGCTGTATTCGTCCGTAGCGTTCGTTGTTGATGACCATCAACAAAAACCTTCCAACCAGTTGAATATGGAATTGACGACGTCAGAATTCCTGCGCGCGGTGTAGTAATCGCCCCTTGGACATAATCTTGCCCAAAGCGAACTTGCTGCAACGCATGGCGTTGAATTGTAGCAACTTCGGCTTGATACTTTGGTCCTAAATCAATCACAATTAACTTAGCCCGAATTTGATACGTCCCCAATTGATTACTGGTGACACTAATTTGCTTTGGGAGCTTATGTTGGACCACTCCCAAATTAATCACCGCATGCTTTACCACTTTATAAAATGATGTCCGCGTTTGTGGTGGTTGTTGCAACTCAAACTGCTTATTAAAGGTCAACGTATAACTTTGATCCGGTTGGCCATGCAAGAATAATTTCCGCCAATGAACATAATGTTGGAACTTCGTATTCACCGCGGTTCCAGGGCGTAATTCTTGTTCTTGGTCATGTTTAACCAAAAACTTAATCGTCTCCCGGCGACTAAACGGCTTAAATTTAATCTGCTCAATCGCTAACTGTACTTCACTTGGATGAGCAACTTTACGTTTGGTAGGTCGTAAGTAAGCCGTTGCTTCTGGATCCGTCACCTGCCAGTCGGCGGGGTTAAGCTTGGTTAAGCGATTCGAAATCCATTTAACTGGAACCGATTTAACATTGCCAGTTAAATCGGCGGTTAATAGTTGCCGCCGTTGCCGGTCCGTTAATCCCGCATTCACCACCACGCCGCTAGCCAACGCCCGTTCCTTGGCACTCATATTACTTGGCGAATGTTGAATTAGACGATCCTGCCAATACAGCAACGGAAATGCCTGCTTAGTTTGGTACCGCGTCGTTTGCGTAGTAACCAAATCTGCTTTAGAGGTCGCATCCGCTGCTTGACCATGATCAAAATCAACTTTAGGGGCCGTGGTTTGCTTAATTTCATATCCCGCTGGCACATCAAATTGATTCTTCGTGGTTGTTTGGCCAAATAAATCCTTCACGCCAAGGAAGTGATCCCATACCGTCCGGTTGTCTACCTGCTGCAACGGTACGTTCGTTTCATATTGACGATTCCCCAACTCGGTACTAAATTGACCTAAATATTGATTTTGTAGCGAAAAATACGACCCGATATTCGCTAAACCAGAGGTTAAATCATTATAATTTTTCTTCTGAGCCGTTGGGTATTGATCAACTAATGTATTAATCCGATACCCTGGTTGCCGCGTTAAGCTTCGATCAAGTCCACCATACCGATTAGCCACAATCGATTGGTATTCACCACGATTTAACATTTCCTTGGCATAGCTACCATCATACGGTAATACCGCGTACAAACCATTTAATAATGTATTCACCAAAATTAAACCAACTAACCAACCCCGGGCGTGCGATAAAAAGCCAGTGGTACTGGCCACAATCATCCCAGCCGTTAGTAACAAAGCAATTAGCGGTAAGAATAATTGATCATCATTTTGAAAAATAAAGGTGCCAATTAAGACCACCAAATACATAGCCGTAATGATGACAATCCATTTAACAGTCTGATGATCGAGCGTTGGTAAATCTTCGACTAACATCATCACACTAATCGCTAGTGGCAAGTACAGCAATAGCGTCCAACGATTCGAAGGTGACATTCCGCCATTAAACAAGGCTCCCACGGCTGGAATTAACATCATCACCAAGCCTAATAGGAGGCTCCAACTAATGACCGGCCAGCGACGTATTTGGCGATAAACATTCACCAACGCCGCCACGATGACACTCGTAACCCCCAAGGCCGACCAGTACATAAAATGCCAATCATCACCGTTAATCAATTGTTTCGGCAACAAGACATAATAATAAGCTGGATAGACCTTCAAGCCATTCGCAAAGGTCGCTCCAATCCGGGTCGAATGCGTAATCCCCCAAATTTCAGGAATTAACATGCCCGCCGTCACTAACAAACTCGTGACACTAGCAAATAAAAACTGTCCATACATTCGCCAATCAAACCAGCGCTCCCGATAATGCGTTCCCAACCTTAAAAGTAAGTATAGCCCACTCCCAATTCCTAAAATGAACGCTAAATAATAATTACTCAACAGCATCCAAATAAAGGTCAAAGTCAATGGCCAACTTGAGCCCCGTTGTAAAATTCGCTCAATTTGAACACTAAGACGGGAAACAGAATAAATGGCGTGGTAAAGAACGGCTGAGCGACACTGGCATAGATTAGGTAAGCATTCACGAGATACGTCATCGTCCCCGCCATGATGGTTAACGGCCGTTGCACTAAATGTTGGGCAAACCAAACAAAGGCTAACCCAACACAGTACATCCGCACAATGACAATGACTTGATACGCCAGCGTAATTTTCGCTGCCGGAAATAAAAGCGCTAGGTACGCAAACACATCACCTAATGTGTAATACGAATAAACCTGAAACGTATCAGTCCCTAACCCCCATTGAAAATTCCAATTGGGCCACGGATGACCAGGTTTCGTCAGCCAGTTCAAGACGGTTTGGCGGAAATTAGCTAACAATGGCAAATGCTGATTATACGCATCCGTATTCCAAATCAACGTATGCCCCGTTAGTAGCATTGGACCAAATAAACAACTCGCTACTAAAATAAACAGCACAGTGTATTGCCCATATAAGCGCCAATTAATCGGCCGTTTTGTTAAATCAAAGTTCATCTAACTCACCTACCGGCTGACTAAATAATTGGGTCGCCCGGATGGCTTGTTGCCACCCCGCATAAACGTGACTAGCCCAGGCAGCGGATTGTTGCGGCGTGTATTGCTGACCAGCATGACTTAATTGGGCTAATTGGGCTAAGTCATCCCAATAACCAACCGCTAATCCGGCTAAGAAAGCTGCCCCCAGCGCCGTGGTTTCCTCAACCGCTGCCCGCACAATTGGCGTTTGTAAAATATCCGCTTGGAATTGCAGTAATAAATTATTCCGCGAGGCACCGCCATCAACTGCCAGTTTTTGTAACGGTAATTGCGTTTCCTGCACCATCGTGTCAACCACGTCCCGCGTTTGGAACGCAATCGCTTCAATTGTGGCCCGGGTGATTTGGGCGCGGTTAGTTCCCCGCGTTAAGCCAAACATCGCTCCCCGAACATTTTGGTCCCAATATGGAGCCCCTAACCCCGTAAAGGCCGGTACCACGTAAATTCCGTTCGCGGATGGCGCTTGCTTAGCTAGCGCTTCTGATTCTTTTGCATCCGCAAAAAGCCTAACCCATCGCGGATCCATTGAATTGCGGAACCAGCCACAAAAACACTACCTTCCAGAGCATACGTAATTTCACCATTTAATCCATAAGCAATCGTCGTCAATAACCCATTTTTTTGATAACGTTGGCGTTGTCCCCGTATTCATGACCGTGAACGCCCCCGTTCCATAGGTATTCTTAACATCCCCTTCATGGAACCCAGCTTGCCCAAAGAGAGCCGCTTGTTGGTCTCCGGCGATTCCGGCAATCGGCACTTGAATCCCATAGAAGTGATAATCCGCAGTATAACCAAAGATATGCGACGAATCTTCCACCGTTGGCAGCAACGACCGCGGAATATCCAATAACGATAAGATTTCATCATCCCAATCACGCGTATGGATGTTATAAAGCATGGTCCGACTCGCATTCGAAACATCCGTGGCATGGACTTTGCCGTTCGTTAAATTCCACAATAACCACGTGTCAATCGTCCCAAAGAGTAATTCGCCCCGTTTAGCTCGTTCACGAGCGCCTGGGACTTGATCTAATAACCACTTAATTTTAGTGGCTGAAAAATACGAATCAATAATCAAACCCGTTTTTTTGGTGAATTAACGCTTGGTAGCCTTGATCAATTAAAGCTTGGGCAATCGCACTCGTTTGCTTGGATTGCCAAACAATCGCCCGATGAATGGGTTGACCGGTTTGTTTATCCCAAATCACCGTTGTTTCCCGTTGGTTGGTAATTCCAATTGCCCGGACCTTATATGGTGGGATTTGCGCCTTGATAACGACTTCATTCAATACTTTTTGGACACTATCCCAAATTTCGTTGGCATCATGTTCCACCCACCCAGATTGTGGGAAATATTGTGGAAATTCTTCTTGCGCAATGGCTACTACTTGCCCAGCATGATCGAAAATAATCGCCCGTGAACTCGTCGTCCCTTGGTCAAGGGCTAAGACGTATTGTTGATTATCCATGTATATCCTCCAAAGAAAAGGGCTGGGAAAATAACTCCCAGCCCCTTTTAAGCATCGCTAGCTTACTTTTCGTCGGCCATCTTGCCGGCAACACTGTAGCGGTCCTTCTTCATTTCATTTAAGACAATGTGAATCCGTTCGGCCGGGACGTTAGCATTCTTGGCAATGGCTTCCGTGACGTCCTTAACTAAACCACGTAATTGTTCATCACTCCGGCCTTCAATTAAATCAATGTGTACTAATGGCATGATTATTACCTCTTCAATATTTTTGCCTAATTTTACCATAAAGACTAGTTAACACGCAATTTCAGCTAATTTTCGCGTCCTAATAACCGCCGAATCTCTTGCACATCTTCATGATGATCAGCCGTAAAAATAATTCGATCCCCATATTCAATTGGCGTTTGACCATGGGGAGCCAACCATTGTTTGCCCCGCCGAATCCGACTAATCGTCATATGGTTAATTAATGGCAAGCCCATTAATGGAACTCCAGCATACCGGTGATTCCGCACTTGAACTTCGTAAAGCCCACTATCATTATTTTCGAGCATTTGTAAAATCGATGGCGATTCAATCAATTCCCGCATCACCGTGGCGTTGACGTGATAACTATTTAAAATTTCGACTTGGGCAGCCCGCAATTTCGGCGTCACCTCAGCACCGTGGCCGGATCTTGGAAACTCGCAATAATCCGGGCCGTCGTTAATGGTCGACTCGCCAAGGCTAATTGGGCATTGATTTGGTCTTTCACCCCAAAGACAATCACATCAGCATCCAAATAACCTGCCCCTTGTAAGTTTTCCACTGTTAACTCAGGCATTAATGTTAATTCCCTAAATTCTGAGTTATAAACTTGATATTTTTCTGCACTATTGGTCACCATCCGCACATCATAAAAATCACGTGACAGTTTTTGCGCAATCGGAACGGTTAAAATATTAGCTCCGACTAACACCACGCGTTCTTTCACTTGATCAGCTGGTCGCAATTTAAAGACAGTATTAAATGTAATCGGAGCAATTAAACAAACAATTAACGCCGCTAACGTAAAAGCATCGGCTTGGACCTGAGTAATGGTATGCAAACTTTTAGCTACTTCTAACGCCGGCAAAACTAACGTAATCGTTGTCACCGTTAAAATACCGCCAGCGGCCGCGTTCCGCCACCCAAAGGCTGTTTTAAAAACTAAGATTGACCCTAATTTCGCAATGATTAAACTCCCGACTAGTAATGGTACTAATTTGAGGGCGGTCGGACTCTGAACCAATCCCCACAAATCAAATTTAACCCCCGTCATGATAAAGAAAATCGGAATAAAGAAACCATACCCAATTGAAGTCAGTTTATCCATCGTCACTTCCGTGGGTTCAAGTAACTTCATCACCATCCCAGCTAAAAAGGCCCCTAAAATATTTTCCGCACCGACTTGTTCCGCCACCAAGACAAGCGTAAAAATTAGAAAAAAAGGCCAGCCGAATATCTAATTGGGTCGTCGCCTTGGTCATTTCACTAAACCATAGATAAGGTTGCCGGAAACGTTTCAGTAATAAAATCGCAACGAGTAACGGAATCACCGTTAACCAAATCCCCGCTAAGTCGCCCCCATTTAAGGAGCCATAAATCGTGATCATCACCATTGGGAAAATTTCACCCAGCACGGCCGTTAATAATAACGTTTGCCCAATCGGCCGACTTAAAATTTCTTTTTCCTTTAGGGTGGCAATCACTACCCCCATTGCAATCGTCGTTAAGACAATCATGATAAAAAAACCATCTTTAATAATGCCGCTCCGTTGCATGATTATCCCAATTAACCCGGCTAATAAGACATTGACCCCAAACGCTCGGGTGGCTAATGACATTGGTTTGATTGTCGTCGCCTCACTCGGTGATTTTTTTAAAGAGGCTAAAATCAATTTCCATCCCCGATAAAAACATTAAAATAATCACTCCGAGCGTCGAGAGCAAGGTTAATGATTCATTCGAATGGACAAATTGAAAACCACTTGTCCCAATCACCATCCCGATTAAAATTTCGGCAACTGCTGTCGGAATTGCATTAATTTTAAACCGCGCCATTAGAATTGGGACTAACAACGCTGCCAACATGACAATTAAGAGTGAAATTTGCATCTATCTTACTTTCTCCCTTACAATTAAGTTTGTAAATCATTATAACATGAGGATAAATTATGAACGCTTTAACTGCTTGTACCAGTATTTTAATTGGTAAAAACGCGAGCGCCGACCACTCCATCATCATTGGCCGGACCGAAGATGCCAAACCAGCTTGGCCCAAACATTATGTGGTTCATCCCGCTGGTGAATTACCCACAGAATTCATTTCCAAGGAAACTGGAGTGACCATTCCCTTGCCTACCCCGAGTTTTCAATATAGCGCGACGCCCGAATGGACTGATGAATTTGGGCTATTTGAAGAAGCCGGATTAAACGAATTCGATGTCGCCATGAGTGCTACGGAAAGTGCCTATAGTAACGAGGCCGTCTTAGCCATGGACTTATTCTGACCACGGAATTAACGAAGAAGCCATGGTCACCATCACCCTGCCTTTGTTAAAACGGCCCGGGAAGGTGTCCAACGCTTAGGCCAATTAATCGCCCAATACGGAACCGGTGAAAGTAATGGCGTGCTTTTCGCTGACAATGACGAAGCTTGGTACATGGAAATTGGAAGTGGCCATTTATGGGTTGCCCAACGCATTCCCGATGATGCTTATGCCGTGGTTGGCAACCAATTAGCCATTCAAACGATTAAATTTGATGATCCAGCTAATTTTATGTATCACCCCGAGTTGTTAGCTAAAACAACGGCAGCCGGACTATATCAACCGGGAACCCCATTTAATTTCCGCCAAATTTTTGGTACCCGGGCCGATAAAGATGCCCACTATTCAACGCCACGGGTTTGGTATGGGCACCGGATGTTCAGCGCTAGCCAGGTTACGGAAGAAACTCCTGAATCACAGACCTTGCCCTTCTTAATGCACCCCGATCAACCGTTAACGTTGCAAGATGCGCGGGATTTCTTAACTTCCCACTATCAAGCAACGCCCTTTGATCCCGTTGGCACGGGGACAGAAGCGCAACGCCACCGTTATCGTCCCATCACCCTCGCCAAAACCCAAGAATCCCACTTAATCCAAACTAATCGCACGGGGAACAATATTTTATGGTTAGCCATGGGTGTCGGCGTGGAAAGTCTATTTGTGCCATTCTTTAATGGCATTACTGATACACCCCCAGCTTATCAACGGGGGGGCTTACCGGCAAGCTTAGATAGTGCTTATTGGATTTACAAACTGGTCGGGGTGCTAGTAGAACGCGACCGCACCGCCTACTGGCCGCAATTAGTTCAACTCCAAACCGAGCTCAATGATTATTTAGCCCAAAGTGTCGCCGACCTAGACCGCCAAAACCTGACGCCAGTCGAACTCACACAGGTCAACTTAGACTTAGCTAACACGGCGTTAAAACATTTTGAAGCGCTCGCAATGGAATTATTAGTTGCCCAAACTGATTTGAGTCCCTTTAATTACGATACCGATGCTAATTTATAATTAATTGCAATTGAAAACTGGTCACCAATTTGCTGGTGACCAGTTTTAGTTAATGCTTAATTTAACTTTTCGGGTTATGTAATAAATACTCTTGCATCAAACGAATGATTTGTTTATTTTGCGGCAAATTAGAATGTTGGGCCCCAGTACCGGACACCGTTACTGTACTATAAGCTGCTACTTGCTTTTGAAAAATATACTTAGCGGCCTGCGCACTTGCTTCTGGAACTAAGCCATCCGAAGTATAGCTTTGCGTCCCAATCACCACTAACACCCGCAATTGCTTCGGTAATTGCGAACGATTTTTGATTAAATCATTGAGCATCTGGGTTCGATTAGCAACTGAGGTTTCATCAAAATTATATGGCGTCCCCACCGTCATCAAATTGGAAACGGTAATTTGATTTTGTAAATCAGGATAGTCAAGTTCCAACCACCGAGTCCAAATGAGCCCACCATTGGAATGGCCAAACGCCCGAACTGTTTTAAAATTGTAGCGATTCATCAAATCCCGCATCGCTTGGTTAAATAATTCCGTTTGTTGCTTAATATTCCGGTAACCATCATGGTTATTTTGAAACCCAACCACAATAATCGGAAACCGATCGCCCGACTGAAGTTTCCCCGTATACTTGATGGTTCCATCATTCATAACCTTGACCTTTAAAATTGTATGCTGATGCCGTTCCACGCGATTCAAACTACGAACGAGTTCATTAAAGCGATCAATCGAAGCCGAACTGCCTGGAATCATAATCACCGGCGTCATGTTAGCCTGCTGGCGTTTCATCAATGCTTGGTGGTTATGACGCATCCATAACCAAGTTGGCACTAATAAGACGGCAATTACAATCAGTAAATTAAAGACTAGTTGCCAATTAATTCGTTGTCGTTGCATATCACTTTCCTGACTTTAATTCTAAACTTGTGCCTAATGATTGGGCATAACGAACCAATGGTAAATATAAACCGACATCTAAGATTAGTAAGCCGACTACGACCAACCAACTGCGCCAGTCCCCATTCGTCATAATTAATGTATTTAACATTGTGGGCGTCAAATCCGGGGTCGTAAAAACCGGCGTCGCTAGCCACCCGAGCATAATTAAACCACTCGTAATCATAAAATTCATTAACGAAACCACAACCATTCCGCCTAACCACAACGGATTAAATAAAATTGGTAGGCCTAACATTAAAGGCGCTGGTTGATTAAACAGCACCGGAATTAAATTCCATTTTAATATCCGCTGGGTGGCGATGCGGGGCGTCACCAAGCTAATCGCAATTAACAAGGCCAACCAAGCCCCACTTCCCCCTAGGGCCACATAGGCATTATAAATCCCCGCACTGGTTAATGGATACGGTAAACTTTGGTGCGTTAACGCCGCTACTAAATTGGCCTGCCACTGTTGATTATTCGGCATTAATAAACAATTATTGGCATCGGCTAACCCAAGCCACTGTAGACCAGCGTAAAGTACGACTAAGCCCAAATCATTTCCCCAATGACGACTTTCGGTTAATAAATTTTGTATCCACGCTTGCCACCATTCAAAGCCCCCGATGGTACTCACCGTGTCGATTACCAAATGAAAGCCCAACATGACCACGATGCCAATTCCTAGTGGCCAAAAACTTGCTTGCACTCGTTGTTGAATTTGTTCGTGATAGTTGGTAGCTTCATCCTCAATTCGACCATAGCGGGCCAGTAACCAACTGACGCCCCACGCTAGCAATAACCACATTAATAAATATGGCAATCCGGCTAAGGGCCACTGCAAGGCTGCTCCCGTCGGTTTAAATTGGCATAAACCACCCACGCTAATTAAGGTCATCCCACCAACCATTAACCAAACGTCCCGCTGAAAGTAACGCGCCCAAAAATAAGCGCTAATCACCCCGCCTAATACGCCAATCCCACCACTGAGCATTTGACTTAACCAATTAGTCAACTGGCCTAAGTGCTCACTCCACTGCGGGCTAAGCCACTGTTGGGCATTCGTAACTTGATATAAATAACCATTGGGACTCCACCAGGCTTTGGTGAGGATATTAAAATATGTCCCAAATAAACTTAACGGATACAACACGATCATCGTTTGGTACCAATTTCTAATTGGTGGTAATTGATACCATTGTTTTAAGCTCTTTTGAAACCATTTAATCATTTGCTTCACCTAATAAGCACCGTTGAAAAGTTTGATATTGTTCTAAATAATGATGCTGGGCATTTAACTCGGCTAATAATGATTGGTTATGCGTATCAACACGGCCCGTATCAATTAAGCGCCGGTATAACTCTAAATACGGTACTCCCGCCTGGACCGCCCGTTGATATTCAACTTCCCGGTCATAATTCACATGCCGGAAATCCATACCAGCAATTCCAATCTCATCGACTTCTAAAATTAAATAATTAGCCCGCATATCCGCTTGTAGCCGTTGATGGTGATTAAATGGTTCCCCAATTGAGCCAGGATTTAAAATCATTCGTTCATCCGTTCCATACCGTAACAATTGATGGTGAACGTGAGCGTATAATGCCACGTCGACGTGTTCATCCCCCAATAACACATCAAAATTACTCGAATCATTCGTTGGAAACAAGGCTTGGCCATGATTAAAATCTGGTAAATTGTGACTAATGGCAAACGTTAAGGCGCCCCGCGTGACCACTTGGTGCAACGGCCACGCACTTAACTGATCAACCAGCGCTTGCCCACCTTGCTCGGCCACATATTGTGCCAGCCGCGCAAAATAAATCCGCGACGGTTTGGATAAATCCCCTTGTCCCCGACTCCCGTCAATGGCTAAATCATCCCAATTACCGCGCACACAAACACTGGGTTTCAAATCCGCCAACCGTTCAGCAATTTCTACCACCGCCGGGCCTGGCATGACGACATCCCCTAAACACCAGTATTCATCTACTTGGTGGACCTTGGCATCAGCAATTACGGCCTCCAATGCCGTCAAATTTCCGTGAATATCTGCAATTACCGCAATTTTATGTCCCATGCTCCACCTCGTTCGTTTTTTTTATTATTGTAGCACCTTCTTGTAACCGTGCAATTTTTTTACGGACAGGAGTAAACTAGAAAATGACTGTGAAGGGAGAATTTAATTAATGACGACAACAACCACTGACTTACCACGCAGCTGGCGCCAAACCTTTATCGTCCTTTGGCTGGGCTGCTTTATTACGGGGATGGGTTTCTCAATGACGATGCCTTTTATTTCCCTGTTTATTAATGAATTAGGCCACTTTAGCCACTTTCAACTAAACCTCTATTCGGGGCTCGCCTTTGCGATGACCTTTATCTCGCAAGCCCTGATTTCCCCATACTGGGGGGCTTGGCCGATCAAAAGGGGCGCAAATTAATGTGTCTCCGCGCGGCCGGGGTCATGGCCATTACGATTTTCGCCACTGGGTTATCAACTAACGTTTGGATGATTATTACTTTACGTTTCATCCAAGGAATCTTTTCCGGTTACATTTCTAATGCCACTGCCTTGATGGCCGGTGAAACCCCACATAACCGTTCCGGGCGCGTTATGACGGCCATGATGACAGCCGGAGTGACTGGGAATTTAATCGGGCCGCTCTTAGGCGGAACCTTATCGGGATGGTTTGGCTACCGAATTCCATTTTTTTATTACCGGTGGCTTAATGTTTCTTGTCTTCATTCTAACCGCCACCTTAGTAACGGAACATTTCACGCCAATTACGAAGGCCACCATGAAACCAATGCGCGAAATTATTGATGAATTACCAAACGTTCGGTTAATTGGGGTCATGTTCATTACAACCATGATTATTCAAGCATCTGTGATGTCAATCAATCCAATTGTCAGCTTATATGTTAAACAATTAATGCATAACCACGGTAATATTTCATTTGTAGCCGGGGTGGTGGCGGCCACTCCGGGGCTAGGAACATTGATTGCATCATCTCGTGTTGGACGAACCATGGATCACTTAGGTCCCCAAATCGTCCTCTTAACAGGTCTTGCCGTTGCCACCGTCCTCTTTATTCCAATGGTCTTTGTGACCAATCCTTGGCAACTAGCCTTTTGGCGGTTTTTATTAGGCTGGCCAATGCCGCCTTAACCCCCGCCGTTCAAACGATTTTAACTTTAGATACGCCGGCCGATGCATTTGGGCGGATCTTCTCTTACAACCAATCCTTCCAAGCGTCTGGAGCTGTCTTAGGTTCCATCGTCGGATCAGTCATTTCTGGGGCGTTTTCATACGAAATGGTCTTTATCGTCACTGGTTTGACCTTATTAGTCACCTTGATTCTCGTTTTTGTAACCCGCTCCAAAAATGATCCTAATTTAACTCCCAATAATTAAATTCACTGCTAATTAACGCTCCATCCGCATGTTATTGCTGTTGGGGCGTTATTGTTACGCGCTGGTGAATCACTCCCCTTTTTTTAATTAAATTTGCTATAATAATTTCGTTAATAAAACTAGTTATTTTTGAAAGGATGATTGTTTAATCTATGGACATAAATGTTACCAGTCCCTGGCCACCGATAATTATTATTTTTATCTTGGCGATTGCGGCGCTCTTTACTTTGACTGAATACTCACTAGTTAAGGTCCGTCCGACGGAATTAAAAGAACTAAAACCAACACGCAAGGTCAAAAATGCCTTGAAGATGTTGGACAATTTAACTGAATATCTCTCGACAGCTCAAGTTGGGATTACCATTACCTCCCTGATTTTAGGGTGGATCGGGGAAGAATATATTACCGATGTAATTCTTTACTTCCATCTCTTACCGGCTCAGGTTGCCAAAGATTTATCATCTGTGATTGGGATTTTAATCTTTACCTTCTTACATGCTGTCTTCACTGACTTAGTACCCAAAAACATCGCAATTGATAAGCCCGTCAAGGTTTTATTATTCATCGTCGACATGACGCGCTTCTTCCATATTGTCTTCTTCCCATTAATTTGGATTTTTGACCGGGTAGCGATTGCCGTGACTAAGATGCTCGGGTTTAATGCGCATCCAGATGAAGATATTTACTCAGAAAATGAAATTCTCACGCTTTCTAAGGAATCGGAAAAAGCCGGTGAATTAGAACGTGAAGACGTCTTATTCATGCAACGAGCCTTCAAGATGAATGATAAAGTGGCCGGTGATATTATGGTCGACCGGACGCAATTAGCCGTCATTGATATTACTGACACCATTGAAGACGCGGCCCGCCTTTATTTTGAAAAGAAGTTTACGCGGATGCCAGTCGTGGCTAATCATGATAAAGACCACATTATCGGGTACATTTTCTCGTATGACATCATGCGCCAAAACCAAATTAATCCGCAACAAACGATTCAAGTTATCACGCGGCGGATTCCAACCGTTTATGAAAATCAACCAATTACGGATGTCTTGCAAGTCATGATGCAAAAGCAAGTCCCAATCGTAGTGGTCCAAGATGAATACGGTGGTACGTCTGGGATTATTACTGATAAGGATATTTACGAAGAACTCTTTGGGACGGTCGGAGAAGAAATTGACCACGTTTCCGATGATATGATTGAACAAACTGGCACTGACAATCAAGGCAATACGACATTTGTTGTCTCTGGTAAAATGCCGCTCGATGACTTTATGCGTTACTTTGAAGTGCAAATTCCTCAATTTGAAACCGTCCAAGTTACCACATTAACTGGTTTCTTCTTGGAACAACAATATAATCTCAAGGTCGGGCAACCAATTCGGGTAGAAAACTTTAGCTTTACGCCGATGGATATTGAAAATCAATATGTTAACCAATTCAAGGTTACGCATATTAAACCTAAACCCGCACCAACAACGATTAATCCTGATGAGACAACTGAGCAAGATTAAGCTAAAATCGTCCGCTAGCCGTTATCATGCGACTAGCGGACGATTTTTAGTTTACTTAAATATTGCTGACCAGATTCGGCTCGCAACCGCAATTCCGCCAGCTTCACTCCAATGCAAATGATCACCGAAGTCAAGTTCCGGTTTTAAGCTGCCGGAGTGATTACTTAACGTCGGTTCTAAATCAACACCCCACGATGCTGCCGCAAAAATTCATTCACCTGTTGCCGCCGCTGCTCACCCACCGACGAGGCCGACGTGGCAAATAAACTTGGACTTAACGTTGGTACCAAAACTGGTTGGTGGCGTGCCAATTGTTGGTAGCACGTGGTTAATTGATCTATCGTTGGTAATGCTAGGTTTAATTGTGGCATTTTAAGTGGAACTAATAAATCATTTAAGCCCGCATTAACCACCGTTAACGCCAATGGCCATGGCAACTTGCGCTTGAGTAAACGACGATAAGTTGCTTCGCCGTAGGTTGCTAGATTACCGGTCGTTGCGGGTGCATCCGCCAATAACCGATTGCCGGCGATCCCGGTTTGCAACCACGTAACTTGATTAAGACGGTTTAACAACGTTAAATCAAATAAACCTTGCGTTAGCATCCCCATTTCAACCAAGGAGTCCCCGGTAATTTCGATTACTTGTGGGGTACTTGGCGTTAAGACATCAATCCCTGTCACATTAAACCAAGCATGTGGTTGGTCATTACGACTGGATAATGCTGGGCAAGCCCCCAATTGTCGTTGCCACGTGGCATTAATAAATTTAGTTGCATAGGTAATATTAACGTCCATGTATGCTTGTGGCTGACTTGCTTGGAACCGTAAATACAACGGTTGTCCCGCTGCCACGGTTATTGGTAACGGATCGGTTAATTGCGTTGTTTGGGGCGGAATGACTAATTGAGATTGTCCAGCTAACGTTAACGGCTGCGCGTCATTAAAATCAGCCGATAAACTAAGCCACCCTTGGTCGAATATAATCGGCGTTGGCGCAAACAAATTTTGTAATCTCACCCGCACCGCGGTTCCCGCGATTAAACTCGTGACCTTCATCACCATCTCCAATTGTGGTAATTGAAACGGACGAGCTTGAAAACTATGCGGGGCTTGGTAATATCCTGGTTGCCAATTCATCTTCTTGTTCCTCATAAACCGAAACCGGACTCACTGATTGTGAGTCCGGTAAATTTTTATTCTTGCATTGCAAATAATTCAATCACTTCTTCCGGCGTATGACCAGTAAAGTAACTCGGAAGGTCAAATGCCTGTAAGGTGGTTCGAATCGTGGTTGGATCATATGCAATTCCAGTTAATGCGTTTTCTAAGTCTGCGACATCTTGTGTTCCAAAGAAGTCCCCAAAAATTTTAACTGCTTTAATTTCACCATGATCGACTTGATAACGAATATCAATCGTGCCACTCGCAAAGTGACGCCGCTTTTGGATTGTAAATGCTGGGGAGCGTCCATAGACCCAATCCCAGTTCTTATACGTTTCCGCTTCAATTTGATCAATCGCTGCTTCATCAGCTGGCGTTAAATGATACTCATTAACTTGCGCGGCTTCGATTGAATCCACTTGCCAAATTCGTTTGATAATTTCATCGCGGAATTGAGCGGTTGTTAAGGACTGGTATTCCGGCCTTAAGTATGGTCGCAAATTGGTCACCCGCGAGCGCACCGATTTAATTCCTTTGGATGCAATTTTATCGGCAGGAACATGCAAAGCTTTAGCCACATCATCAGTATTAACATCATACATCAAAGTCCCATGTGAGAAAGTTTTCCCATTCCGCGTATACATTGCATTCCCGGAAAACTTTTTCCCATCAATCGTTAAATCGTTACGACCATTCACTTCAGCTCCCGTAGCACCTAAATCGTGTAAGGCATCCACGACGGGTTTAACTAGTTCACTAAATTGACCAAATTCAACTTGATCAGCTGGTACCACAAAGCTAAAGCATAAATTACCGAGATCTTGATACATGGCGCCACCACCCGACAATCGCCGTGTGACCGTCACATGATGATCTTCACAGTACGCTTGATTAATTTCTTCAAACGTATTCTGATTGCGACCCACAATGATGCACGGTTCCTCAATATAAAAAGAGCATAAACGGTGGTTTAATTTGATCACTATTCATCAAATATTGTTCCGTAGCGAGGTTCCGCCGAATATCATGGGTTTTCATTGCTACATATTGCATCCTACTTGCCCCCCATTCCAAAGCTTAAATATTCGTTGGATAACCTAATCCAACATCCGCAGCATCCATCACCGCTTCAGATAGTGATGGGTGTGGGTGAATCGTTAACGCAATGTCTTCAACCGTACTACCGGCTTCAATGGCTAACGTTAATTCAGAAATCATATCCGAGGCATTGTTTCCAATAATTTGAGCCCCAACGATTCGTTCTTCGTCCGCCGTAAAGACCAACCGAACAAAACCTTCCGTTGCTTGCATTGAAACCGCCCGTCCATTAGCACTAAATGGGAATTTCGCCGTCTTTACATCGAGGCCTTGCTCCTTGGCTTGGGCAGCCGTTAAGCCGGTTGTCGCGATTTCTGGGTCCACGTAACAAACCGCTGGCATGGCCCGATAATCAACAATTGAACTTTGACCGGCAATCGCTTCAGCCGCGACATTTCCTTCATAGCTTGCTTTATGAGCTAAGGCTGCCCCGGCCACGATATCCCCAATCGCATAAATATGTGGAAGATTCGTCCGCCCTTGACCGTCAACTTTGATTAAACCACGTTCGTCAACTTCAACCCCAGCAATATTTAAACCGAGATCATCAGTATTAGGCTTCCGCCCAACCGCTACCGCAACATAATCGGCCGTAACCGTCTTAACTTCCCCGTTAACTTCATAGCTAACCGTCACATCATTATCCGTTTGACTCGCACTTTTGGCCATTGCATTCGTAATAATATCAATTCCTTTGGCTTTAAAGCGCTTTTCGATAATCTTGACCATATCTGGTTCATAGGCGTTCAAAATTGAATTCGTGCCTTCAAGAATGGTCACATGGGTCCCAAAGTTAGCATAAGCCGCCGCTAATTCCGAACCAATGTAACCCCCACCAATTACGATTAATTCCTTTGGTAAGGTTGGTAATGATAAGAGCCCGGTTGAATCAATCACCCGCTTGTCAAACTTAAACCCAGGAATTTCGATAGGATGACTTCCCGTCGCAATAATTAAGTTCTTAAACGTATAGGTTTGCGCACTATCGTCGTTAATCACCCGTAAACTATGGTCTGACTTCATGAAGGCCGTCCCATGGATGACGTCAATCTTATTTTTCTTAAATAAGTATGCCACCCCATTACTCATCCGATCAACGACACTTTGCCGGAAGGCTTGCACTTTATCAAAGTCTAAAGCAACCTTAGCAACGCTCACCCCTTCATCCGCTGAGTTTTGAGCCGTTAAGTAATCATGGGAAACTTGAATCATGGCTTTGGATGGGATACATCCAACGTTTAAACAAACCCCACCGAGGGCATCATAGCGTTCAATGACCGCTACCTTTTGGCCTAATTCCGCCGCATGGACGGCAGCGACATACCCACCAGGCCCAGAACCAATCACAATGGTATCTAAATCAATTGCGTAATCTCCAACAACCATTTCAAATCACCCTTCCATTAACAATAATTCTGGATCAGCTAACAGTTCTTTCATCCGATTCATCGCCCGTTGTGCCGTTGCCCCATCAATTACACGGTGATCAACCGTCAAGGATAACTTCAAGACCCGCGCCACTTCGACATGATCATCAACCACGACCGGTTCCTTGGCAATCTTGCCCATTCCGATAATCGCCACTTCTGGCCAGTTAACGATTGGGGTAAAGAAACCACCGCCAATTGATCCAATATTAGTAATCGTCATCCCAGTATTGCTCATATCAGCACTACTTAACTTACCGTCTTTTGCCGTTTCGGTATTGGCTGCAATTGCCTTCGCAATATCGAAGAGACTTAATCGATCCGCATGCTTAACATTTGGGACAAATAATCCCTTATCAGTATCAGTGGCAATGCCAACGTTAATGTAATCCCGGTAATCAATTTGGAAGTTTGCCATATCAACTTTAGCATTCAAGACTGGGAATTCCTTCATTAAGACCGCTAAGGCTTTGGTCATGTAAGCCATAAAGGTTAACTTCGCGCCCCGTTCAGCGGCTAATTCCTTGTACTTCTTCCGGTGGTCCCAAAGTTTATCAACCACCACGTCATCAAAGACCGTAATCATTGGAATCTCATGCGCTGCGGTAGTCATCGCTTTGGCCGTTGCTTCCGGACTGGACTCATCTTTTCGGCATGTTCAGGCCATCCTTCAGCGGCAGCTGGAACAACTGGGCTTGGCGCTGGCGTTGCGGTTTCTGTTCCAGTTGCAACTGAAGCAACGGCTTGGTCACCTTGCTTAAAGGCTTCCACATCTACCTTCAAAATTTGACCATGACGACCAGTCCCGGTTACTTGCGTTAAATCAACTCCTTGTTCCCGAGCAAACTTCCGGACCGCTGGCATGGCCAACACTGGTACATCGTGGTTAGCGACTGGCACACTAGTAACTGGGATTGCTACTGGGCCCGGTTCACTTGCAATTTCCGGAGCTGGCGCTGGTTCTGGATCTTCCGCCGGTTCAGCTACTGGAGCTGCGTCATCCATATTTCCTTGACCATCAGCAACTTCTAATTCAATTAATGGATCCCCAACATTGGCCAGTTCACCTTCAGGAACAATAATCTTAGTTACGACCCCATCAATTGGTGCTGGGATTTCTTCAACAGACTTGTCATTTTCAATTTGAACAAAATCTTCGTCTTGTTTAACTTGATCGCCGACTTGAACGTGCCATTCACCAATCGTTCCTTCGGCCATCCCTTCACCAACATCCGGTAATTTAAATTGATACTTGCTACTCATTGCACTCTCACCTCACTAGAAGTTAACCGTTGCCCGGACTTCATCGATAATATCTTGCTTATTTGGTAACCAGGCCCCTTCCGCAGCACTAACTGGATATGGGGTATCTGGCGCCGCTACACGGCCAATTGGCGCATCTAAGGAAAGAACTCCTTCTTGAGCAATTAAGGCTGCCACTTGGCCACTAACGCCACCTTGCCACGGAGCTTCTTGCACTAGGACCACCCGTCCAGTCTTCTTAACCGTTGCTAAAATGGCTTCTTCATCTAATGGAGAAATCGTCCGCAAGTCAAGCACTTCAACATCGATGCCTTCCTTAGCTAATTCCTCAGCGGCCGCTAAACTTTCGCGTACCATGTAACCATACGTGATAATCGAAACGTCTTTTCCTTCCCGCTTAACCGCCGCCTTGTCCAATGGCACCGTATAAGCTTCATCCGGAACTTCTTGCCGGAATGACCGGTATAACTTCAAGTGTTCCAAGAAGAAGACTGGATCATCAGAGCGAATTGACGAAATCAACAACCCCTTGGCATCATATGGATCTGATGGGACAACCACCCGTAACCCGGGGATTTGAGCTAATAAGCCAGAAAAATCATCCGAGTGTAATTCAATGGCATTCACCCCACCACCAAATGGTGACCGAATCGTGACTGGGTAAGTCCTGGAACCAGAGTGACGAAACCGTTGCCGGGCCATTTGCCCCGCAATTTCATCAAAGGCTTCAAAAATGAACCCACTAAATTGAATTTCTGGCACCGGCCGGAAGCCTTGGGTAGCTAACCCATTAGCCAAGGCAATAATCCCGGATTCAGCTAACGGGGTATCATAGACCCGGTCTTCGCCGTACCTGGCTTGCAAACCATCAGTTGCCCGGAACACCCCACCATTTTTACCAACGTCTTCCCCAAAGACTTCTACTTTCGGGTCACGTGCTAATTCTTCATCTAAAGCATCGGTAACTGCTTTTACCATCGTAATTTTAGCCATAATTACTTAGCCTCCTTGTCTTCATAGCGCTTGATTTGTTTTTCAATCGCTGCTGGGGTGTCAACGTATTCAAACTTCAGCATTTCGGATACCGTTTGTTGCGGTTGCGCTTCAAGTTCCTTGACCGCTGCATCCACTTCTGCATTCACTTCTTCACTATAAGCATGTTCTTGGGCTTGGTCCCAAAGTCCCTTCTTAACTAAGAAGTTCCGCATCCGTTCAATCGGATCCTTAGCATGCCAAGCTGCTTCTTCATCGCTAGAACGGTACCGCGAAGGATCATCCCCTGATAAGGTGTGGGCTCCATAACGATACGTTAAGGATTCAATTAAGACTGGACCATTACCGGCTACCGCGTAATCCCGTGCTTGCTTAACCACGGCATAAACAGCTAGGGCATCCATCCCGTCAACTTGGAAACAAGGTAAGCCAGCGGCAACCCCTTTTTGGGCCAACGTTGGGGCAGCTGTTTGTTTAGCCCGTGGGACGGAAATCCCGTAACCATTGTTTTGAACAATGAAGACTGCTGGCGCTTGGAAGGCACCGGCAAAGTTCAGTCCTTCATAAAAGTCCCCTTGTGACGTCCCACCGTCACCGGTGTACGTGTAGGCAACATTTGGTTTACCGGCTTTCTTTAACCCCAAGGCAATCCCAGCGGTTTGAGCATATTGTGCCCCGATAATAATTTGTGGTGGCAAGGCTTTTAATTCTTCAGGGAATTTTGTCCCATTGTAGTGTCCCTTCGACCACATAAAGGCTTGGGCTAACGGTAACCCGTGCTTAACTAATTGTGGAATGTCCCGGTAAGCTCCCGCTAAGAAATCATCTTTTTCCATCGCGTAGTTGGAAGCCATTTCACTAGCTTCTTGCCCTTGGGTTGGAGCGATGAAACCTAACCGCCCTTGCCGGTTAAGCTTCGTTGAACGATCCCCAACAATCCGGGACCATAACATTTGCTTAAATAAATCAACTAATTGTTCATCACTCAAATCTGGCATTAATTCAGGGTTAACAACTTCCCCATCTTGACTTAAAACTTGGAATGGTTTTTCGTCGCCAGTATAAAATTTGAGACTTTCAAAGTCGAGATTTTTCATTTTCACAACCTCCAATATTCCTTAATTAGCAATCATGGTATCGCTACATCTTTATTGTAGCACCGATTAGTTAAATGTAAATTTAGCTCACTACTGAGCAAACTGTAAGCGCTTACAACGGTGTGACTGAACTATTAGCCGGTCTAACGGCATTTTAAGTTCGTGAAACCCAATATCATGTGTAAAATTAGCTAAAATTTCAAAATAAATTTTGACTTTAAAATCAAAAAAACTGGCCCGCGATTCAGGATAAGCTACCTTTTGCCATCCTTAACGCTTGCCAGTTATACACTCAGCTTTCAAAATCTAATAATTCTAACGGTGCTAACAAGCGCGTTTGACTAATAATTTTGGCAAACTCAGCGGGTTTTTCTGGTACTGGTTTATTAATCCACACCATCAACACCCCCAACAAACTATCAATTAAAATACTTTGGACATATTCAGGTGGAATTTTGGCCGTCACTTGCGCCCCATAAGCATGAATCCGCTCATTAATGATTCGTAATAATAAGTTTCGTAATTCATAGTAAAAAGTTTGATTGTTATGAGGCACTAACAAGGCTTGAAAAGTCAACCGGTGCTCATAAATATAGGGGAGAACGAGTTGAAACGAAAAAAATTGTTTGATCCGATAAATCATTATTTTTAATTTCATTTGTCCCTTGTTGGGATAAACACTCCAATGTTGAGAGCGTCTCACGCTTAATTACTGCCATTAATTCATACTTATCAACATAATGAGTATAAAAAGTCCGGCGACTAAGGTGCACTGGCTTCGTGATTTGGCTAATTGTAATCTTTTCAAACGGTTCTTTCTTTAATAACTTTAAAAAACTAGTTTTATTTGCGTCTGTGTTCGACGCGTGCGTAGATCATTTTTATTTGTCATATTAACTTCCGTATCATTTTATTGCACACATAGCGAATTATTGTTAATTGAATCGTATAATATCAGGCTTTAAAATACAATCATTAACTACGAATGAGGTAATAATTATGGCAAATATCAAAATACATGTTTTACACACCGGGTCCGTTATCGTCAACAAAAACTTACCATTTCACGACGATCAGGCTAATAAATTAGCCTGGACTGGCTTCTTACAACCAAAATCGGACCTGATTGAAGTTCCGGTTTCCGCTTATTTAATTGAACATCCACAAGGTTTGGTATTAATCGATACCGGCTGGAATACTGTTAATCGCTCCAAATGGGGCCAAATTAAAAATCTAAGTTTCCAATACCCTGTTAACAAAGCCAAGCTTGCTGCTGGACAAGCAATTAATGAACAGCTAAGTAAACTTGGTTACCAAACCAATGACCTTGATTATGTTTTATTAAGCCATCTGCATTGTGATCATGCTGACGGCTTACGACTAGTTAAGGACGCTAAAAAAATCATGACTAGTCAAGTAGAATTAGCAGCTGCTCATCGTGATAAATTTCATTATCTTGGCAATGAATGTCGTGGGGTGAATATCCAACCATTTGAATTAAAACCAAGCGGACTTGGACCGTTTGGACGCTCATTCGATCTCTTTGGTGATGGGAGCTTAGAAATGGTTTGGGTGCCTGGTCACGCAGCTGGCCTTTGCGCTACAATCATTCGGAGTTATGAAAATGACCAAATTGTTTTATTAACTGCTGATGCAGCTTACGCCCACAAATCTTGGGAAAATAATCTCCGACCTAGCGTCGTTGTTAACGCCAAACAAGCTGAACAATCGTTAGCCTGGGTAAAACAAATGGCTGACAATCCAACTGTAATTGAAACATTAGCTAACCACGACGCCGACGTGGTTCCCCACACCATCGTTTTATAAATAACTATCAATTAAAATTTAATCATAACAAAAACTTGCAACGCCAAACTATCCGCTTGACGTTGCAAGTTTTATTTTAAACATTATTTTTCACGTACGTTTTCGTAAACGTATGATGTTTCTTCCGGACGATATACCCCATGTAACGTCCCTACGCGCTTAAACCCATACTTTTCAATCAAGTGTTGCATTGGCGCGTTGTGTTCATGCGTATCAATTCGAATGGAATCAATATCCGTACGGTGTTCCTTAATGTAATCAATGACCGCCACAAATAAACCAGAGGCATAACCATTGCCGGCGTGGTCGGAGTGAATAGCAACTCGGTGGATTACCAAGTAAGCATCCGTATCAAGTAACCATTGGCCGTCTAATTCATCATAGAGTGGATCTGGACCTGGCACCATTGCAAACGTTCCGACCGTTTCATGGTCATCCGAATGGACTAAGTAGGCATAGCCATTTTCAATGTCTTCCTTCACATGTTCACGGTTAGGATAATCCCCTTGCCATTGGTCAATTCCACTTTCAGATAACTGGTTTCGACCATCTTTTAAAATTTCAATTACACGATCTAAATCAGATAATTGAGCCTTTTCTAAATGCATAAATCAATTCTCCTTTACCATTTTGTCAATTTAAATAATTTAGCACAATCTTAAAACATGAGCAAATTCTCATCGAATATTTTCGATAGCAGTCTTAATTGATTGGTCCCCATTGCGCATTCCAATGACTTTGCCAATCGTATTTGGCGCCGTTAATGTCGCCACTAAGACGTTGGCAACATCTTCAATCGTATTCGCCCCCGGTTGACCATCAAAACTGACTTGACCGGTAGCAGTGTCCTCCGTTAAGGCCCCAGCTTGCACAATCGTATAATCTAAGTTTGTTTGATTAACCAACCATTGATCAGCAAAATATTTGGCAATATTATAATCCATAAGTTGCGCTAACGCCGGAATTTGCGTCCATTTAGCTTGGTCGAGTGAATACAGTGAGCTGAGCATAATAAACCGCTTAACCCCTGTTTGTTGGGCCGCTTGCATTAATTTGACGGCCCCATTTAAATCAGTTTGTAAAAGGTCTTTCCCCCGTGAACCTCCAGCGAAAATGATGGCTTCAATATCATTCAATTTTGCCACCATTTCGGCCACTGATTGGTGTAAATCAAACGCAATTGGGGTCACCAAATCACTAGCCACTGTTTGGGGATGCCGACTAGCCGCAACTACCGCTTGGCCTTGCTTAACTAATGTTTCTACCACTATTTGTCCAACCCGGCCTGAGGCACCAACTACTAATACTTTTACCATTATCATTCTTTCCTTTCTTCAACCTAACTTTATCATTATACTTAAAATTCGATTGAAGCGCGAAATTAAAGCTCGCTACCTAAAAGTTAGGTACCGAGCTTTAATTAACTATTCTTTGGTTTCGTCATGCGGACCAAAATGAGCTTCGACCGCCCCTTGAATATGTTCACTCCGATCATTTTGATGCCACCATGGTTCAAGCCACCAATTTAAGAGCATCATACCGCCACCAATCACAACGGCACTCACTAACCATAGTAAGCCGGCCTGGGTAAATTTTAACCACCATAACCGATTAAACTCCGCCACAGGCATCGTCGTCGCCGTTAATAATAACCCGGCCATAAATTGAATACCAGTCGCTAGAAAGCCTAGGCGAGCTCGTTGGATTGAATTTAATTCTTGGTGAAGCGGTAATTGTCGGCCCCAAGCCCACCACCAACTAATAATGATTAGCCCATTAAATACTAAATTGGGCCAAGCGATTGGGGATAAAATCGTTAAAAGGATACCCAACCCTAAGCCAATGATGACACTTAGCCAGCCCCCCCATAAACTAATTAAGGTCAGAATCCCAAGAGCCATAAAATCGATCGCCACAATCCCCAGGTTCGTTGCATACCGCCATTGGACTAAGCTTCCAACAATGGTTAGCAAACCTAACATCACCATAATTAAGATTTGTTCGCGTCGTAATCGCATCGTCAATTACCCTAATGGTTGTTTCGTCGTATCTTGCATCCAGACAATGGCTAAGGCACCGGCCCCTAAGTGCGTGCCAATAACCGGACCAAAGTAACTTAATGCAAAGTCAACGTCAGGATACTTTTCCGCCAGACTTTCTCGCCAAGCTTCCCCCGCTTCCTCAGCGTTCGCATGAATCACAAACGCCCGGACGGGATAATCTAGCGTGGCTAAGTCTTGGGCAAACAATTCTTCGACTCGCGCCTTGGCCTTCTTCATTGACCGCACCTTTTCAAAGGCTTCGATAGCATAGTTTTCCGTGTGCATCGTTAATAATGGTTTAATTTTTAAAACTGAGCCCACAAACGCTTGGGCATTTGATAACCGGCCCCCGCGCACTAGATTTTGTAAGTCGTCAACCACAAATAAATTATTAAACGTATCCCGGAATTGTGATAACTTTGCCACCACCGTGTCCAAGTCATCGCCCGCGGCCACTAACCGGGTTCCTTCTAACGCTAATTCCCCCATCATCCGAATCGTTAAATGGGAGTCAAAGGCACAATCTTAATCGTATCCGCCATTTGCTCAGCTAATTGATGCACGGTGTTAATTAACCCTGAAATTGATGAAGATAAGTGAATACTAATCACTGCTTCATACCCTTCCGCCGCTAATTGTTCGTAGGTTTCCATTAGTTGCCCAATTGGTGGTTGAGACGTACTTGGAAAGTCCTTGCTCGTTGCTAATTTGGCATAAAATTCTTCATTCGTAATGTTGACGCCTTCTTCATAAACTTGGTCGCCAAAAATCACGGGAATTGGCACCACGCGAATGTTGTTGGCCGTGATTTCGTCCGGTGTTAAGTAAGCCGTACTATCTGTCACGATCGCAATCTTCATCGTTTTTTTCCTCCGTCAATAATTATTTACACTTCTTAATATGATACCGTAATTCAATTAATTACTCAAACTCTTTCAAATCAAGTATAATAATAACATTAGATTTTAAATTGGAGGCACCGATTAATGGCATTTGACGGTTTATTTACCCATGCAATGGTCCACGAATTAAATACGACGCTCGCGGGAGGACGTGTGACTAAGATTAACCAACCCTACCCCCTCGAATTACTCTTAGTTATCCGGGCTAATCGCACGAATTATCCCTTATTATTATCCGCTAATCCGGCTTACCCGCGGATTCAAGTTACTAAAATTCCATACCAAAACCCAGCGGTCCCTTCAAACTATACGATGACCTTACGAAAGTATTTAGAAGGAGCGATTGTCGATCAGATTACGCAAGTTGATAATGACCGAATTGTCCAAATCCACTTCACCCGCCGAGATGAACTGGGGGACTTACAAACTTTAATTTTACAATTAGAAATCATGAGTCGGCACAGTAATGTCATTTTATTCAATGCCACGACCAATAAAATTATCGATACGATTAAACACGTTGGCAGCGACCAAAACCGGGTGCGGACCCTGTTACCCGGTGCTACCTTTGTCATGCCACCAGCCCAAACGCGGACCAATCCGTACTTACCCAACCAACATTACTCCGATTTAGCCAAGCAATTTAATGATGCTGAAAATTTATCTCCAGCCCTTCAACAACAATATCAAGGGTTCGGTCCAAGTAGTGCACGCGAATTAGCACACCGATTGTTAAGTGACAATCATGCCCAAGCCTACGAACAATTTTTAGCGACCTTTAATCATCCCACGCCCAGTTTGATTACTGATGAGCGTGGTAAACTCAGCTTTGAGGCGTTTACCCCAGCAACCGCCAAGCACGTTCAAACTTTTCCGACGTTATCCGACCTGCTAGATCAATTTTATGCCGAAAAGGCTGAACGTGACCGGGCCAAAGAACTGGCTGGACAAGTCATTAAAGTCGTCAGCAATCACTTAAAGAAAGATCGGCGCAAAATCAAAAAGTTAAACCAGGAGCTTGCCGATGCCGCCAAGGCCGATTACTACCGGATTCGTGGGGAAATTTTAACTACCTATTTGTATCAATTACAACCAGGAATGACTGAAATCGAATTACCGAATTTCTACGATAATAACGTCCCACTAAAAATCCAATTAGCACCAGAATTATCGCCATCGCGAAATGCCCAACGTTACTTCACCAAGTACAATAAACTCAAAACTTCGGTCGAATACGTCAATGAACAACTCACTTTGGCACAAAGTGAAGCTGATTACTTAGCTAATATCCTTGCACAAATTGAATTGGCTGCTCCGGCCGATATTCAAGATATTCGACTCGAACTCCAAGAACAAGGCTATCTAAAACAAGCAAGTGGCAAGACAAAAGTCCGGAAACCGGCTCCAAGTCAACCAGCTAAATTTACCACGACCGCCGGCTCCGTTGTGCTCGTTGGTAAAAATAACCGTCAAAATGATGAATTATCATTTAAGACGGCCAACAAAGATGACCTTTGGTTCCACGTTAAGGATCTTCCAGGTTCCCATGTCATTTTAAAAAAACGCCCATCCAAGCGAGGAAGAAATTATCGAAGTCGCCCAACTAGCGGCTTATTATTCCAAAGGACGCAATAGCAGCCATGTTCAAGTCGATTACTTACCGGCGAAAAATCTCCATAAACCTAACGGAGCCAAACCTGGTTTCGTAACCTTCCGGGGGCAAACCACAATTAGCGTTACCCCCAGGTCGTGAGGCGGACGATAAAACCGCCGTATCATAACGGTGAAACTGGCGTTGACGGATAGTATATCCGTCGGCGTCAGTTTTTCGTTATGACTAGGTGGTTGTCCGCCGAGCGTAGTTACTATCCAGGTCGTGAGCCACGCAAAAAGGGAGCCGTGTCCTAATCTAGACAAACCGTTGGCACTAGCTATGCTAGGGTCGGCGGTTTTGTCGTAATTAGGCACTAGGCTTCCGCGTGGCGAACGTAGTTACAAAATCAGGGTGTGAACCGAGCGTTAAAGTCGCCGGTAGGCTAAGTCTGAAATGAGCTTTGACGTGGCACACGTCGGAGTCCATTTTAGCTTAGTCCTAGGCGACTGCTCGGTGAGCGAAGTTACAATGCTGCCGTAGAAGATAGTCCGCCGAACGTAGTTACAATCAGGTCGCGAGCTCAGCTATCAAAGTCCCCGTTGGGATAACCTAAACCACTCGTTGGGACTAGTGTAACTAGGACCAGCGGTTGGGTGTAGTTATCCTCGAGGAGACTGCTGGGCGAGCGTAGTTACCAAGTCGTGAGCCACGTACTAACATCCATTTAACTCAAAAAGGTCGCTAACCATTTTTGGCTAGCGACCTTTTGCGATTTAATTATTTATTATTCGTCGTGGTTGGCGTTAAGTAACCGGACAAAATTCCCTTTAAGTCATTATCCTTAATTGAAACATTTCCGTTCTTTAAGGCCTTGGCAACTACCTTCTTAGCAAAGGCTTGGTTATTCATATTCTTCGTTACGATTTGATCTTTCAAATCATTAATGTGTTGCTTGTAAGTTCCCTTGGCTGGGTGCTTAATCATGTAAATCACGTAGTAACCATTTTCCGTTTCGATTGGTTCCGCCGTTACTTCACCATTTTGAAGTTCAAACGCCGCTTTCCGAACGTTTTCTGGTAATGTTGAGTTGGTATTGTCAAAGGCTGGCATTACCCCACCATTAGCAGCCGTGGAGTCATCAATTGACTTGGACTTAGCTAATTTCTTAAAGGTGCTGAGCTTATTACTTGCCCCATTCACTTCATCAATGATACTTTGCGCATCTGATTGGCTGTTCACTACAATCATCGCTGTTGAAACTTTAGGTTGGAATTCCTTCCATTGCTTTTCTAAGGCACTCTTCGTGAACTTAGAATCTGCCCGCACGGCCGCTTCCATCAGCATTTGCGACTTCAACCGATCCTTGAAGGATTGGGCCGTCATCCCATTTTGTTGCAACATCGTGTTAAAGGCAGCCCCGTATGAATCTTTGTAAGAATTAAATTGGGCATTTACCTTCTTATCGGTAACTTGCTTGCCGTATTGCTTTTCCAAGACTTGATCCAAAATCATTTGTTGCATCACTTCTTGACCGGCTGAGCTTTGCTTTAACTTCTTGTAGTATTGGTCTTGGGTAATCTTACCACCACTTGTCGTTGCCATTACGCGATTTCCACAGGCGGCCAAAGGACCCATTAAGGCTAATCCCGCCATAATTGTTACAATCTTCTTATACTTCAAAATTTTCACATCCTTTTCTTAATACTGTACTAATATACCACACTTTGGCTAATTTACCACTAATCACTTATTCTGGTTGCGTTGGTTGGTAAAATTTTCGATTATCTAGCGCAAAAATCCGCGGTGAAAATTCCCCTGGTTGCACTTCAGCGAGGGCTTGTTGCACTTCCACAATTGAAGCATCTAAATCATCTAATTGGTGCAATATTTGTGCTTCTAATAACTGGGGTTTAACTGGCGATCCATACTCTAAGCGTCCATGGTGGGCTAAAATTAAATGGCGCAACAAGACCACTTGATCATCATTGGGATCAAGTTGATTGGCTAAACAAGCTGCACAATTTCACCGTCCACGATTGAAATATGGCCAAGTAAATTCCCGGCCGTAGTATATTGCGTCGCCACGGGACCTGACAATTCAACTAACTTACCACAGTCATGCAACAAAATCCCAGCATATAGTAAGTCCGTATTAATCCCAGCATATAACTGACTTACACTTTGCGCTAACCGTAAGATTGAGAGCGTATGCCAAGCCAATCCCCCTACCAAGGCATGATGATTTTGCTTCGCAGCTGGATAGGTAAAGAAGCGTTCCCCCGCCGTCCCTAATAATGAACTAACAATCGTCCGGTATACTGGCGTCTGAATCGCCGCAAAAAAAGGGCGTAACCCCGATTTTAATTCTTCTTCACTAATCGCCACTCGCGCGACGTACAAACTTGGATCACTAGGTTCTTCGGCGGTGGCTAATCGCAAGGTTTGTAAGGTTAATTGCAGTTTATCTTGATAACTACTCCCTTGTCCGGTTAAATAAACCACGCGTCCCGGTAAAAAGTCCGCAATTTGGTCAGCTGTGGCATCCCACAAGTTAGCTCCAATCGTTCCCGTGGGGTCGCTAAATGTCAGGCTTAAATATTGACTGCCATTCCGCGCCGTGCGTACTTGCGCATCTTGGATTAAGGCAAATAATTCGACCCCTTGATTATTTTCAATTGACTTAATTTGCATCCAACTGCTCCCTTCTAATCACATCAAAAGCCGCGAGTGAATCACCAACTAATTGCGTAATTCTTCTCGCGGCTTCTTCAATCATTCGTTTACTTATCAGCTGGAGCTTCAAACAAATCAGCGTAAAGTCCACGAATCGGACTCGTTACGTTTTGATCAATTTGTTGGATCATTTGGTTCATCCGTTGTTCCTTTTCCATCAACTTCACAATTGATGGTTGGGCGCTAACTTGCTTGGCCATATCTTGAATCTTGTTCATTTCATCTTCAGATAATTCCGTCCCTTGGGCGGCCTTTTGTTGAGCAGCTGCTTGCGAACTTTGGAATTCCCGGAATAACTTAACCGCAATTTCATCCGCCTTTAAAGCTTCAACTGCTGCCTTTAATTCCTTGTATTCATCCGTTTCTACCATTTGGTGCGCCAATTCATTGGCCGTATCAAAAATGTTAACCATGTTTGTTTTTTTCCTCCATTAATTCAATAATTCCATTTTAGCATGTTTTGCTACTTACTGCCTACCGGAACCATGAAGTGACTTCATTTAACGCTTCATCAGCTTTTTCCTTCAAGTCTGGTGTTGAATGGGTTAAATTATCAAACCACGACTTAGCATTATCCCATAAATCGGTCGTTGCCTCCCAACTTGTGGCTGCTTGATCACGGGTACTTGCGGCTTTAACCTTAAAGCTGGATTCGTTCGTCAACGGTAATAATTGACTCATCTGTGTCTTATATAAGCTATAAATATCATTATCTTCAAAGTCTGTCAATGAATGCTCCTGATCAGCATGATCATAACCTTCCCAAGTAGCCACGACTAAATCAGGAGTATAACCAACAATCCATTTATCTCGATCCCGGTCATCATTTAATCCCGAATCCGTGTCCCTGTTTTACCCGCTAAGGTATAGCCACTTGGTTTGGCACTCACCCCCGTTCCTTGCTTAAAGACATCGATCATCATACTTGTCATTTGATCCGCCACTTGATTGGAAATAATTTGATGCCGCTCAATTTTGGTCTGCCGCGGAATTTCTTGCCCGGAAGCATCATAAATCTTGGTAATATAATGGGCCGTTGGTAACTTTCCATCAGCCGCAAACGCAGAATAAGCCCGCGCTAATTGTTGCGGTGAAACCCCTTTGGTCATCCCCCCGAGCGCTAACGCCAGATTCTTATCTGACTTTTCAACGGGTAATCCAAATTCTTGGGCCGCTTTATAACCAGCATTCAATCCTATTTTGTTTAATAACCACACCGCTGGCGCATTCAAGCTTTCATATAAAGCTTCATACATTGGGACTTGCCCTCGATAGGTATTACTATAATTCTTAGGTTTATAATGATTCGAACCATAACTAGCTAATTTATCCTGTAAGTCCGAATCAAATTGATACCCCTTTTCTAACGCTGGCGTATAAACCACGATCGGTTTAATCGTTGAGCCTGGTTGCCGCCGCATTTGGGTCGCGCGATTGTAGCCACGGAAAACATGTTCCCCCCGGCCACCAACAACTGCTTGCACGCCCCCAGTCTTGGGGTTCATCGCAATCGTGGCCGCTTGGACCCCCGTTCCATTACTCGTTGGGAAATTATCGTCATTATTAAATACCCGTTGTAATTGGCTTTGTTGGGCTTGATCAAGCGTAGTATAAATCTTATAGCCATTATTCATTACTTCCGATTCAGTTAAACCATATTCCTGAATGGCTTCACTAATCACCGCATCAAAATAATATGGATACTTATACGAATCGCCACCATCATACCCGTTAGTTACCACCAATGGCGTTTGTTGATATTGTTTAGCTTGAGTAGCTGTTAATTTTTTTATTTTTCACCATCAAGTTCAATACCATATTCCGCCGTTGTTTGGTAGCCAGGGGATGATGAACCGGATCATACATTCCCGGTGAAGTTAGCATTCCCGCTAGCGTGGCCGCTTGCGGAACCGTTAGTTGATCCGCCGTCGTATTGAAGTAACGGGTCGCCGCATCTTGAACGCCCCAAACCCCATTTCCAAAATAGGCATTGTTAAGATACATCGTTAAAATTTGGTCTTTAGAATATTGATTTTCGACTTCAATTGAAATAAAAATTTCCTTCAATTTCCGCGAAAAAGTTTGTTGTTGCGTTAAGAAGGCATTTTTTACTAATTGTTGGGTTAGCGTACTTCCCCCACCGGAAATCGCTTGACTCCCCATCAACCGATTCCGTACCAACAATACCATCGCCCGGGCCAAACCACGGATCGAAAAACCATGCTCATGATAGAAATTTCGGTCTTCCGTTGATAAAACGGCTGCTGGGACGTTAGGCGAAATTTGCGATAATTTCACATACGTCCCTTTTTGCGAATAAATACTACCAGCTAGGTCTTTATCTTTATCGTAAACCACCGTGTTCGTTTCTAACCGTGCTTGAAGTTTATCAACATGCGCCGTCTTCGCCACAAATGTTAAATATGCACTGCCAAGGAAAATGATTGTTAATACCACAATAATCAGCCAGCGTGATAAATTATGATATCGTTGTTGATGTTGCCACCACTTTTTCAACCAGGCACCCAAACGTTGCAACCATGGCTTTACCCAGCGTTGCCAACCGCGTTTGACCGTCGCCCAGCTTTGTTGAAACCATTGCATAAATTTTTCTCCTTCAATCAATTCGCTTCATTTTAGCACGTTAGTAAATTTAACGGTGCTAATCTCACTAAGTTTATGGAAAAATTAAAAAAACGCCGGCTTCACAGCCGACGTTTATGAAAGCGGGTAACGAGAATCGAACTCGCGACTTAACCTTGGGAAGGTTATGTTTTACCACTGAACTATACCCGCATATATAAGTACTAACAACTTGGTACTCATATAGTATATCATACTAAATCTATTTGTCACTAGTTTTTTTAGATTTATTTTTATTTGCTTTTGCTTCCTTAGCCGCTTGAGCTTTTTCTTCTTCAGCGGCTAAAGCTTCATCTTCTTCGGTCCGTGGCACGGCTTTCACTAGTTTAGCATCACCTTTGCTGATTACCGCGCGATTATTTAATTCATTGACCCCACTTTGATCGCTTGAATCAAATTCTTTAATTGCTACTAAAATCGAATTCGTGTAGACTTTTTCAACTTCACCAGCAAATTCATGTTCTAATGGTCCAAGCTTTGGCCCTTGCACATAATCGCCAACTTTAAAGTACGTCATGCTGTTTGCCCCCTTTTTAATCGTAGATACCATTCTACTCATTTTAAAGTTAAATTTCAAGTCTTAGGCGCAGTAATGGTACAATATAATCAAAGGATGGCTTATACAAATGAAATATTATCTTCCTAGTCTCATCATGTTAGTTTGTCTTGCAGTTACTTACAGCGGAACTCACTCGCCCAAAATCAAACGTATTAACTTTGCATTAGTCTTCAATCGGTTATGCTTGTTAATTTTATTTGGTTATTTAATTTACGAAATAATTAATCAGCCTAGTCATATCTTCACCTGGATTCACCTTATTTATCTTGGTGGATTAAGTTGGCTCATGGAAAGTTGCTTTACCCAACTTCGAACCACCTTTGGACGTCCCTTTTTAAATTGGAGCGTTTACTTAGGTTTCCTAATTGGAATTGGCATCATGTTAATTGATTAAAGCTAAAAACGCGGCTTAAGAAACTAATTGCTGTTTCTTCGGCCGCGTTTTGATTTAGTACATAAGTAAAATACTACTCATCGCTAACGTGTTATTAATAATATGGATCAACATTGAATTTTTCAAATCCCCCGTTTGCCGGTAGAGATAAGCAAAGCACATCCCCATTGCAAAATAAATTAGGAAACTAATCGGATTTGAGCTGACATGTCCCAAACTAAATAAGATTGATGAAACAACCATTGGCGTCCAAGTAGCTTGGGGATGCGGCCAAAGATTCAGCATTAAACCTCGAAAAATTAATTCTTCAATAATTGGCGCAAAAATAATGGTTGACACCCCAAATAACCATTTCATTAACGGTCCTTGCTTAACTAAGTCAATAATTACTTGATTATTCGCCGTTTGTGATTGATGGTAAATTAATTGATTTAGCAGTGTCAATCCACCCACGATTAAAATCAAGACGAAATACATCCCAATCACCCATTGAAGGCGCTGGAAAACCGTCAATTTCATCTTATTCAGGTGATTAATCCGCCGATATAAGCGCCAGCCGCCCCAAATTAATCCAAGGTATGTGATTAACATCCCCATAATCCCGATTAATTGGCCGGTTAACTGCTTAGTATGACCAGCTAATAAGATAAAAGTATCTGGAACTAATAAGTAAATGACCGCAATTAACAACCACCAGCCAAAAATCCGCCTCGTTTGCTTATTCTTCATTCTTCATTACCCCCTTCGGCAGGTGAAAGACTCGCTCAAAAATCCGCTCCGTTTGGGCAGCTTGGTAACCAAAGCAACGCAGATATTCAATCTCTTCTAACGGAACCCGATATTCCCATACCGATGATAAATCATGCGAATTAAAATAGTGCATCGTAAGCGACCACGCGTTTAATTCCGTAATGAAACCTTGAAATTCATCACTCCCATTATATTGATTCGTCCCAATTACGAGTGCTTGCTGCTGATTAAACACCTGGTTTAATAGTTGGGGGAATATTCCGTCCGTTACATAATCAGTCGTTGCTGCTTGTTGCGTTAACTCCCAACGATCATAGTAATCATATTCACGAGCTACGTCAGCCTTATATTTCAGGGTAATTAAATAGTCATCATCAACTACAACCTTAGTAATCCGTGATAAGCGCATCGCGGTTAATCCATTGATCTTACCGTCCCAATCATGGCCTAACAGTAAAACAAATTCATCATCAATCCCAACTACATAGCCAATATCGAACATTTCAGGGTCATTAAACCCGTACACTTCGACCAATTGGTGTTGGTGCTGGGCAGTTTGTAATTGTCCTTGAATCGCCGTCATCACTCTGCCTCCTCAAAATCTTTAACTTCAAGGATAGCCGATGATTGACCTTGGCGTCAACATTTCACCGTAATTACCAAAAGCGTTTTGCCAATACCCATATCCCAGCGGAACTAATCCCCCCGAGGATTGACCATCGCCAAGTGCCCTGGTTTGGCGCAGCTGATGCTCTCCCGGCTGTTTTCGACGCCGCTGAAGCCTCCTTAGTTGACAATTGATTTTTAATTGGTTTAGCTGCTGGCGACCGATCAAAGCGATCTAAATGATATGAATCAATTAACTGATTTAATTTCAAATCATAGTCCGGATCAGTTGCATACACACCGGTTAAGGCTTTCGTTGCTTGTTGATACGTTGAGGATTGCCGCCGGTGAACTCGTTGATAAATTGGATTATCCAAGACCATCGCATAATCAACAAGGCCACTAGTTAAATCTGGATAATGCTTAAACTGATCGATAATCCCAACATCATGACCTTGGTAATG
>NZ_BBAS01000016.1 GCF_001311375.1 Limosilactobacillus equigenerosi DSM 18793 = JCM 14505
TTGGTAATTTGAAATCATCACTAAGCATCCAATCACCAAAGGAAGTTAAATTATCATGGGTGATTTGGACTCCCTTTGGTGACCCCGTTGTACCAGAAGTAAAGAGAATATAAACAAGGTCATCACCAGTGACGGGGTGGGTCAATTGATAATCAAGTTGATCATCACCGAGCGTGGTGATATCAGCTAAAGTTACGACCTCAGCTGATGGGGTAATTTCAGTTGGGAATTCGTCAATTGCGATAATCAAACCTGGTTGACCAGTGGTTAAAATTGAAGTTAACCGTGGCATGGCCGTGCCGGTTTCAACTGGAATGTAAGGGTGACCGGCTTTTAAAGCGCCTAAGAAACCAGCTAACATTTCAAATTGGTGATCACCGTAGAATAAAATTGGTTGATGAGCTGGTAAGTTTTGTTGATCCAACCAAGTTGCTAATTGATCCGAAAATTGCTTCAAATCCGCGTAAGTGTGCGTTGTCCCTAATTCATCATATGCAATGACAGATGGATTAGCTAACGCAATCTGATCAATGCGGGTTAATAAGTTCATAGTCATTAATCCTCTCCTTAGAATTCGTTATAGATAAATGGTGCTTCGCCGGCGCCAAAGTATCCGTACATGTAGATTAGAATCATCAAAATGATGAAGTAAAAGAGTGTGCGGAAGATAAATTTCCGAACCTCACCAGTCTTCATTAGCGCACCCCCCTTATTTTAATAAATTAATTTATAATACCAATGATAAAGTATAGTATAAAAAAAAGGGGATAAGTTAATTAATTTTAGTTAAATTACCTTAAAATTGAGTAAAAATATAACAAATATATATACAGGTGGATATCGATGCGATTTTTACATACGGCTGATTGGCATGTCGGCAAAGAGTTGAATGGCTATGATTTAACGGCGGATCATCAAGTAGCTTTTGAGCAAATTAAATCATTAGCTCAAACAGAGCACGTTGATGCAATTGTGGTAGCTGGCGATTTATATGATCGGCGGGTCCCGCGTGAAGCAGCTGTGGCAACGGTGAATCAAGAATTGAAAGAACTTAATTTGGAGCTCGAATACCCCGTTTTAGCGGTCAGTGGGAATCACGATTCAGCAATTCGACTGGGGACGGGGAGTGATTGGTATCAAGCAACGAATTTTTATTTGCATACTGAGTTAGCGCAAGCCTTTGAACCAGTGGTAGTTGGGGATACACAGTGGTTTTTATTGCCATACTTTGAATTACAAGCGGTTCGCAATTACTTTCATGATGATACGATTCAAAGTTTACCGGTTGCGATGGAAAAAAATCGTGGCGGAAATGCAAGCGAAATTTGAACCGCAATATCATCAGGTCTTAGTAGCCCATTTTTTTGCGGCGGGGAGTTCGCGCACGGAGTCGGAAACGAAAGTTGAAGTTGGGGGCTTAAATGCCGTGCCAACGGATTTACTAGCGGGGTTTGATTATGTGGCGTTGGGGCATTTACATAATCCCAATGCGTTACAGTTGCCGAGGATTAAATACAGTGGCTCACCATTAAAAATGTCAACTTCAGAAGCAACAATTGAAAAAGGGGTGTGGATTGTTGATACAAAGACCCAACAAGTAACGTGGCATGCCTTGCAACCCAAGCATGATTTACGGTTGGTGATCGGAGCGTTCGATGAGCTGGTGGCAGGAAATGAGGCAGGCAACCATGATGACTATGTGGCGATTAACTTAACGGATGAACAAGCGATTCCCGATGTGATGAGCCGGTTACGGGTGGTCTATCCACGAATTTTAAGTTTGCATCGGTTACACGGAGCACAAATAAAATCGCTTGCGACGACGAAACAAGTGAATGTTAAGCAGGCCCCGTTAGCTTTATTAGCCGATTTTTATCAATTAGTGACCGATGGCCAGCAATTGAATCCAGCTCAGCAACAGTGGGCAAAAACGAGTTTAGAACAAGTTTTAAAGGGGGATGACTAATGCGACCATTGAAGTTAACTTTGGATTATTTTGGTCCGTATGAGCACGAAACAGTTGATTTTACGCAGTTTAATGAAACGCCGTTGTTTTTGATTACGGGGACGACCGGGAGTGGGAAAACAACGCTATTTGATGCGATGTGTTATGCCTTGTTTGGCAAAACGTCCAATGATCAACGCGATGCCCGGTTACTACGGTCTGATTTTGCGCCAGATGCAGAAGATACGTGGGTTAGTTTTTGGTTTGAGCATCAAGGGGTTGAATATCAAGTTAAACGCCGGGTTCCCCGGTTGATACCAGGCAAAAAAGTGAACGGCCAACGAAGGTAAGTTTAATTTATCCATTACAAGCACCGGAACCCACTGAAATCACGAAAGTGGGGGAAGTTAATCAAACGATTGAGCAGTTATTGCATTTACAAGTTGATCAATTTCGCCAAATTATTTTGCTTCCGCAAGGCAAGTTTCGGGAATTTTTAGCGTCGAGTAGTAAAGATAAAACCGAAATTTTACGAACTTTGTTTGGGACGCAATTGTATCAACGGTGGGCGGATCGATTAAATCAAGACTTAAAACAATTAGAACAACAACAGACCGAAGCGACGACGAAAATGTTGACGTTACGACGGCAGTTAGCCGTGGTTGATGATGAACAACCACTAACAGCTTGGCAAACGGCAGTCGCAGCCCGGATTACAGCGATGCAAGCTGAGCAAACGCAACGGCAAGCAAAGTTGCAAACAATCCAAGCCCTGGTTACGAAGTGGACGCAACAAGTGCAAGCTTGGGAAAAGTGGCAGCAACATCATGAACAGTTGGAGAAAATTTCCCAGGAAATTAAAGCACTTCGCTTACAAGAGCCGGCGATGAAAGCGCAACAAACGACCATCAAATTATTAGAATGGGTGCAACAACAAAGTAGTTATTAACGCAAGTGCAACAATTAACGCAACAAATTACGAAGTGGGAAACGCAACTAAGGACGGCTAAACAAGCCGCTAAGCAGTCGCAAGCAGAATTAGCGAAGCTACAAGCGAAATTAGCCACGTACGATGATTTGGAGCAAACGCAACGCCAAGTTACGCTGCAACAAGCGCAGGCGGCTAAATTAGCACCACGCTGGGAGCAATTGCAACAAGTACAAACGAAACAAACGCAATTAGAGCGGCAAGTCGCACAATCCCAACAATCATTAACTACGGCGACCACCGCTTGGCGCAAGCGGAAGCAAGTTGGCGCCAACTGGATGATCAGTATGTCCGGGGGCAAATTGCACAATTAGCGCAACGATTAGCGCCGGATAGTCCATGTCCGGTTTGTGGATCGTGCGACCATCCTCATCCAGCTGTAACTACGGCGGGGGAAACGATTAGCGAATCCGAATTAAAACAGGCGCAAGCGACACGGGATCAAGCAAAAATGACGCAAGCGCAGGCCCAAGCTACGTTAACTACGCAGCACCAGCAATTGCAAGAGCAACAGCGGCAACAAGAACAATTAACAGCATTCCTACAACAGGAGCTAGCGACGCAGTCAGATGTTGCCGAGGCATATCAAGCGTTTGTGGCCAAAGTGGCCAGTGACCAAACGAAGTTACAGCAACGCCAAGCTGAAGCGGAACAAGTAAAAACGGCCGTTCAACAGGCAACCCAAATTTTGACGCAAGCGCAAACCCAACAACAAACCTTACAGGAACAGTTGACGCAGGCCCAAGCAGAATTAGGAACGCAACAAGCGACCTTGCAACAACGGATAGCATCGGAGCAACCGACGTTAACGCTACCGGAGCTAATGGAGCGAGCAACTGAAGTGGTTAAGTTACCCGCATTACGGCAACAAGTCCAGACCTTTCAGACCAAATTAACGGCCGCGACAGAACGGTATGACTTGTTAACCGAGCAAACGGTAATTAAACCTAGCGAGGATCAGGAATACGTTCAACAAGCTCTTATGCAGGCCCAAGCGCAACAACAGGAGTTATATACCGCAGTCGGCAAGGTTGATGAGGTCATTGAGCATTGGCAATCTATCAGAAATCAAGTAGCCGAGTTAGCCCAAACGTATGCGCAAACTGATCAACAACATCGACAATTGTATGATTTAGTGACGGTGATGCGTGGTAAAGGCACGACCAAGTTGAGTTTCGAACGGTTTGTCTTACAACAATTCTTTGGTGAAGTGTTACAAGTTGCTAGTCAACGCTTGCTCCAATTAACGGATGGTCGGTATTATTTTGAACTTGATCAATCGTTGGGGGGCGTTGAAAGTAAGGTCGGCCTTGAAGTAAATGTCTTTGATGAGCATGCCGGGAAACTCCGAAGTGTGCATACGTTGTCTGGTGGCGAAAGTTTTATGGCCTCCTTATCCCTGGCGCTCGCCCTTGGTGAAGTCGTGCAACAACGGGAGGGGAGCGTTAAAATTGAAGCCTTATTTGTGGATGAAGGCTTTGGGTCATTGGATCAAACGGCCCTTGAACAGGCCCTAGCCTCACTTCAAGCGATTAATGGGCAACGGATGGTTGGAATAATTTCGCATGTGAGTGAATTAAAAGCGCAAATTCCGGATCAGTTAGTGGTTACGGCGCAACATGGGCGAAGTACGATTAGTTATCGTCATCAGTCATAAAAGTCAATTGCACAAACTGGTTAAGTATACTAAAATGATTGATAATAATAAAACACGTCGGATATTAAGTAGTGTGACTAGAGAGCTTACGGATGGTGGAAAGTAAGTGCATGAAATTTCCAATCTGATTAAAGTGGGCGGGTAATGCCGCACGGGTGACGGACGTTATGACGTTAGCAAAGTGTGTCAAAGAAAAACTTTGACGAATCTGGGTGGTACCGCGGAAAAAAGAGCCATTTCGTCCCAATTGGAGATGAAGTGGCTCTTTTTGATTTATAAATAAGGAGAAGTAGGAATGTTAGATTTAAAGCAAATTCGCCAACAACCAGATTGGTTTAAGGAAAAGTTAGCAACACGGGGCGTGGACGCTGCTGATATTGATGCTGTGTTAGCCTTGATGTTAAGCGGCGGGAATTATTACAACAAACGGAAAATTTGAAGGCGGAACGGAATACGGCCTCAAAGCAAATTGGGGAAGCCAAGCGTAACCACGAATCAGCGGACGAAGCCATTGCCAAGATGCAAGCTGTTGGGGCGCAAATTAAGGAATTAGACGAACAAGTAAATGCCGTTGATACTGAATTACATGATCGGTTAGCACACTTGCCAAATATTCCGCATGAAGGGGTTCCGGTTAGCTTAACTGAAGATGGTGCCGAAGAAATGCGGCGGGTTGGTGCAATCAAGGAATTTGATTTCACCCCTAAGAATCACTGGGAAATTGGGGAAGAACTAGGAATCTTAGACTTTGATCGGGCAGCGAAAGTTTCTGGGGCCCGCTTTGTTTACTATGTTGGGCTCGGGGCCCAATTAGAACGGGCGATTTACAACTTTATGTTAGACGAACACATGAAGGAAGGGTATACAGAAGTCTTACCGCCATACATCGTGAATGCGCACTCAATGTATGGAACGGGGCAATTCCCGAAGTTTAAAGAAGACGTCTACCAAGTTAACGGGGAAAACATGACGTTAATCCCAACGGCGGAAGTGCCATTAACGAATTACTTTGGCAATGAAGTGATTCCAGCTGAAGAATTACCAATTCGGGTTACGGCCTTATCACCAAGTTTTCGGTCAGAAGCTGGGGCTGCCGGTCGGGATACTCGGGGCTTAATTCGGATGCACCAATTTAACAAGGTTGAAATGGTGAAGTACACGAAGCCAGAACAATCATGGGAAGAATTAGAAATGATGACGCAAAATGCCGAAAATATTTTACAAAAGTTAGGCCTTAGTTACCATGTCATCAAGTTAACGAGTGGGGATATGAGTTTCACGGCGTCTGAAACGCATGACTTAGAAGTTTGGATGCCGGCCCAAGCGAAGTACCGGGAAATTTCCAGTTGTTCGAACTGTCTTGATTTCCAAGCTCGGCGGTTACACACGCAATACCGGGATGAAAATGGGAAGTTACAATATGTCCACACGTTAAACGGATCTGGTTTAGCGGTTGGTCGGACGGTAGCGGCCATTTTAGAAAATTACCAAAATGAAGATGGTTCCGTGACGATTCCGGAAGTCTTAGTGCCATACTTCCATGGAATTACGAAGATTACCAAGGAAAATGCGGTGCCATTCCGTAAGTAATAACAGCTGAATGGGAATGTCCCACATTCAAAATAGGGCTCGTATCGCTGGTAAAACAGCGATGTGAGCCCTATTTGTGTCTGGTTCCGGTTGGGTTTTAAAAAGGATTTAATAACTACTTTGATAAAATTTAACAACGTTTGGCCATAGTAGGTTATAATTCACTTGTAAGCGCTTTATTGATTTTAGGTTTAAAATGAAAGGTGGTCAAAATAATGCGCGGCTTTGCAATGATTGAACCTGGCAAGACTGGTTTTATTGATAAGGAAGATCCTAAAGTAGGTCCTCGTGATGCTTTAATTCGTCCCTTAGCGGTTGCTCCATGTACGTCAGATATTCATACTGTATATGAAGATGCCCTTGGTCCAAGACAAAATATGATTTTGGGTCACGAAGCGTGTGGGGTGATTGTTGAAGTCGGGAGTGAGGTTAAAGATTTTAAACCTGGCGACAAGGTTTTAGTTCCGGCAATCACCCCCAACTGGTCTGACGTATACTCGCAAGCTGGGTACGCTACTGATTCAGATGGAATGCTAGGTGGTTGGAAATTTTCTAACATCAAAGATGGGGTGTTTGGGACTCGGTTCCATGTTAATGACGCGGATGGGAATTTAGCACATTTACCAGCTGAAATTGATCCAGCTGAAGCATGTATGTTATCAGACATGATTCCAACCGGGTTGCATGCTTCTGAAATGGCGGGAGTAACTTTTGGTGATACGGTTGCAGTGATTGGGATTGGTCCAGTAGGGTTAATGGCCTTACGGGGAGCGGTCTTACATGGAGCTGGGCGCGTATTTGCGGTTGGTTCCCGAGCTAAGACCGTTGAAGTTGCTAAACAATATGGGGCGACGGATATTATTGATTACCACAATGGTGATATTGCAGATCAAATTTTAGCAGCCACGAATGGTGTGGGCGTTGATAAAGTTTTGATTGCTGGTGGGGATGCTGAGCATACGTTTGCGGATGCCGTTAAAATGTTGAAACCAGGTGGTTCAATCGGTAATGTTAATTATTTGAATGGCCATGATAATGTTGTCTTTAATGCTGGCGACTGGGGCGTTGGTATGGGGCATAAAACAATCCATGGTGGATTAATGCCTGGTGGACGTTTACGAATGGAAAAGTTAGCTGCATTAGTTGTTAATGGTCGGATTGATCCGTCATTATTGATTACGCATCGGTTTGAAGGATTTGAAAAAAATCCCAGATGCGATTGAGTTAATGCACCATAAACCAGCAGACTTAATTAAACCTGTCGTTATCTGTAATGACATTGACTAATAATGGATTAGGTTTATTGAAATTAAAAAGGGAGCGTGACTGAGTTCAGTCATCGCTCCCTTTTTAGGATTAATGTTGTTGATCAAAGTAATTTAAGCCCATCGCAGCCTTAACTTCAGCGAGGGTTTGGTTAGCAACTAAGTTGGCGCGTTCGCATCCTAAGGCTAACATATCGTAAACCGCTGGAATATCTTGAGCAAATTCAGCTCGGCGTTGGCGAATTGGGGTTAAATGTTCGTTTAAGACGTCAAATAAGTGGCGCTTAATCTTAACATCACCAAGGCCCCCAGCCCGATAATGATCTTTTAATTCTTGGACACGGTCTTTATCATCGTCAAAAATGTCGAGGTAAGTAAAGACCACGTTGCCTTCCACTTGGCCTGGATCATCAACGTGGATGTGGTTTGGATCAGTATACATTGACATAACTTTTTGCTTTAAAGTATCTTCATCATCTGATAGGTAAATGGCGTTGCCAAGGGACTTACTCATTTTGGCGTTACCATCAAGTCCTGGAATCCGGCCTTGTCCTTTAGGCGGGAAGACCCCTTGTGGTTCAACTAATACGTCACCATAAATGCGGTTGAAACTCCGGACAATTTCTCGGGTTTGTTCGAGCATTGGTTCTTGGTCATCACCAACGGGAACAATTTGCCCTTTGAACGCGGTGATGTCAGCGGCTTGGCTAACGGGTACGTAAAGAAGCCGGCCGGAATGGATTGGTTAAAGTTCTTTTGTTGGATTTCAGCCTTCACCGTTGGGTTACGTTGTAGGCGTGCCACCGTCACAAGGTTTAAGTAATATAAGTTTAATTCGGCTAAGGCCGGAATTTGTGATTGGACAAAAATCGTTGACTTTTGTGGATCGATGCCGACAGCTAAGTAGTCAAGGGCAACTTCTGTCAGACTCCGACGAATTTTTTTCTGGATCACGGGCGTTGTCAGTTAAGGCTTGTTGGTCCGCAATCATGATGAAGGGATCATATTTGCCGGAATTTTGTAACTTAACGCGTTCGCGTAAGGAGCCAACATAGTGGCCGATGTGTAGTTTGCCGGTTGGGCGATCGCCCGTTAAAATAACTGGTTTCTTTTCCATTGTAAAACTTCCTTTCATAAAAAAAAGCCCGGTGTTGGAGATAGCCAACATCGGGCGATTAATAACCGCGGTACCACCGATTTTGTAAAGTTTAAGCAACTTTACCACTTAAAATAATCGTTAAGCTGTCCATCGAGACCCAATTCGTTGACCATCGGGTAATCTTTTCAGTCGCTGGGATTACTTCCTGTTAGTGATGGGGACTACTACATTCTCGACAGTATTCAATGCTTATTATAAAGCAATTTAAGTTAAGCGCAAGTTTATTTGTTGGTTACCTTAGCTAACGTGTAATTCTTCTTTCCGCGCCGAACTACCACATATTTACCATCAAAGTGGGTGGTTGGGTCAAGCGTTGCGTCAACATCAGCCACCTTTTCACCATTGATGCGAATGGCGCCGTTGGTTACATCTTCACGGGCTTGGCGCTTCGATTTTTCCACGCCAAATTCAACTAACCAATCAACGATGTTCATTGGAGTAGCCGGTACATCAACGGATTGCGTGCCCTTGAAAGCTTGTTCTAATTCCGCAGTCGTGAGCGCTTGAATATCACCACTAAAGAGGAGTTGAGAAATCTTTTCCGCTTCATCAGTGGCAGCCTGACCGTGAACGAAGGTCGTTACTTCTTGGGCGAGGCGCCGTTGAGCTTCCCGCTTCCAAGGTTGATTAGCCACTTTTTCGGCAAGGTCATTAATTTCCGCTTGATCAAGGAAGGTGAAGTACTTCAAGTATTTCACTACATCGCGATCATCTTGGTTTAACCAGAATTGGTAGAATTCGTATGGCGTAGTCTTTTCCGGATCAAGCCAGACGGCGCCACCAGCGGTCTTTCCGAATTTGGTTCCGTCAGCTTTTAACATTAATGGAATCGTTAATCCAAAGGCTTTGGCATCAGCGCCTTTGACTTTATGGATTAAATCAATCCCGGCCGTAATGTTACCCCATTGGTCGGAACCACCGATTTCTAATTGAACGTCATGATGATCGTATAAGTGTAAGAAATCGACAGATTGGAGAATTTGGTAAGTAAATTCGGTAAAGGAAATCCCGGTTTCGAGCCGGCTAGCAACGACTTCCTTGTTTAACATGGTGTTAACGTTAAATAACTTTCCGTAATCACGCAAAAAGTCGATTAAGTTTAATTTGCTTAACCATTCACGGTTGTTGACGATGGTGAAGTTTTCCGTCCCAAATAATTTAATCATTTGGTTGGTGAGGGCTTCTTCGTTGTGTTCAATCTTGGATTTAGTTTGTAAATCCCGTTCGGTTTTACGACCGGATGGATCCCCAATCGCGCCCGTACCACCCCCGATAATAATTACGGGATGGTGGCCAGCTAATTGGAAGCGCTTGAGCATCATGAAGGGAATTAAGTGCCCAATGTGGAGACTGTCCCCTGTTGGATCCGTTCCACAGTAAAGGGAAATGGCTTTTTCGTTGGTGAGGGCGGTTAACCCCTCTTCGTCAGTTACTTGGTTGATGGCACCGCGCCACCGTAATTCATCGATAATGTTCATTAAAAAACCTCCAAATTTTAAAATGAAGTAACGAAAAAGCGTCCCAAGGCAAGATTAACTTACCTTTGGGACGCCTGAAGTTAAGCGTGGTACCACCCGCATTTACATCATTTTCGATGCCTCATTTTAAGCCTACAAATTGTTCATTACGGGGTAATTCGTTCCATCATTTGGGCTAGTTTGCAGCTTCCACTAGCTCTCTGCCGTTTTCCAAAATTGATTAACTACTAAGACCGTAATGCTTGATAATCATATTAAACCCGAATCTGGTCATGGCGTCAAGGAAAACCATACTTTAAAAAGTTAATAAATGCTAAACGGTTGACATGCTGAATATTCATATATATAATGTAAAACAATTTAAAACCAGAAATTAACAGAGAGGGACTTTATAAGCTGGAAAGGTCCCATTTCTTGGTATGGCACGTGTTAAATGGGTGGTTCCTGTATCGACTAAGAGGTAATAAGTTTAAAAAAACTTATTATAAACAAGGGTGGAACCGCGTTAAAGACGTCCCTGGTGTAACAACCAGGGACGTCTTTTTTTGTTTCCATCACATTGAAAGGGAGGTTCTCAAATGGAAGAACAACAAAAACTGTCACGTTCACTAAAGAGTCGTCATATTACGATGATTGCTATCGGGGGCGCAATTGGGACTGGATTATTCTTAGGTTCTGGTTCAGCCATTAAGACAGCTGGTCCATCAATTATTTTAACGTACTTAATCGTTGGGATTTTCTGTTTCTTTATGATGCGCGCGTTAGGTGAACTATTATTATCAGATACGTCAAAGCATTCCTTCATTGACTTTGTGAAGGATTACTTAGGTGACCGGATGCAATTTATTACTGGTTGGACATACTGGTCATGTTGGTTAAGTTTGGCGATGGCAGACTTAACGGCAACGGGGGTGTACTTAAAGTACTGGTTCCCACATTTACCACAATGGGTCGGACCATTAGTGATTATTGTGCTTTTAATGTTAGTTAACATGATCAACGTTGGTTTGTTTGGGGAATTTGAAAGTTGGTTCTCTACAATCAAAGTGGTGGCGATTTTGGCATTAATTGCTGTTGGGGCCGTGATGATTATTATGCATACGAAAGTCTCAACTGGATACACATCATTAAGTAATTTATACAGTCACGGGGGCTTCTTCCCGTTTGGATTCAATGGATTCTTAACGTCCTTCCAAATGGTGGTCTTTGCCTTCGTCGGGATTGAAATGGTTGGTTTAACAGCTGGGGAAACGGAAGATCCCAATAAGGATATTCCAAAGGCGATTAACACGCTGCCATTCCGAATTGGTTTGTTCTACATTGGGGCGATGATGGCAATTATGGCAATCTACCCATGGAATCAAATTGATGCTTCATCAAGTCCGTTTGTGCAAGTCTTCCAAGGGATTGGGGTGACGAGTGCGGCGGCAATCTTGAACTTTGTGGTGTTAACGTCAGCGATGTCAGCTACGAACAGTGCAATTTTTAGTACGAGTCGGTCACTATACTCATTGGCCACGAACGAACAAGCACCAAAGCGGTATGCCAAGTTAAGTAATAAAGCAGTGCCGAATGTAGCGTTACAAGCATCATCAGCCATTTTATTTATCGTCGTCATTTTAAATTACATTATGCCAGCCGGTATTTTTGAAATCGTATCTGGGGTGTCGACGATTAACTTTATCTTTGTCTGGATCTTTATTTTAGCAACGCATATTGCCTACCGGAAGGCTAACCCAGCGGGGGTGGCTGCCTTCACGATGCCCGGTTTCCCATTCACGAGTTGGTTAACGATGATTTTCTTCATTGGTGTGTTGATTATTCTCTTATTCATTCCAGCAACGCGGCCATCGTTGATTATTTCGGTCGTTTTCTTTCTGGTTTTATTTATCGCATATGGGCTGTTAAAGAAACAAGCGAAATAAGCTCGGTTTGCGAAAAAAAGGGGTATAATAAAGGTAAGGAAAGGGCGGTGGCTGTCAGTCATTTTGATTAGACTCAACGGATGTTTGTTATTCCTTCACCCCCACAAACGACAAATTAAATACACAATCGTTGAGTGACGCGACTGATGAATTGCTAGTTACTTTCCGATCATGCCCACTAGTTTTTAGCTAGTGGGTTTTTTATTAAATGATAAAATGTTATAATTGTAAGCGGATACAAGTTGAAGAAAAGTTACAAAGTGAAATTCTTAAATAAAATTTAAGATTTGCGCTTTACTTTTCCTTAATAACTGGTATATTTGTTTAAAATGTTTTGTTGCATGGATTTTAGAGAGGTGTTTCATACCATGTTATTAGCTGTTAATATTCTTGGTTTGCTCGTCTTCTTAGCCATCGGTTTCTTGTTCTCAAAGGACCGGAAAGCGATTAACTGGAAGTCAGTCGGAATTATGGTTGTTTTGAACTTGTTCTTAGCGTGGTTCTTAACGGCCGTGCCAGCTGGTCGGGCTGGGGTGCAAGCTGCTGCGGATGGATTTACTTGGATTGTTGATATTTCCGCAGAAGGAACGAAGTTTGCGTTTGGTGATTGGTACAACGTGAAGAGCTTAAACTTTATTTGTTCTTCCTTAATGCCAATCTTGATGATTGTTCCAATGTTTGATATCTTGACGTACATTGGCTTATTACCATGGGTAATTAAGTGGATTGGTCGTGGATTATCATTCTTAACGGGACAACCAAAGTTCGAATCATTCTACGCGGTTGAAATGATGTTCTTAGGGAACACAGAAGTTTTGGCCATCTCTGGTTTACAATTACGGAGTATGCGCAAGGAACGGAACTTATCAATTGCGATGATGTCAATGAGCTGTATCACGGCTTCAATTATCGGGGCCTACATCGAAATGATGCCAGCGCAATTTATTTTGACGGCCGTGCCAGTTAACATTGTTAACTCTTTAATCTGTGCAAGTTTATTAAACCCAGTTAAAGTGACGCCAGAAGAAGATACGATTGAAAAGGTTGGTGAAGATGGTGAAAAGGCACCATTCTTTAGTTACCTTGGGGACTCAATCTTAGGCGCTGGGAAGTTAATCTTAATCATCATTGCGAACGTGGTTGCCTTTGTGGCTTTAGCCAAGTTAATTGATGGTTTCTTAGGTTTCATCCCTGCTATTGGCGGCTTTAAGTTATCACTTGAAAGCATCCTTGGGATTTGTATGTGGCCATTCTCATGGTTAATGGGACTTAACCTTCATGATACGTGGTTATTAGCTCAAAACATGGGGCTTAAGTTAGTGACGAACGAATTCGTGGTAATGGGGAAGGTAACTGGTGAAATTAATTCCTTCACGCCACACTTACGAGCAGTCTTAACGGTTTTCGTGACATCATTTGCTAACTTCTCAACGTTAGGGATGGTGCTTGGGGCCTTTAAGGGACTCGTTGATGACGAAAACAACAACTACATCGCTAAGCACGTTGGATACATGTTATTATCTGGGGTCTTAGTATCATTACTTTCCGCTGCCTTTGTCGGATTGTTTGTATGGTAGGATAAAACGTTTAAAGGGCAAGGAGCACTCCTTGCCCTTTTGCTGTATAATTATAGGTAATCACTTGAAAGGAAGTATTAATCATGGCTTTGAAAATTATTATGGATTCAGACCCAGGAATTGATGATGCAGCTGCCATCACGATGGCATTAAATAATCCGAACTTAGATGTAAAATTGATTACAGCTGTGGCGGGAAATGTAACCGTGGATAAGACCACGGCGAATGTGTTGAAGTTAGTTCATTTCTTTGATCAAGACGTTCCGGTGGCAGCGGGAGCGGCTGAACCATTGATTAAGCCATTTGAAGATGCCGCACGGATTCATGGTGAATCAGGGATGCCTGGCTATGATTTTGGTGATGATTATGGACAACCAATTGCTAAAACTGCGGTTGAAGCACTCCATGATGCCATTATGGCTGAAGATGAAGTGACGTTAGTTCCAACTGGTTCATACACTAATATTGCGTTACTATTTAAGCAATATCCAGAAGTTAAGTCTCACATTAAACAAATTGTTGCTATGGGGGGCTCAATTTCGGGCGGTAATATGACGAGTGTTGCGGAATTTAATGTCTTTACTGATCCTGATGCGGCAGCAATTATGTACAATTCAGGGGTACCAATTGTAATGGTTGGCCTTGATGTAACGTTAAAAGCATTATTAACTCCGGCAACCATCGAACAATTACCAGCGCTGGGCGAAACCGGTAAAATGTTACATGGTTTAATTACCCATTATAATGATGGTAATGAAGAATCAGGCCATCCAATGCACGATGTGAACACAATTTACTACTTACTCCATCCGGAAAGTTATACGACTAAGGAGATGTGGGTTGATGTGCAAACGAGTGGACCAGCGATTGGGGCAACGGTGGCTGATGTAAGGGGCGCTTATCATGATGGTAAGACAAATGCTAAGGTTTGTGTTGATATTGATGACAAGGCCTTTAACGAGTGTTCTTAGCAGAAGTAGAAAAGATTGAAAAATAGCCTAAAATTAGGTAAAGTAAAATATTGATGTGAAACACTGGATGTTTCACGAGAGAAAGGAATTTAGGCGTTAATGACTCCGGAAGAATTTCGCGCTGCGTTAGCTAGTCATGGGATTGAAGTGACTAATGCGCAAATGGCGCAATTTGAAAAATATTATCAATTACTAGTTGCAACCAATGAACATGTTAATTTGACGGCAATTACCGATCACGATGAAGTGTATTTAAAGCATTTTTATGATTCAGCGCTCGGAGCCTTAGCTGATCAAAGTTTACAAACGCAAAGTTTAACGTTATGTGATATTGGCGCGGGGGCGGGGTTCCCGTCATTACCGCTGAAAATTCTTTTTCCGCAGTTAAAAGTGACGATTGTTGATTCACTCCAAAAACGGATTAACTTTTTACAAACGTTGTGTGATGAACTTGGCTTAACGAATGTTGAGTTGGTTCATGATCGGGCGGAAACGTTTGGGAGTGCGCAAAGTTCATATCGGGAACAATTTGACCGGGTCACCGCACGGGCAGTGGCCCGTTTGGTCGTGCTAAGTGAACTGTGTTTGCCAGCCGTTAAGGTTGGTGGACAAATGATTGCTTACAAGGCGAGTGCCGGTGAAGATGAACTGAAGGTGGCCACGGGGGCGATTAATAAACTTGGTGGTCAATTAGACCATTTAACCACGTTAAGTTTGCCGACTGAGCCGGTTGAACCGCGGAATTTATACGTAATTAATAAAGTTTCCGCAACACCGAAAAAGTATCCACGGCGACCAGGGGTTCCAAATAAGAAACCATTAGTGAATGTAAAGTAAGGGTTGTTATAGATGGCATTTTCAATTTTCAATTTAGGTAAAGAACGAGAACATGTAAAAAAATGAAGTGGTTAAATTACCGTTAGCACAAATCGTGCCTAATCGTTACCAACCACGCCAAGTCTTTGATCAAGATGGGATTGCTGAATTAGCACAAACGATTAGTGAACACGGGTTGTTGCAACCGATGATTGTCCGGGCGATTGATAATGATCAATACGAAATTATTGCGGGGGAACGCCGTTTTCGGGCCATGACCCTTTTGGGGTGGGAAACGGTTCCGGCAATTGTCGAAACGATGGATGATGATGAAGTTGCTTCCTTAGCGTTGATTGAAAATCTCCAACGCTCCGAGTTGACCGCGGTAGAAGAAGCGCAAGCCTATCGCCGGTTGATGGATTTAAATCACTTGACGCAGCGGACGCTTGCAAAGGGGATGGGGAAGAGCCAATCCTTTATTGCTAATAAATTACGGCTATTACAATTGTCAGAACCGGTGCAAGCAGCGGTATTAAATCGGCAAATTAGTGAACGCCATGGACGCGCCTTGCTTAATTTAAAAGCGAGTGATCAAGCGGCGGTGTTAACTGATATTTTAGCCAATGGCTGGACGGTGCGAGAAACTGAAGATGCTGTGGCTGAACGTTTAGGGCAAGTTTTACCATCAGTACGACGGGCCCAAAAACAACGGGAAATTTTAGGCTTGCAAGTGGCGGATGATGACCAAAATGTTACGGCACCGAAGTCACCAACCACTAAGGCAAAAAAAGTAACGCCAACGGTAACCGACGTTGATAGTGCGGTGGAAGCCGTTAAAAAAAGCGGTGACTAAAATTAAAGGGACTGGTTATGAGATGAAAGTCACGACGCGTAAAACGGCGAATGGAATGACGGTTTCGGTTAAATTAACCAATCCCGAGGTGCAAGATGACTAATTCGCAACCGGAGTTGGTGGTTGAAATACCATTAGACCAAGTTCGGCCGAATCCGTACCAACCCCGGCGAATTTTTGATCAAGCAGCACTCTCCGATTTAACCGCTTCGATTCAGCAAAATGGCGTATTTCAACCGATCATCGTGCGCCAACCAGATTTAGCACTGGATCGCTATGAGATTATCGCGGGGGAACGCCGGTTTCGAGCCTCACAAGCGGCAGGAAAAACAACGATTCCGGCGGTGGTGCGGCAATTAGATGATCGTAAAATGATGGAAATTGCGGTGGTTGAAAATCTTCAACGCGAAAATTTAACTCCGTTAGAAGAAGCGCAAAGTTATCATAATTTGATGGAAAAATTATCCCTAACCCAACAGGAAGTAGCGGCGTTAGTTGGTAAAAGTCGGTCCTACATTGCGAATTCATTGCGGTTATTATCGTTGCCTGATTCAGTGAAGGTAATGGTCAATCGGCAGCAATTATCGATGGGACAGGCGCGCACTTTATTGGGATTGAAAAATTCCCGGGAAATCATTGCATTAGCAACGCGGGCGGTTGAAGAATCATTAACGGTTCGGCAGTTAGAACAAATTGTTAATCCTAATCAACGAACTAAAGGGGACCGTCAGCGTCTAAAATCGAGACCCAAAGAAACCCCGTTTGTTCGGGAAATTACCAATCAGTTAGCAACCCAACTTGGCAGTGGCGTTAAATTAACCGGCGCTGATCCCCTAACGAAGGGGGCGATTATGTTGCCATATCACTCACCCCAAGAGTTGAATCGGTTGTTAACCCAACTAGGCGTGACATTCGAAGATTAACCGAGGAGGACACACCATGGAAGAATATGAATTACATGATATTGTGATGATGAAAAAGCAACACCCGTGTGGCGTAAACCGGTGGGAAATTATTCGGGTTGGCGCGGACATTAAAATTCAATGCACGGGTTGTGACCATATTGTTATGATGAGTCGGTATGACTTTAATAAGCGCTTGAAAAAGGTGCTTGAACACCACGAAAATTAAGATAGACAGTAGAGGAGAAACTTAGATAATGGCGTTAACAGCAGGGATCGTTGGGTTACCCAACGTAGGAAAGTCAACTTTATTTAATGCAATCACCAAGGCCGGAGCTGAAATGGCAAATTATCCATTTGCCACGATTGATCCGAATGTTGGGATGGTCGAAGTGCCGGATGAACGGTTAGCACGGATTGATGAATTAATTCCCGCCAAAAAAATTGTTCCAACCACCTTTGAATTTACGGATATTGCCGGAATTGTGAAGGGGGCTAGCAAAGGGGAAGGGCTTGGTAACAAGTTCTTGGAAAACATTCGGCAAACGGATGCGATTATTCATGTGGTCCGGGCGTTTGATGATGATGATATTACGCATGTTACGGGGCAAGTGGACCCAATTGCTGATATTGATACGATTAATCTAGAATTAATCATGGCTGACTTAGACTCTGTTAATAATCGCTTAAGCAAAGTCCAACGCGCTGCCAAAGGGCGTGACAAAGATGCCTTAGCGGAATTAGCGGTGTTGGAAAAATTAAAGCCAGTCTTAGAAGCCGGCCAAAGTGCGCGGACGATTGACTTTACTGATGAAGAATTGCCAGTGGTCAAGGGCCTCTTCTTATTAACGACAAAGCCAATTCTGTATGTTGCGAACGTGGCTGAAGATGAAATGGCGGATCCAGAAAGCAACCAATATATTGCCAAGATTCGGGAACATGTCCAAGCAGAAGGGGATGTAATCGGGATTGCGGCAGCCGCCGAAGAAGAAATCGCGGAAATGGATGAAGACGAAAAGGCCGATTTCTTAGAAATGGAAGGCGTGAAGGAACCGGGCTTAAATCGGTTGATTCGGGCAGCATACAGCTTGTTAGGATTAGAAACGTTCTTTACAGCTGGGGGAAAGGAAACCCGGGCTTGGACTTACCGGAAGGGAACCAAAGCCCCACAAGCTGCCGGCATTATTCACTCTGATTTTGAACGGGGCTTTATTCGCGCTGAAGTGATGAGTTTTGCTGATCTTGATAAGTATGGCTCCCATGCGGCCGTGAAGGAAGCCGGGCGTTTACGAGTTGAAGGGAAGGACTATGTCATGCAAGACGGTGACATCGTCGAATTCCGGTTTAATGTCTAATTAACGAATAAGGTGAGGATGGATAACAATGGATGAACAACAACCACGGAATGCAGCGGCCGGGGCCGTACAACAACAGCATCAAAAGGCTGAAGTTAAGACGTTGGCAGAACAGTTAACGGCAGCTGGATTAACGCGCAAAAACCATGATTATGTCATGCAATTGAATAAGCAATTACGGCGCCAAGGGGTTAATGAGGAACAAGTAAAAACTTGGTTAACGGCCACGATTGAAAAAAATTGTGACGGCGCAAAAGACCGGGCAAACGGCCACCAATTTATTGGGAACGCCAACGGCCTACGCTGAAAGTTTAATTAACCCTAAGAAGCCAGCTGAATCACGGACGACGAGTTCGAATCCATGGTTATTAGCCATTGATAATGCGTTAATGTTCTTGGCTATCTTTACGATTATGTTTGGGGTGATGGGATTAATGGATCCAAAATCAGCCAACATTAATGGAACGTCAGGAATTACCGCCATTATTTTGGTTTCAATTGTTGGGGGTGCCTTATTTGGGTCGATTACGAAGTTAATGGCACCAGCTAAGGATCCTGAAACGGGGAAGCGCTTAGGCTTACCAGTTTGGTTGCGGGTAATTTTAGTCTTAGTCGGGTTTATGGCTTGGATTGGGATTTACGGGTTAACGGCCGTTATGAACGGAGCGTACAACCCGCACTTAAATGGTTGGATTTACATTGTCATTGCGGTGATTGCCTTTGTTGGTGATATGTACTTCCGGCGGAAATATAATGTGGTTGGTGGCTTTATGGGCCGGCCAATGCCACGCGAAACTAAGTAATTTAAAATGACAGTGATATCAATTGATATCACTGTCGTTTTTATTAACGGGCTGTGTTGTGGGATATTTCATAAGGTTAAATTATGTTAACTGAGAGATTATTTATTTACTACTTCATTATATTTAGGGGAAAGTTTAGGATTTGTTAAAGGTGGGAGAGATTACTAGCCGATTGTAATTTCAACACGGTATAATGAGGATAAATTTTAAGCGAGCGGAGGGTATCAAATGAAAATTTTAATGGTCGACGATGATCCAGAAATCGTCCAATTATTAGAAATTTATATCCGGAATGAAGGTTATGAAGCGGTGAAGGCCTATAACGGGAAAGAAGCATTAACGAAACTTCGTACTGATCCGGGAATTGATTTAGTGATTTTGGATATTATGATGCCGGAATTGGATGGAATGGCGGTAATTAAAGCCGTGCGCAAGGATTCAGATGTGCCGATTTTGGTCCTATCAGCCAAAACCGCCGATATGGATAAGATTCACGGCTTGGTTACCGGGGCGGATGATTATGTCACGAAGCCATTTAATCCCTTAGAAGTCATGGCGCGGGTAAAGTCGTTATTACGGCGCAGTGAACATCAAGTGACGAAACAAGAACCGGATGAAATTAACTTAGGACCATTAGTGATTAAGCCTGATTCGCATGAAGTAACGACCTTGCAAGGGCAACCAATTCAATTAACGGCCCTTGAATTTGGAATTTTAGCGTTATTAGCGCGACATCCAAACCGGGTCTTTAGTGCTGAGGATATTTTTGAGCGGGTTTGGCAACAAGAAAGTGTGGTTTCAGCCAAAACCGTGATGGTCCATGTGAGCCACTTGCGCGATAAAATTGAAGCTGCCACCAACGGGGAACAAGTGATTGAAACCGTTTGGGGGGTTGGTTACAAAGCGGTTGATCATTAAATAAAAATTGCCGGGTAAGTTAAAACGGCGTAAAATATGAATTAATTAAGTCGAGGTTGGGAGCAAGTGATTGGTCGCAACCTTTTCTTTTGAAGTTAACAGAGAGGATGGATCAGTGATGTTACGTTTAACTCCCCGCGAAAAAAAGTTCCCTATTGTTTGAGGGGATTTTAACCGTTATTATGCTTGGGTTGATTAACTTGGCTATTTTTACGATTGTCCAAGGTTTTTTATTTGACCATCCTGAAATGCAAGTTGGGTTCTTTGTGATTCGCCAATCATTTGATTTAGGTCCGGTCCATACCCGCATTGTTGGGTATCACCAGGTGTTAGTTTTAATCTTTATCGTCGTTGATATTTGGGTGCTCGTGTGGCGGTTGAAACGGCGAAAACGGCAATATCAATTAGATCATATTATTCGGGAACTGCATTATATTGCGCAAGGCCATCTTGATCATCGGATTGATTTTAGTTTAACGGGGCGCGAACAAGATGTGATTACGAGTGTCAATGCCTTAGTCGATAGTGCTGTGAAATCGATGGAAGAAGAACGTGAAATCGAAAAATCAAAGGATGAACTGATTACAAATGTAAGCCATGATTTACGGACGCCGTTGACGAGTATTATTGGCTACTTAGGCTTAATTGAAAATCATCAATACCGCAGTGAAGAAGAGATTGTTGAGTTTGCCAACATTGCGTATACTAAGGCCACACAAATGAAAACGATGGTTGAAGATTTATTTGAGTACACGCAAGTCCAATTTAATGATCGTCAGTTAGAATTTCAGCCGGTTGATTTAACCCAATTACTCGATCAAGTCGCAGCTAGTTTTGAGTTAACGGCGCAAAAACAAGGAATTCAAATTCAAACGCACTTTACTTTGAGTCCATTAATGATTGAAGCTGAAGCGAGTCAATTAGGACGAGTCTTTAGCAATTTAGTCGCCAATGCGTTGAAATATGGTGATGGTGCGACCGTAATTAAGTTAAGTGCGAATGTGATGGATGATGAAGCCATTGTTGATGTCGCTAATGACGGGGTGCCAATTCCAGCTCGCTCGGTTAATCGGTTGTTTGAACGCTTTTACCGGGTTGAAAGTTCGCGCTCGAAACAAACGGGTGGGGCAGGCTTAGGTTTGGCGATTGTTCAAAGTATCGTGGAAAAACATCATGGGCAGGTCAGTGTGATGTCGAACCAAGCTTTAACGACGTTTACCGTCCGACTGCCATTGAAACAAGGAGTATCTGATGAAACGAAAGCATAAATTTTGGATGGGTAGTATTTTACTTTGGTGCAGTGTAGGCTTATTGTTGCCAACATCAACGGTGCAGGCTGCAACGAGTGTCCAAACGCACGTCCAAGCCAAAGCAGCGGTCATGATTGATGTGCAAACGGGCCAGCTTATTGCACAACAAAATGCTAAGCAAGCGCTACCGATTGCTTCGTTAAGTAAATTACTAACTTTATTAGTGGTTGAACGCGCCGTAGCGAAGCAACAATTACGGTGGGATGAGCAAGTTAAGGCGCAACCTGATGAGGTTAAATTGTCACATAATCCGCTGTATTCAAACGTGCCATTGGATACCCATCAAAGGTATTCAATTCAACAATTAGCGGCCGCGGCGATGGTAAAGTCGGCTGATGGCGCTACCATCACCTTAGCGAAGGCAGCTGGTGGTGATTTAACGCATTTTACTAAGGAAATGCAAACGACGGCGCACCAAGTGGGAGTAAAAGACGCCCAGTTATATAATCCGGTTGGGTTAGCGGATGGTGATATGGGGGCTTACCAAAATCCGCGCATTCCGGATCAAGCTGAAAATCAAATGTCAGCTATTAGTGTCGCTAAAATTGCGCGGCAAGTAGTGAACCAAGATGCGATGACTGTACAATTAGCTAAGCAACCAAGTTTAGCTTGGCAAGGGCGGATGGTTAAAAATACCAATGAATTGCTAGGGACGGTCAAGATTGGTAATGATCAAGTCGAAATTAAGGGACTGAAAACGGGGACCTCTGAGGGAGCCGGGCAGTGTTTAGTAACTTTGGGGATTGTTAGAGGTCGGCGCGTAATTACGGTGGTTTTAAATGCTAATAATCGTTTCCAAGTTACCAAGGATCTATATCAACAAGCATTAACTAAGATGCGAGTGCAACCAATTCATTATCAAGCGATGATTAAAACTTGGCAGGGCCAGCCGGGCCGGGTTACGGTGGCAACCAAGCAGGCGGCCTTATGGTTACCAAAGGGGCAACCGCGACCACAAGGAAAGTTAGTTTGGCGGACCAAGCAACGGTGGGGCTGGCGGTATCAAGCGCCACTCAGCACGAAACAAGTTGTTGCAACCGTTAATTATCAAGGGATTCCAAGTGTTAGCGGTTCGCAAGTGCGGATTGCGTTAACGCCGACAAGTCCGGTTAAAAAGACGCCAAGTTGGTTTGACTTAGGAAAATAACGTAAAACGCTAGACGGACGAATTGATAATGAGCTAAAATATACTTTGGTATTTATAAAATGCAGCTTACTCGATAATGGAGGAGAGGAAAGTTTTGGCTACGCATCATGTTAACCCAGAAAAGCGCTGGTTATCCGTCCTTGGTGACGCGATGCCATTGTGTTTAAGTTATGCCCCAATCGGTTTAGCGTGTGGGATTTTACTTCACGCCGCTGGGTTTAACTTTATTATGACGTTTTTAGTTTCGATTCTTGTTTATTCTGGTGGGGGGCAATTTATTTTAGCCTCACTGCTGGTGGCTAATGCCCCAGTTAGTACCATTTTCTTAACAATTTTCTTTTTAGAATTGCGGTACGCATTATTGGGGACCAGTTTATCTAAGTATTTGCGTAATGATAAACCGTGGGATGTGTTTAAATTTGCCTTTTCATTGAATGATGAAAATTATGCAATTAATTATTTAAAGTACGCTACGGATAAGCAATGGACGGTTAAAGATGCTACGATGGTTGAACATTTTGCGTTAGCATCATGGGCCGGCGGGAATTTAGTCGGCGCCCTAGTTGGTAGTACCATCACGATTGATTTAGAAATTATTAAATTTGCGTTAACGGCAATGTTCTTATACATGATTGTAATGCAAGTCCGGAAGCGGATTACATTATTAGTTTGCTTGGTGTCAGCAGTTACTTCAATTTACTTCTTGATGTTAACGAAGAGTACAATCGGGTTGATTATCTCGACTTTATTGGCCTCCTTAGTTGGGTTCATGATTGAAGATTACTTGCGGCGCAAGCATACGAATTTAAAAGATGCGTGGTTGATGCGAGAATTCTTGCGACCATCATCATTGCGTAAAACGGTTGAAGAAAAGCAAACTAGCAAGTAGAGTGATTAAGTATGGTTAATTTATTACAACAATCATTACCGGTAGCCGCTGTGAATACCGACTACCGCTTTCATATTTTTGTCATTATCATGGCGGCAATTGCGGCTTTTTTTACCGCGGTATATTCCGTTATTAATTTTTACAAGTCGGGATTTACCAGCTTGGTTTAATGAATGGATGAAATATGTGCCGGTGAGCTTATTTACGGCCTTAGTTGTTAAAGATATTTTTCTTGATAGTAAGTACATGCCAGTAATCGATCATTTTGAGACGTTTGGCCGGGAAATGATGGCGTATGGGCATGTCAGCCACATTTTAGCAGGATTATTAGTGATGGTGATTGCTTATTTTACCCGCTCAATGGTCGTGTCGGTGTTAGCCGGCCTTCTTTTGGTGTGGTTAATTTCGATGGTGATTGCTTAATTTTGTCGGTGTGAGTTTTGGTAAGGAGGAATTATTTTCCAGCTGACCAACTCTTTTTTATGGTCAAAAAGGAGGCGTGCAATTAATGGAAAATGCGTGGCAACGATTTATTGAACATACGACTTTGCGGCGGGGAGTGGTCTTAGCGGCGTTGATGTTATTCTTGTGGTCAATCAGAGCGGTGATGACGGAAGTTTTATTGACGTTTATTTTTACGTATTTAATTGTGCATTGGTTACGGTTGATTCAGCGTAAAGTTCCGTGGTTACCGACAATAGTGACAGCGTTAGTGACGTATGCAGTTTTGATTATCTTGGTATACCTAGGCGTGACGAAGTATTTACCAATGTTAATTAATCAAGTCGTCAAAATGGTGGATTATTTAATCAAATATAGTCAAAGCACGGATATGCAGTGGTTGACGAAGAATTTATCGCATTACATTAGCATGAAAGAAATTACGGCCCAAGTTCGGAATTGGCTTACTGTCGGTATTAACACGATTACTACGGTCGGGAATTTTACGGTTTCCTTTGTGATGGCAATTATCTTGAGTTTCTTTTATGCCATTGAATTGGAACAAATGAATCATTTTTCACGCCAATTTTTGCAAAGTAAAGTCGCGGGCTGGCTATTTAAAGATTTGAATTTCTTTGGCCAAAATTTGTTAATACCTTTGGGGTCGTCTTAGAAGCGCAATTCTTTATTGCCCTTACTAATACGGTCATTACGGCGGTTTGTTTAATCGTGATGCAGATGCCGCAAGTTTTAGCGTTATCGGTTATGGTGTTTGGGCTAAGCTTGGTGCCGGTGGCGGGGGTGATTATCTCACTAGTTCCGTTATGTATGGTAGGGTATAATACGGGTGGAATGCGGTATATCATTTATCTTTTAATTATGATTGCGGTAATTCACGCGATTGAAGCGTATGTTTTAAACCCCAAATTCATGGCCAGTCGGACAGAATTGCCAATTTTTTATACTTTTGTCGTGTTATTAGTTGGCGAGCATTTCTTTGGCGTGTGGGGACTATTGGTCGGAGTACCAATCTTTACATTTTTCTTAGACATTTTAGGGATTAAGCCGGTAAAACCGGTACAGGAGGTAGCAAAATGACAACCGATTTATCAATTGCCCAAGCAGCCAAGTTAGAACCGATTACCAAAATTGCGGCCAAAACTGGTTTACAACCGGCCGAAATTGAACTTTATGGGGATACGAAGGCGAAAATTAAGTTGCCGGTGACTGATCGGAAGCACCAGAGCGGTAAGTTAATCTTAGTAACTTCAATTAATCCAACGCCGGCGGGGGAAGGTAAGTCAACGGTCTTAGTTGGACTCGGCGATGCGTTGAATCAATTAAAGCATCAAACCATTATCGCGATGCGTGAACCATCAATGGGGCCCGTCTTTGGGATGAAAGGTGGGGCCACGGGTGGTGGTTATAGCCAAGTTGTCCCAATGGAAGAAATTAATTTACACTTTACGGGTGACTTCCATGCCATTACGAGTGCTAATAATACGTTAGCGGCCTTAATTGATAATTACATTATGCGTGATAATACTTTGCAATTAGATCCGCGGCGGGTAATTTGGAAACGGGTGGAAGATGTGAATGACCGGGCGTTACGGAATGTCGTGACAGGATTAGGTGGTGTCATGCAAGGTGTTCCACGTGAAACGGGCTTTGATATTACGCCAGCTTCGGAAATCATGGCCATTTTATGTTTAGCCACTGATTTAGCCGATTTAAAACGGCGGGTTAATCAAATTGTTGTTGGTTACACTTACGATCAAACGCCAGTCACGGTGGGCGAATTAGGGTTTGGTGATGTGGTAACGATTCTCTTAAAAGATGCCATTAAGCCAAATCTCGTGCAAACACTTGCGCATACCCCGACGATTATTCATGGGGGCCCATTTGCCAATATTGCCCATGGTTGTAATAGTGTGATTGCGACCCAAACGGCAATGAAATTAGCTGATTATACCGTTACAGAAGCGGGCTTTGGGGCTGACTTAGGGGCCGAAAAATTCCTTGATATTAAGACCCGCGCGCTTGGGGCCAATCCAGACGCTGTAGTGGTGGTGGCCACGATTCGGGCGTTGAAATATAACGGTGGGGCAGCCCTCGCTGACTTAACGACGGAAGATCTATCGTCGTTGGAGGCGGGAATGCCGAACTTATTAAAGCATTTAAAGAATTTACGGCAATATAATTTACCGTTAGTAGTGGCGATTAATCGGTTTACGAGTGATACCGAAGCGGAAATTAACTTAGTAAAGCAAGCGTGTGCTACGTTAGGGATTGAAGCGATTACGACGGATGCTTGGGCGCAAGGGGGGCAAGGGACGCAAGACCTAGCCCGGGCAGTGGTCAAATTAACTGAACAAGCCAATGATTTTCAGCCACTCTATGATTTAGACGCTGACGTGGCGGCGAAGATCACAACGGTGGCCCGTCAGATTTACGGTGCCAAGGAAGTTGAATTTAGTAAAAAGGCGCAACGGCAATTGGCGACGATTAAAGCCAACGGTTGGGATCAGTTACCAGTCTGTATCGCGAAAACGCAATATTCGTTGACGGATGACCCGGCTGAATTAGGGGCGCCAAGTGATTTTGTCTTCCACATTCGGGAGCTGGTTCCTAAATTAGGGGCAGGTTTTATCGTGGCTTTAGCGGGATCGATGTTAACGATGCCGGGCTTACCAAAAGTACCAGCGGCCGTGAAGATGACAATTGATGATAATGGTAAAATTGACGGGATGTTTTAAAAAGTGAGGAATAAAAGCGATGATTGATCGTTATACGCGACCAGCAATGGCAGCTGTCTGGTCAGAAGAAAATAAGTATCAAAGTTGGTTAGCGGTTGAATTAGCGGTGGATGAAGCGTGGCAACAAGCTGGCGTCATTCCCGCCGCTGATATTGCGGCGTTAAAGCAAAATGCCAAAATTGATGTTGAACGGATTGCTGAAATTGAAGCGACGACGCATCATGATGTGATTGCGTTTACCCGGGCGTTATCCGAAACGCTAGGGGAAGAAAAGAAGTGGGTTCACTATGGTTTAACCAGTACCGACGTCGTTGATACGGCTCAAGGGCTTCGCTTGAAGCAAGCCAATGATATTTTGCGCCAAGATTTAGCTGATTTAGCTGATGTATTAGCTACCCGCGCGCGTGAATTCAAGACCACGGTTTGTATGGGGCGGACGCATGGGGTGCATGCGGAACCAACGACCTTTGGATTAAAGTTAGCTCGGTGGTATAGCGAAGTTAAGCGCGATCAAGACCGCTTTGAACATGCCGCCAAAGGCGTAGAAGCGGGTAAAATTAGTGGTGCCGTGGGGACATTTGCGGAAGTCGGTCCTGAAATTGAAGCGGCCGTTTGTGACCAACTTGGTTTAACGGCCCAACCAATTTCAACCCAAGTTTTACCACGGGATTTACATGCCGAATACATTGCCACGTTGGCGTTATGTGCGACGACGATTGAAAATATCGCGACTGAAATTCGGGCCTTACAACGGACGGAAATTCATGAAGTGGAAGAACACTTTGCCAAAGGCCAAAAGGGTTCTTCAGCGATGCCGCATAAGCGGAATCCGATTAGTTCGGAAAACTTAACGGGAATGGCCCGGGTGATGCGAGGACATGTCGTAACGGCTTATGAAAATGTTAGTCTGTGGCATGAACGAGACATTTCACATTCCAGTGCGGAACGGGTAATTTTACCAGATACGACGATTGGCTTGGATTACATGTTGAATCGGATGACCCGGTTGCTGAAGAACTTAGATGTTTTCCCGGAAACAATGAAACGGAACATGGATAAGACGCTTGGTTTAATTTACAGTGGTCGTGTTTTATTGAAGTTGGTGGAAAGCGGGATGAGTCGTGAAGCAGCTTATGACTTAATTCAACCATACACGGCGCAAAGTTGGGATCAACAAGTGCCATTCCGGCCATTGTTAGAAGCTGATCCAACAATCCAACAACAATTAACACCATCCCAATTAGACGATGCATTTGATTATCGGTGGCATTTACGCCATGTGGATGATGTCTTTAAACGGTTGGGGTTAGATTAATCAAGTTCCAAGACTTTAAATTTAAGGATAAATGCTTTAAAATAATTAATGAATTTGACAATTGTCAGGAAAGAGGTATTTAGTTCATGGCTAAGTTAGTTTTAATCCGTCACGGACAAAGTGAATGGAACCTTGCTAACCTATTTACGGGTTGGGAAGACGTTGATTTAAGTGAAAAGGGTGTAGCCCAAGCTAAGGCAGCTGGGGAAGCCATCAAGGAACATGGCATCGAATTTGATTACGCCTACACTTCTGTTTTAAAGCGGGCCATCAAGACGTTGCACTACGCCTTAGAAGAATCAGACCAAATGTGGGTTCCAGAATTTAAGACGTGGCGTTTAAACGAACGTCACTACGGGGCTTTGCAAGGTAAGAATAAGGCCGATGCAGCTGAAAAGTACGGTGAAGAACAAGTTCACATTTGGCGTCGTTCATACGATGTTTTACCACCATTGTTGAGTGCGGATGATGAAGGTTCAGCTGCTAACGATCGTCGTTACGCTAACCTTGACCCTCGGACGATTCCAGGTGGGGAAAACTTAAAGGTAACGTTGGAACGGGTAATTCCACTTTGGGAAGACGAAATTGCACCTAAGTTACTTGATGGTAAGAACATCATCATTGCCGCTCATGGTAACTCACTTCGGGCTTTGAGCAAGTACATCGAAAACATTTCTGATGAAGACATCATGGGACTCGAAATGTCCACTGGGGAACCAGTTGTTTACGACTTTGACGACAAGTTAAACGTCTTAAGCAAGGACAAGTACCCAGTTGACTAATCAGAACGGTTAGTTAGGTTTAAAAGTCGCGGCTAGGCTGCGACTTTTTTTACTTGAATGATAAAAAATTGGTAATTGAGAGTAAGTTTGGTATGATACTTACATCAATAAGTTAGGAATGAGGATCATATGAACAATCAAGTTTCATTTAAAAAGTTACGGGCGACGATGAAGGAAACGCTCGGGAATGGTGGCTATAAAAAGTCAGTTTTAGCCATGGTCGTAATTAATTTATTATTGTTAGTGGCCTATCTAGTGATGGCCTGGGCAATGATGGTGATGAGTCGTTACACGTTAATGACGTTAATGAGCTCAATGCAATATCTCATGATGGGGATGGGTGCTTATGTCCTGCCCTCAATTATGATGATGTTACTGGTGGTCTTAGTATTATTTGGGCTTTTGGTGGTTGTTTACTTGTTGGGTGTTAGTGCGAACACGGCGATGTTATACGCAATCCAGGATTTACAAGCTGATCACACGAAAGTTGTTAACTTTAAGGCTGTCATGGAAATGTTTGGGAATTTAAACAAAAGCCAAGTCATTCGAGTGGTCTTATACCAAGGGCTGTTTATGTGGTTGTGGACGTTACCATTTAACCTGCTAGATAACTTCGCGGGGAATAATATGGTCATCAAATGGACGTTGACCGCGTTGACATATTTAGTGTTAATTTGGAAAGAATTACAATATTCCCAAAGTCTCTTGATTCTACGTGCGCAACGGGCTAGTTTAGTTGGTCAATCAATGCGCCATGTGGTAACGGCAAGTAAGCGTTACATGCAAGGTTTGATGTGGAATTACTTAGGGTATGCGTTACTTTATCTTGGTTTACCAGTGGCGGTGTTGACAGCATTAGCCGTTGAGAGTGGGGTTGGCTTAACGCAAGTTGGGGCGCCGGCTTGGGTGGTTCCAACGATTCTGGTGGTGTTAGTCATCTTATGCTTACTATATGTCCCAGTTATGTTAACGTTCCAAGTTAGTTACTTTAATTTAACCAAGAGTTCGCTTAAATTAGATCAATTAATGGTTGATCGGTTAGTCCCAATGGTCATTTTAACGGGTGAACAAACGTGGGATACTTACCAACCACAAAATGATGATGCGCCAAGTAAGAAACGGAAATTATTTGCGCGTAAATTAACGGCTCATCGGAAATAAAACAAAAAAAAGTGCTCAGTTATTGAGCGCTTTTTTGTTTCTGAAGGTAATGGCGAGTACAATAAACACATAAAAATAAATTGGAGGCGTTTAAAAATGACAGTGCTAGTTGGGATTATTTGTGTGGTGTTAATTGCCGGAATTGCGTGGTGGTTTTTTGGCCATCATGCAACCACGGCGACGGCTGCGAAAGTAATTGACGGTCAACAAGTAGTTGATATTACGGTGCAAGGAGGATATTCACCGGATCAAGTGACGTTGCAACAAGGGATGCCAGCCGTGTTGCGTTTCCATCAATTGGACGCTTCGAGTTGTCTGGATGAAGTGGTGTTTCCGGAACTCGGGATCCAACAAGCGTTGCCGTATCAATCAACCCAAAGCGTCGAGATTGATACGACCAAGGCTGGTGAATACAATTGGGCTTGTGGGATGAATATGTTCCACGGAAAAGTTACGGTTAAATAAGGAGGGACTATGTCAATTCAACGACGCCTGATTTGGTCAAGTGTGTTAACGCTCCCAGTGGCCATCCAAATGTTCTTGATGTTAACAACGAATGAGATGAATCCACTTTGGGATTGGTTAGCGTTGGCTTGTGCCACGTTAGTTATCGTAGTTGGGGCGGGGGAAATGTATAAAAGTGCTTGGTACGCCTTTTTAAATCACCACGCCAATATGGATACATTAGTGGCATTAGGAACTTTAACGGCCTATTTGGCTAGTATTTGGGGGATGGTCACTCACCGGGCGGTCTTTTTTTGATAGTGTAGCCTTTGTAGTGACATTTGTGTTGCTTGGGCAGGTGTTAGAGAAACGAATGCGTAAGCAAACGGAGGCTGCCTTAGCTGGCTTGGCGGATTTACAAGCGAAAGTGGCTCAAGTGCGCCAAGGGGACCAAGTGGTTGAATTACCAATTGAGCAAGTTGGAATTGGTATGCACGTATTAGTTGCCAAAGGCGAAGTAATTCCAGTTGATGGAGTGGTGATGGCCGGCGTTGCGAAAGTAAACGAAGCGATGGTAACTGGTGAAAGTGAGTTAGTTACGAAACAAGTTCACGAACGCGTCATTGGCGGAACGCAATTGGTAAGTGGCGACTTAGAAATTGTCGTTGACCATGTTGGAGCGGAGACGGTTCTCGCTAAAATTGTGGCCCTCGTTAAACAGGCGCAAACCAGTCAAAGCCCCGTACAAGCGTTGGTTGATAAAATTTCGGCTGTATTTGTACCGCTGGTGATGATGGTAGCGATCGCGACCTTCGCGATTTGGTATTTAGGGTTAAATGTAAGTGGTCCCAAGGCCTTGGAATTTGCCGTAGCGGTGTTAGTGATTGCGTGTCCGTGTGCCCTTGGGTTAGCGACGCCCGCGGCGTTAGTAGTTGGTGTTGGTCGGGCGGCGAAGGCCGGTTTAGTCGTTCGGAATGCAGAGGCGTTGATGGCTCTGCCTAAATTAGATGCCATAGTTTTTGATAAGACGGGGACGTTAACCGAGGGAAAGCCGGTTGTCGTTGAAACCTGGGGAGATTTAACGTCAGTAGCGGACTTCATGGTGAGTTTGGAAGCTGGGGTTGAACATCCTTTAGCGCAAGCGATTGTTGATTATTATCCAACCGCGGTGAAACATGAGGTAGCTGGAGTACAAGTGATTGCTGGGCAAGGGGTGAAAGGAAACGTGGCTGGGCATGAAGTGTTAATTGGGAATGAACAATTAATGGCGGGAGCTACTTGGCCAGCTGATTTACAAGCGTTTAAGGAAGTCTTACCAATGATGACACACACACCAGTATTAGTAGCAATTGATTATCAAATTGTTGGTGGTTTATCGATTGCAGACGGTTTACGTCCTGAAGTGCCAAGGGTATTACAACAACTAGCTTCTGTAATCCCAGAACGGATAATTCTAACGGGGGATAAAGCGCCAGTGGCGAACGAACTAGTTGCTACTAATCAGTTGGCGATTAGTCAGGTGTTAGCTGAGGTAAGTCCCCAAGATAAGGCCCATCAAATTATGATGTTGCAAGCAACGGGGAAAAAAGTTGCTTTTGTCGGTGACGGAATCAATGATGCGCCGGCATTAACAATGGCTGATGTCGGAATTGTGATGGGGTCAGGAGTTAACGTCGCGTTGCAGTCAGGGGATGTGGTGTTATTGCACAATGATTTGCGATTGCTTCCCTTGGCGGTCAACTTAGGCCGGGCATTAGCAACGCAAATTAAAGTTAATCTTTGGTGGGCGATGATTTACAACCTGCTTGGAATTCCGGTCGCAGCAGGATGCTTGGTTAGTTTTGGGGTGACGTTAACTCCAGCGGTAGCAGGAATGGCAATGGCATTAAGTTCGGTATCGGTGCTACTTAGTTCGTTAACCTTAAAATGGCGGGAATTCAAATAATTAAATTAATTTATGGATATCTATTGACGAATATGGATGGGGTTGGTATTATAAGAAAGTTGTTTCTGACAGATAAGTGTTAACGAAATTGTTCGTTAAATAATTCATAAAAAAGTGTTGCATAAGCATTGGATATGAGTTATACTTAAGAAGTTGTCAGATGGGGCAA
>NZ_BBAS01000017.1 GCF_001311375.1 Limosilactobacillus equigenerosi DSM 18793 = JCM 14505
ACTTTCACTTGCGGATGCCGTTGCGCTTTCGCTCGCTGATGCTGTTGCGCTTTCGCTCACTGATGCCGTTGCCGATTCACTTGCGGATGCAGCTGCTGATTCACTTGCGGATGCCGTTGCACTTTCACTTGCTGAACTTGCACCAGATGCACTAACCGATTCACTTGTAGATTGAATTGAGCTTTCACTTGCACTACTACTTTGTTCAGAATATGAGTTTGATGCACTTTTAGCATCACTGGCTACCCATCCTTGAGCATTGTTTCGTTGTTCAATAAAAGTAGACCCATTAATTGGATTAGTCTCTAAGTTTCTAATCGTTGTATAGTAAATGATACCTGTTGCTGCGTGAATATAGAGATCTTTATTCGGTCCCTTAGTAACAATTGTTAGTGTTTGTGATTGATTTCCGTTATCTGTAAAGTATGATTGATATGGTGCATTTTGATAATAATTCGCTAAATATGGTTTAACATTAATTTCTTGAATACTTTGATTAGTATTTGTGATACTAACAATATCATCATACGAAGCAACTGCATATGCTAATTGCCCACCTGATCTAGACTGCAAAACTATCGTCCATGTCACCGTATTGCTTTCCGCATCATAACTATATGACATTGATCGAATTGGTCCAGTACTTCCAACTGGAATATTAGTTTCTTGTGATGTTAATTTCCTTGATAATAACTTAATTCCAATTGGAAATTTTGAATTTGATACGGTTTTCGTTGCTTGTAACGAATCCACATTATCAAATTGCCCCACACTAAAATCGCTTAAAACATTTTGACTATTAATATAATTATTAACATCAGTACTAGTTTCAATCGTATTTGATGGCGATAACAACGCTGTTGAAGGCTCAGATAATGATTCACTAATTTGACCGTTCTCACTTGTTGATTGAAATACGCTAGTTTGACCACTTTCACTTATTGATTCTGATCCAGACTCACTGACAGATTCACTAGTCGACATTGAATTAACATTACTACTACTTGTAAGATTAACAACATCTTTGTTAGCTAAATTATTATCATTACCCTCTTTAACTTGTGATAACGTATCCGCATTTACAACATTAGTCGTTAATGACATCCCACCAGCTAAAGCCCCTAGGCCAACAATTATACGAGTTATCAGTTCAGAGTTTAAATTATCATCATTAAATCTAATTGAATTGCTATGACTATTATCATGATAATCTAACCGTGTAAGACCAATTCTTGACATTAACGATTGAACCCATCGTTTACCAGACTTATACATCTTAACTCTAGTTGAGCGACTAGTTTCTTCTATGTTCTTACCATAAAAAAATTTTTCTCAATTTAAAAGCCACCTTTTGGATATGTAAAATATATAAGTAACGCTATTTCTAAAATATAACTAATAATATAATATTATAGTTGTATTATGTCCCTTTTAATAAACATTAATTATGAACTACAATATGGCAGTTTTTTTGAAATAAAATCATGATTGACTTAAACATAGCAAAGACTATAATCCCGAAACTTAAAACATGGTTTTCCTTATATAACGGATTGCGATTAACTCACTGTTAAGTCATTGCCAAAGAACGAGAATTATTTTTATCTGTTTTGTTTGGTCATAGACAATCTAAACCCTTTGATGATTGAAATAGATTTAATCGAACATATTTTTTTACTTTATCATTTAAAAATGATTGTAAGAAACACAAACAAACCCAATTCGTTTCGAATATGTTTTCGTAATTCTTTAATTCAATTAAGTTTTACCATAATTTACTAAACATAATTTCATTATTTTCAATATGGTATAAGATTAATTCATTAAATCTACTTAAAACAAACTTTTAATAGATTTAATGAAATTTTTAGTTTATGTTTCGGCATCAAGGAGCAAAAAAAACTACAGCATATCAACTTTATTACCAAAATATCAAAAGTATCAGAAACAAAACGACATTAAAAATGTGTAGTGAACCAATTAATAAATACCTATTATTTGATACGACTTATTATACTTTCAATATAGATTAACATATATTCCAATAATTTTACCTAACAAAACCAGTTTAGATAATTTTCAACACCAGAACCATCAGCATGTCTATATTGATTTTCCAAAGCATCATTCATACTATCATCATTTTTAAAAATTATACGAATCATGTTAACCAATTTTTCCAACTGTCCAGTCATTACTATCATGTCATCACTAACATACTTACGGTTATGTATCGTATCTTTATTTGCAATAATCAATAACTGCTTATCAAATGCTTTTCGAACAGCATTAAAAACCTCACTCCCTCGGTTTATATCAAGAAACAAATTAGATTCCTCGTATAATTTATCTAATTGTTCTTGAGATACGCTTGGATAAAGCTCAACATTTAAATTATTTCCAATTTTATTTAAAACTGAAGACATTTCAGTCCCAGCAGCAATTTTAAAATTAAATTCTGGTAATAATTTAACTAAGCTACTTATATCAATTAATTGGTCAGAATTAGTCACTACTAATATATTTTTCTTATAATTTTTTTCTCCTTGTAAAAGGATATACATATCCCAAATATTTAATTTCATATTTAGGCTCGATCTGTGATTTAGCTTGAATGTATGATTCATAATTAGTAAAACCAATTTTAGTTTTACCAGCATGTCCATTAATAATAAAGTCCATATTTCCAGGTATTTTATCATTAATTAATTCTTGCCATACTAAATATTTTTCTTCAACATGGTGCCCTAATTGTAAGCTTGTAAAAAAACTTATATTTAAATTATTAAATAAAACTTTCTTCACATCAAAATTACCATCAATCAAAATATAGCTTACCAAAGCCGGCCAATTTTCAAACATTTGAATATTTCCATTGGGATTTTGATAAATTAATGTTTTTGTTTTATAATTTTCCGTTAAAAAAAACAATACCATTATCATACATGTAGCTCGTTAGATTTTTACTACCATCATCATTATACGTTGTTCGGCTATTTATCCAACCCCATTGATTATAATCATCTATTACTTTTGTAACACCATTTTTATCATACCAAGATACTGATTTTACCAATCTTTTATTATCTTGTCTATAATAAGAAATTTTACCTTTAACCTGATCTTTATCAACTATTTCTGCCTTTAATCCATCGCCTTTAATTTCCCAAAAACTTGGAATTTTGATTTGATTAAAATATAAAGGTTTCCCAACTAATTTTACTCCACCTTTTTTTTAAAAAGTATTGTATTGGTGATGTTACATTATCTGGTAGCCACCCATCATCATTAATAATCATGGTTGGATTATCAATCCCTGACAAAATTAATGAAGAATGCAAGTCTTTGCTTTCTAATGTATAACTATCAAATAAATTTAGCATAATCTATATCCTGTAATAATTTTTTTTCCATTGATTAGAAACCACTGATTCACTAAAATTTTTAGCTAAGTTATAAGATTCTTTTTCGTATTTAAATAACTTCCAATTATTCAAAATATCAACTAGCCCCTCAGTAAGCAGTTCTACAATTCTATTAACATTATCTGACTTATCATAAGATACTAGTCTCCCATTAATATCATCTTTAATGAACGTTTGATTTCCATATCTTACATTCAATCCTAACATAGCCAAACTAGATCCTACCGCTTCCATTAAAGTTAATCCAAAGCCCTCACTTGTTGAAGCAGATCCATAAATTTGATAATTCTTATAAACATTAGTTAAATCATGGTGTCCCAACAATTTGATATATTCATCAGCACCCAACGTTTGTATTAATTTTGCTAATTTGTCTCTTTCAGGTCCTTCTCCATATATATCTAATTTTAAATTAGAATATTTAGCATGGACTTTATATACGGCCATAATTAGCCAATCTAAATGTTTCTCACTAGCCAATCGTGAAGCAGACATCATCTTATAACCATCACTACGAAATTTAGGGGGATTAATTTTTTTCAAGTTTCCAACTGGAATAACATAAATAGGTGGACATGCTACCCCATATTTATTTAGCTGCTTAATTAAAATATCCTTTTGTGCTTTCGTAGCAGTAATAATAAAATTAAGATAATTAGCATGTTGAAGTACATATTCATAATAATTATTCCATAAAATATGGTCATTATCTGTATTATCTTCACTAAAGTGCTCTGCATGAACGACTGACCCCACTTTAGCTTTTCCTTTATTTTCTAAAATTTGTTGTGCCATTCCTGTTGAACGATCAATTAGCACTACATCATTTTCGGTTAATTTTAATTGTTTAATAAAACGAGTAATTAATGCTGATTTGGAAGTAACTAATTCATTGTCAAATCGATATACGCTCCCTGTTTTTGATGGAATTTCTGTATATGCAATACTTCCGTTATGATTTAAAAAGTCTCTCTGTAATAATGTTGCTTTATTGTTAATCGGAGCATAGTATTCCGTCATATAACGACCACTGCTATAAAAATCTTTTCTAACTAGTGAATTTTTAACTACATATTCAACCCAACCAACACATTCTCTATGGACATCATCACGACATACTAACGCCCATGAATCATTACTAAAAAAATATCTAATTTTATTTTCTAATTCCTCTATTTGTACAATAGGCTTCGAAAATTTTTGGGTTAGCTCGTTAATTGAATAACTACTATCTTGAATAGTAAAATCAGTAAATGCAAGGTATAACCATATAATTTCACTATTTTCAAACCCTAAATTTGATGTTAAGTTTGCTAAATTAGTTATAGAAATAAAATCCGTAAAAATAAATTTAGCCTCACATCCAATATCTCTTAAACATTTTGCACGATAAGATTGAGCATACTCAACGCCGCTCGATGCCCAACCGATTCCTTGATTAAAGTTATATACTGTCATTTACTTTACCTTAACTAAAATATACTTACTAGTGAAATTATTAACCCAAAACAAACTAAAAAAGCCACTACCATCATCATCCAAAGCTGATAGTTAATATTTTCCTTATCTTTACGATTACCACTAACTTCCTTAGATAATTTTTTTCATACGACGTTCAATATCTTTTGATAACGGATCCTGTTGATTCATCTTGACTCCTTAAACAAAATAAATATCCTTACGTCCATCTTTTTGAACAACTATATTACTTAAACAAAGCGCTTGTACCATTTGCTTTTTGAAATCAATCTGCATATTTATAAAAGCACGATAAGCTTCTTTATGATACTCAAACATTGGATTTCGTTGTGCCGCAGTCCGGCTTGAAACTAATATTCTTAATTGATCTAATGTGTCGACTTCTTTTACCCACGAATTATCAATTGCCCTTAAAATAGCAATTCTATAAAATCGTTTCTTCTCTTGTTGCGTTTTAAAAAAATACTTCTTTAGATTTTAACTCTGCTTGAGCAACCTTCCATAAATAATCTACAACTTTATCTTCATCATTCAGATTAAGTTCATTAAATTTAATATTATGTGTATAACTTAAATTATCACTAATATACAATTTTAAATTATTCATAGAGATTGATTCACATGAACGATAGAATCTATGAAATTCATCACGCATATTAGCCTCAATATCAAAATTAATGTTATCTTGATGTAATAAACTTTTTCTAAATTTGTAGACTAAATTTCGTTGAAAATGGACACTCATATCCATCTCATGTGATTTTTGACGTTGCAACATTTGTTGTTCATCACTATACCGTTGACATTCAAAAATTGCATGCTGTATTCTATAACTTTTAATTTGATTATCTTTATTTTTAAATTTATTTTTTACTTTTTTTTAACCATTCTGCACCAAATTTTTCCACTAATTCATCTTCTAATGAAACAAATGCTTGACTAGTTCCAGGATTTCCTTGCCGCCCAGCTCGCCCCATTAATTGTTGCTCAATTCTAATTGAGGGCATTAACTCTGTAGTAATAACTGCTAATCCACCAAGTTCAGAAACCCCAGGACCTAATTTTATATCTGTTCCTCTTCCTGCCATACTTGTTGCGACTGTAACATTTCCTGCTTGACCAGCCAATTTGATAATTTCTGCTTCCTTTGCAGCACTTTTGGCATTTAAAACCGAATGAGGAATTCCTATTTGAAATAATAATTCTGAAAATAACTCTGATACTTCTACATTTGCACTAACTAATAATACCGGTCGCCCTAACCCATGCAAATGTTTTACCTCTTGCAAAGCAGCTAAAATCTTATCTGATTGGTGGGGATAAATTTTAGTCGGTAGGTCAACTCGGATTGATGGTTTGTGTGGCGGAATTTTAACTACGCCCAAATTATAACTAGAAACAAATTCATTCTCAGCTGCTTTTGCCGTTCCTGTCATTCCAGCCAAATGTTTTACTTGTTGAAATAAACTTTGATACGTAACCGAAGCAACCGCTCGCATATCAGATGATAATTCCAGTTGTTCTTTCATTTCAATTGCTTGGTGCTGCCCGGCTTGCATTTTCATTCCTTTTAAGATACGACCATTTTGTTTGTCAAGTAATTCAACTTTTTTTATTATCAACGATTACATAATCTTTATTTAGATTAAACCGTTGATGTGCTCTTAGTGCTAAATTTGTAGTTCTTAATAAATCAGTATGTTCGCCATTAAATAAATTCTTAATATTAAAAAAATTAGCAATTTTCTGATAACCATTTTTAGTAAACCAAGTGTGCTCTTCATCATCAGATCTGTAATCACTTGATTCCTCAAGAAAATACATCAATTCATCACTTACCCCTATAAGATTTGACTGAACACGTGGTGATCCAGAAATAATTAAAGGTGTTGTCGCTTCGTCTAATAGTACCGCATCAGCTTCATCAACAAGAACAAAATTTAATGGGCGCATAAACTCATCTTCTATACTATTTGCAAGATTTTCTTGCAAATAATCAAAACCTAAAACACTATTGGTAGTATACAAAATATCCGATTCATATAGCTTTCTCTTATCGTTTGCGGTCAATTCCTCCTTATCCTTCGAAAAACCAACATTAACACTTAATCCCATCCATTTATATACTTTTCCCATTTCAGTCGCATCACGATATGCTAAATATTCATTTGGAGTAACTAATATTGCTCCTTCACCAGTCAAAGCATATAAATACAATGGCATTGTTGCTGTAAGGGTTTTACCTTCACCAGTTTTCATTTCAGCGATTTGTTCATCAAATATCGCAATCGCTCCTAATACTTGGACATCATATGGGTACATGCCTAGAACTCGATAATTCGCTTCCCGTATCGCCGCGTATGCTTCCACCAAAAGTTCACTAAGATGTACTCCTTGACGATAACGATCCTGAAATTTTTTCGTTAATGATTGAAGTTCCTGGTCAGATAATGATCGCATGTATGATGATAAATTATTTATCTTTCGTAATATTCGATTAAGCCTTTTCAAACGAATTTGATTCAACGAAAAGCTATTTTTCATTTTCATTTTCCTCGCTTTATCACTTCATTCATTATCCTATTTCGGCTATCTGTTCTTTTTTTCTTGCTGAATATATAATGCCTCAACTTGCTCCTGTGATAAATTTTCCGTATCAATAGTCAACGGAACTATATCTAATCTATGAAAATACATTGACTTAAGACCAGCAGAAACTAATTCAATAGCATAAAAATCAGCTTCAACGGGATAAATAAATTTTCCATCTAAAGATTTTATTATTTTAATATCAACAATTTCTTCAGCATAATTATAAAATAATATTCTTAAATAAAGACTATTAGCTTCCCGTAACGTTGCTTTAACCGATACTTGATACACCATATTGGGAATTAAAATTGGTAAGGTAGGTACACTACGCGATGTATCAAAATTAGCTACCATTTCCCAACGATAAATAACTGATCCAACCGGTAATAAATTATTTTCAAAATACACCTGGTCCAATGATATTTTTTTAATTACCGAGCCTGATAAATATATATTAGCAGAAGCTTGATATGAAGAACCAAAATAACGGTATCCATCCTTTATCAAATCACGAATATCATTTGAAATTCCACGATAATAATAATTATAAAGTGTTGACATATACATACTTTGCATATAAGTTATCCTCGTTCAAAATCATCAGCCAATATTCGTCTAAATTGACGTTTCATCCATTTAGAAATTAATCCTAATGAATCATCATTATGCCGACCAGGAATGCCATAACGAACAATTCTTTTAAAATTAATATCATTTCCTTCATCACCAATTAAAGCACTATTAACCAAATTATCGTAATCATCATCTTTCATATACCCCATATACAACGAAGTTTCGCTAAGGTCATGTTTAAAAAGTTGATTAACTACTCTCTGATTTAAGGTTTTTATTTGGTCATCAATTAGTAGATCATTGTTACTATGTTTTTGTAATACATCTAATGATGTTGGAAAAGTACCAAAACGGTTAGCCGATTCATTTTTAGCAATAGTACCAACATGAAGAATTGGCTTCCCAACAATAATACTATGTGGTTTAAATTTAGATCCATAGTAAAATGCACCAACAGTTCCCATTGAACTCCCAGAAAAAAAATTAGTTGATTATCGTTAAAACCTAACCAATCTAATTTTTCTTGAATTTTTGAAATTAATTTATTTTCTAATTCCTTTGATCCAAAATAAAATGCCCCACCTTCTAAACGCGGGTCAGCAATTAAAATAAACGGTGCTTTCATGGATCGCATCATATAGTATCCTTCAAACCCTTCAGCCATTCTATAACCTGAAAAGTAAACATTTAACGGCGGTTTTAAATCACCAGGATTAAATAAGAAACTTAACTCTTCTCGATTAGAATCACTAATTTGAATTCCGCCTGGTAAATATGCTCCTATTCCGAATCGTGACCAACGATAATGAAAAGCTCCAACTTTTAATTGACCAAAACCTTTTGCCTCAATTGTTATGTTTAAAGTTCCATTAGGTACTAAATCTGATAATGTTACTCCCTTTAACAAGTCATCTTCATTAATCACAAAACGTCTTCTTACATCAAAGGGATTTCCCACTGTCATTTCATAGGCCACCATCCGGATATTTACAGTAATATCTTTAGTTAATTCTGCCCATAAATCCAACCCTCGATTTGGATCTAAATGAATTCCCCAACGATAGGAATATAATGGTTCATAATCATCACCAAAATTTCCATTTAAATTTACATAATCAAATCCATGATATTCGATTGCCCCATTAAACTTTGGAGTTAACTCTAAAGTTGAAATATCTAATTTAGAGCCAATTTGATGTTCAAATAAATATTTTTCAACCCAATCAACAGATTCACTAAGTGATAAATCTACCCGCCGAACTTGACGAGCTTTCATAAAATACTTTACATCATCATATTTATAGTTTACTTCCGCTGACTTAGTCATAATTACTCGATATGCATCAACATATGACATTAAAAAAAGTAACTCATCTTTATCAGGCCAATCATTAATTACAACACCATGAAATAATCTAAAGCGTTGATTAGCATCTGAATTTTCAGATGACAACAATTGTTTAATCAGTTTTTTTTAACATTTTTAGGTTTACAACAATACCAATTATTCTCACTATTTTTTTGACGAAAATTTATCCAAATCTGTTGAACTAATTAATAAGTAATTAGCCATTTTTATTCTCCAATAATGATTTTTTTAATTTATCTATCATTTTTGCTCCTGTATATTCTGAAATTAATCTAACTGCTTCCAACTGAGAGTCATTCCAATTTCTTAAATTTAGCAAATAATAATCAATTGCAGTTCCTAAATTTTCAGATATATTTTCAATTACTTTACCATTTTTATTATTATTTAAATATAACGATGATGTAGTAAGAATTTGTGGAATGCCACTACTGATTGCTGCTATTTGCAAATAAACATTTGGATTTGATCCAAGATTAAGGACAAGTCGAGTTTCTTTTAGAATAGAAAACATATCTAATTCTGAGTTAACGATATGATAAAATACAGCTCGATTTCTGGGATTATCATCCGTATTAGTTTGATTTTCAGATAACATCGTCGGTTTGTCTGTAATTACATACGGAAGTTCAACCTTCAATTGTGAACTTAATTTTAATAATTCATTATTAAGCTCTGATTGTTTATTTTCTCCTTTAAATGACAACAAGTGTAGTTCATAGTTACTATGTTCCTCCAATGTTCCGATTATTTCACTCATTGCATTTAGTCGCTCAATCTCACTTAATCCATCAACTAAAAACAAAATCTTATCCATCGACTCATGATTACTTTCACCTAATTTGAATCTTGTATCAAATGTAGGAATTTGTAACACCTTAGTATTTGACAACTCATGTACAATTGAATAATTATTATCAGAGTCTACTAACACTAATTTGGCGTTGTTTAGAAGCTTTTGTGTTAATTGATTATTAACCCACAATCTATTTGAAAAAAAACCGATAACACATATTCAACTTCCTTATTTACTAACGTTTTACCTAAAATTTGGCTTTGAAAGTTATCCAAAGATAAGAATACCATATCGTTTTTAGTTATATTCTTGATATATTGGGCTAGTTTTTCTTGTATTAACTCAGATAAATTATTATAAATAGTTTGCTTTGTGTGTGATTTTTGAGAATCAACCACCAAAACTCGATCATCTGGATACACAGAAAAAGCAACACTACCATCAGGAGCTAAATAGTCTTGTTTCCATCCCTCGGGTGTTAAACGATCATCTCTAGAAATAAAACCCCGATCATCAAATAATAACTTTCGTTTCACTTGTCCACTATTATTTAATTCCTCAATATAAATAATATTTCCATCTATCCCTTGAGCTAATCGTTGCACCATTTTCCCATTTTGATAAATAAAAATTTGAAACGCATTGTAAACAAAATCAGTTCCAGCTGGCCAATCAATGTCCCTATAGTTTAATGGTATATTTTCAAAATCATCTGGAATTCCTTGTAAATCGTCAAATAAACTATGTACACTTATACCAGTTAACCTTTGCCGGTGTAAATAATGGCGTAATCCAGGAAAGTAACTTGTTAATAAAAGCTGATTATTAATACCGCTTTTATTAAAAATTCGCAAATAATTAACTACATCATCAAATTCAAATTTATTTTCTTGACGAAACCATAATTGTGACTTTTCATTCCAACTATTTTCATCCTCATACCATGAAGGAATAAAATAATTCACTATCTTCCTCCAATCTATACTATTGACTTATATTGTGATTTCAACATTATACTTTTAATCTGGTCTAACATCATCATTCCAAAACCTATTTCCATCATAACTATGCCTGGAAGCATAGTTATTTGAGTATTACTACTATTTCCAACACCCCAAAAAACAGGAAAACCGGCAATTACTGTTAAAAAAATTGCTCCAAATAAACCTGATTTCCAAATTTGTTTTCGTAAATACCGTTCCGTTTGAGTCCCTGGTGTAACTCCACGTAAATAATCACCATTGAATTTAAAATTACGCATTTGCTGATGTGGGTTAGTATTAATGAACGCAAACATCAAACTTAATCCAAAAATAATTACACAATAAATAATTACCCCACTTACAGTATTTAATTGGCAATTTTTTCAACAATATTCTTAATTCTTTAATATTCGGAAAAAAAATATAATCAAAAATTTAATTAAATAAATTGGAATTGACATAAATGCAAATGCAAACATTAATGGCATCCCACCTGCCGGGATTAATTTAATTGGAACATATGATAATTTAAGATTATTATCATCCGAAAGTAATCTTATAAGCGGTAACCTAACTTCACTTCTATCAAAGAATACATTCAACCATGTAAAAACCATCAAAACGGAAATGAAAGTACAACCTAACTCAACTTGTTGCCAAATTGACAATGTTTGTAATAAGTTAGAAGATTTTAAACCATCCACCCCGGATTGTAAAATATTTATCATCACTAATAAAGTTGAGCCACCCAAACCATATTTTGCATTCATATTACACAACCACATCACCAAAAAAAGCCCCCGCAATCAACATTATTACTTCGTAAAATTGCGACAAATTATTATAAATAAGCAACTTTGGTAGTTGATTAACTGTCACCACAGCTTGTAATAAAGCAATTATTAAAGTAAGAAATAATTGTATTCGTCCTAACCGTGATTGTGATTGACGGTTTAATCCGAAAGCCTTCAACTGACCTAATACTGACATTATAATCGTAGCAGACATCCAAGGTCCAATACTCAATCCGAACAAAGATACTTGATCTCCAGATGATAATACAAGAATTTTTTTGAGTATTTGTTGTCAATTCAAAATAAATTACTTCTTTAAGATTTAAAAATGGTGATGGTAACCCCTTGCCTAATAAAAAAAATAAATACTATTAAACATGACCATAATATTCGCCTTACTAATGAATGCTTACTTAACCAAATTTTTATCATTATTCTCCTAATTCATTATTCTCCTAATTAAGATGTAATTAATTTCTATTCATCCAATAACGAAGCAATTACATCAATATATATTTTTTTAGATTGAAAACCTTTTCTCAACCATTCACCATAACGATTAACTCTTTTTGCAACTTCATTATATTCAGATTCTAAAATGTTTTGCACTAATGAATTAGCATCATCTAATGAACTAACAGCCCACCCAAGACCATGATCAACAATAAATTGACTAATTGGCATTTCCTGGTTAACAATTACTGGTACACCGGCAGCCAAGTATGTACTTAATTTATAAGACGCATTCAATTTAGAATATTCTTTTTCAGCCTGCGTTGGTGTATTAACACTCCAACACAAACCAAACCCAGAATCTAATTGACGAATCAATTCATCATCAGCTAAAAAACCTTTATAAATAATATTTTTTTGTGTTTGATCGGCTAATTTTACCCGTGCATACAAACGTAACTGTGTTTTATACTGCCAATTTTTGGTAAATGGAAATCTTTCTTGATTACCAATAAAAATAAGTTCACGTTTAAATTTAGAAACTTTAGGCTGGTAATCCATAAGACGATCCCAAATTTCCTGATATATAACTTTTTTTAACAGTCAATCCTTCTTTTCGTAATCGTTCTTCCATTTTTAAATTTGGAAGAATAATTAAATCAGCCTGGTTATAAAATTCAATATATGGTTTCATCCAATCATCATAATTTTGTTTAAACATTAATGGAACAACATCTTGAATAAACAAAACCACCTTAACATTATAAATTCGTAATTGATTCAAGTATGCTCTTTCAAACTCCAGTCCAATCCAAGTAGGAAGTTGAAAAATAACAATATCATTAAATTGAACGGACGAATTAATACCATCAATCCTACTACGCAACATATCTTGTGTATCACTTTTAACAGGATAATTATAAATAGATAATTCGTGCGCTCCCAATGATTTTACTGACTCAAAAAAAATTCATTTTGAGCTCGTTGTGCAACACTAGTAGGTGCCATTCCATAAATATTTGTTACATTAACTTTCATAATTATCTCCTAAGAAATATCCGCAATAATTTGTGATTCATATTCGTCATCAATCACAAAATCAATATCATTGTCAAAATTAAATTCCGCTGTATGTTTATGTGGTAACTTCACCTTTTGCAAAGCCCCCATTAAGAACCACTCATACTCAGAATCAATATGACCAATATCTATTGCTTGAATTCCTTCACAACTAAGATCATATGATAACAACTTAGCAGTTGGTCCAAGCATTAATAATACTAATTTATTATCAGACCATTTTTTTATAGTTAAAAATAACTCATCATATTTACTAAAAGCGTCTTTAGAAGGAGCAATAATTCGATGTATTGATTTTGCTGTATCAAACAAATCATTTCCCTGTCCAGCTCGGGAAGTCTTTCCCTCTACAATAAGCAAATCACGGTCTTTCCACAGCGACTTTAAGAGTGAAAAATATCGATCGGCACTCGATTTATCTTTCAAATCAATATAGGGACGTGATATAAAAGTCGATCCAAACCAATTAATTTTTTTCACCCATCTCTTTATATAAAGTTTTATTTTGTTCTAAGTTTTGTTTCCAAAATGAATTGGCATAGTCATTATATCTATCAAGATCATGAAATACGTCTGACACACATATTATTAACTTTTCATTACTAGGCGTAAACAATATTTTTTTTAATCGGCTACTCAAATCTATATTGAACGTTTGATATGGAATTCCTCGTCCAAGAATTAAATCAAACTCACCATCACCAAATCTAGCAACAGATGATTTATTCCTTTTTACATAATTTATTGTTTCAGGAATATCAATTACATTTACACCGAATTGATTGCTCATAGTTATTTTACCTTTCACAAATATTCTTAAATTAATATAAACAGCTTAATATGTATTCATAAATTATTATAGCTCAGAAAATATATTTCCTTAATATTAAACGTAATAACACTTTAAATTACAACGTAATCGTAGAATGCTAACTATTATCTCTTTTACTAAACTCACCTAATGACAACAATATAATCATAATTATTACCAAAATAATCATTGATATAATATCATTTCTTATTCCCATTTTGGGTAACATAATAATATTATATTGAACAACTAATTTAAATCCCACTATGTTATTTAATTGATAACCTGATGATTCAAAAGACTTCTATAAATATTTTGAATCATAATAATTAGCGGGTGGTACCCAGTGGTTTTTTATGGCCATTAAACGCTGTGTTTTCTTGCAATCCATGGGAATCAAAATGAGGCGAAAAGTTAAGCTTACGTAGTCAGTACATAAAGACAAAATTAGATAATGAAAATATTAAATCACAATTCCATGTGTAATAGTTAAGGGGACCACCTGAAATCCAAAATTAGAAATCAGGCGTCCCCTTTATTTATCAATTACGTGTATTTATGATGGGCTTGCCCCCACTTCAATCCGATATCAATCGTGGCACAAACTACGAAGATCACCATCGTCACAAGCATAGCCATATAACCACGGACTATTTGGGAATTGGGCGACGTTCAACAAATCCCCCATAAGTAATGCGCAAACGCAACACTTTAGGCCATCAAATACACTGCGAATGATGATATGGCATATAAATTAACCTAGCGATTCGTAAATGTACGTATTCGCATCCCCAACATCATAATTGCCGCTCCAGCTACGATTGGAACTATCGTAGTTAGTAATAAATTCTTATTTAATAACCTATTCCCCAATATTACGCATAAACGTTCCCAATGCCTCTTGCCAACTAGGAATTTCAAATCCGGTTGCTTTAGCTTTATCTAAACTCATAATCGAGTAAGTTGGGCGGTATGCCTTTTGTGGAAATTCAGCTGACGTCACTGGGGCAACTTCAACATCTTTATTCTTTAAAATTTCCGTCGCAAATTCAAACCAACTACAGCTGCCGTCATTTGATAATTGGTAAATTCCATATTCCGCATCGGTATCAATCAAATGCACCATAAATTCGGCTAAAGTCCGCGTCCAAGTTGGCCGCCCAAATTGATCATTCACCACCGTTAATTTGTCATGATCCTTGGCTAACCGAAGCATGGTGTAAACAAAGTTTTTCCCATATTCACCAAAGACCCATGACGTCCGAATAATGTAGTAATCAGATAAATTTTCTTGGACGGCTTGTTCCCCAGCCGCTTTCGAACGACCATATTCATTTTGTGGGTTTAAATCATCATCAACTTCATACCCATGTTCATTCTTACCATCGAACACATAATCAGTACTAATGTAAACCATCTTCGCGCCCACTTTTTGTGCCGCCTTCGCCACATTTTCTGTCCCGTTCACATTAACGAACCAGTTCGTCGCTTTGCCATTATCTTCAGCATTATCAACTGCTGTATAAGCTGCACAATGATATACCACTTTTGGTTGATATTCCTCAAACGTTTTTTCAACCGCCAACTCATTTGTAATATCTAGTTCTGATGAATCAAACGCATCATAAGCAATGTTTCGTTCATCTAATAAATGGCAAAGTTCAGTTCCTAATTGTCCCTTCGCACCAGTAATTAAAATTTCTGACATCTTAAACTCCTTACTAAAAATTCCCAATCCTGGAAAATCCAACATCGGGAATTAAATTTAATTATTGACCCTTTTTCGCGTAATTAGCTTCAACAGCTTGCTTATCAGCTTCCCACCAATCACGGTTGTCTTTATACCATTCAATCGTTGACTTTAAGCCATCGTAAAAATCAGTATAAATTGGTTCCCAACCTAGTTCAGTCCGTAACTTAGTGGCATCAATGGCGTACCGTAAGTCATGGCCTGGCCGATCATTAACATGTTCGTACGCATCCTTAGGTTGACCCATTAATTCAAGGATAGTTTCTAAGACTTCTTTATTGTCCTTTTCACCATCTGCCCCAATTAAGTAAGTTTCACCAATCTTACCATCATTTAAGATGGTCCAAACGGCGCGTGAATGATCGTTCGTGTGAATCCAGTCCCGAACATTTTCACCCGTTCCATATAACTTTGGAGTTTGGCCACTTAAAATGTTCGTAATTTGTCGTGGAATAAACTTTTCAATATGTTGGTATGGACCGTAATTGTTCGAACAATTTGAAATCGTTGCCTTTAAACCAAATGACCGTACCCATGCCCGAACTAACAAGTCGGAACTAGCCTTTGATGATGAGTAAGGACTACTTGGTCGGTATGGTGAATCGGGCGTAAACTTTTCACCAGGACCTTCGCCATGACCAGGTAAGTCTTTCCGTAATGGTAAATCACCGTAAACTTCATCCGTTGAAATGTGGTGGAACCGCACATCATACTTCCGACAAACATTAATTAAAGTGTACGTCCCAATCACGTTGGTTTGAATAAATGGATCAGGGTTTTCGAGTGAGTTATCGTTGTGACTTTCGGCGGCGTAGTGAACCACTGCATCTGCTTCTTGAACCAATTGATCAACTAATTCCTTATCACAAATGTCGCCCACGACTAATTTAACGCGGTCTTCATCTAGCCCTGCTAAGTTAGCTTTATTCCCCGCATAAGTTAACTTATCTAAAACCGTAATCTTAACTTCTGGATGATTGTTGTAAACGTAGTGGACAAAGTTAGAACCAATAAAACCAGCCCCACCAGTCACAATAATATGATTATATTTAGCCATTTTTAACTCCCTTAAATTTCACCATAAACAAATGGATTATCTTTTTCAAATTCCGTTAACGTTGGTTGCAAAGCATCTTTTTCAGAGGTAATTGCCTTGTCTAAATCAATTGGCCAGTTAATGTTTAATTCTGGCGTCTTGAAGGAAATCCCACCATCTGCTTCGGCATTGTAGTAATTATCACACTTGTAAACAAAGTTGACATTATCCGTTAAGGTCACAAACCCGTGTGCAAACCCCCGTGGAACTAATAATTGGCGGTGATTACTTTCCGATAAAATGTAACCTTCCCATTGCTTGTACGAAGGGGAACCTTTCCGTAAATCAACGATCACATCCAATACGGCTCCCGTTACAACCCGAATCAACTTCGTTTGGGCAGCTTCACCACGTTGGAAGTGTAATCCCCGTAAAACTCCAGCTTGCGTGGATAAGGATTGGTTATCTTGAATGAAGTTAAAATCAATCCCGGCTTCCTTAAAATCACGATCAGAGTACGTTTCTTCAAAGAATCCACGGTGATCACCAAAGACTTGCGGCGTGATTAACTTAACATCTTGTAACTTTGTTTCTTGAACGAGTAACTTTCCCATCATATTCTCCTACTTGTTTAACAAGCGCAATAAATATTGACCATAATCATTTTTCTTAAGCGGTTGGGCTAATTTAAATAATTGGTCCTCATCAATGTAGCCCATCCGATAGGCAATTTCTTCAATTGCAGCTACCTTTAAATTTTGCCGCCGCTCAATGGTAGCGATAAAGTTGGATGCTTCTAACATTGAATCGTGCGTCCCAGTATCTAACCAAGCATACCCACGATCCATAATTTTGACATCAAAAGCTTTCCGCCGTAAGTATTCCATGTTGACGTCGGTAATTTCCAATTCGCCCCGTGGTGATGGTTGGATATTCTTCGCAATTTCAACCACATCATTATCGTAGAAATACAATCCGGTCACGGCATAATTACTCTTTGGTTGAGATGGCTTTTCTTCAATTGACAAGGCATGCATATCCTCATCAAATTCAACCACCCCAAATCGTTCCGGATCATTAACATGGTAACCAAACACAGTTGCCCCATGTTCTTTTTGGGCTGCCGATTGTACTAATTCTGACAATCCACTACCATTAATCTCCCTCAATTCTTAATTGTTGCTATCACTACTAGTGGTGGTTGGTAAATCTTCGGCTTGCAAATCAAGCGACTTCCGTAATAAGTTACTAATGCGTTGCCGTTCATTGTAATTAACAATTTGGTACGAAACACCATCCGACATTTCGCCCATCCCTTGGGCATGTTCACTTACCACACTTGTAGCATCGCGATAGTTCCAAGCTAATTGGGTCATGTTGCCAAAGGTTAAGTTCGTCTTCATTTCACTCGAAATGGAATGTAAGAACTTTTGGTTTAAGATGGCCTTGTATGAAGCTGATTCTTTAATCAGTGCCCCAATAATCAAGCGTTGCCGCTTTTGGCGACCGTAGTCCCCTTCTGGATCATCATACCGCATCCGACTAAAGGCCAAGGCTTTCTTGCCATCCATGTGGTATGTCTTACCCTTCTTAAAGGAGTATCCTTCATAGTCAAACGTTAATGGCGAAGTAACATCGACTCCGCCAACTTGATCGATGGCCTTTTCCATCCCACCCATGTTGACTAATAAATACCCATCTAATGGGACATTATATTGTTGTTCAACCACCTTCATGGCTTCCTTAACGCCCCCATAAGTGTAGGCAGCGTTAATCTTGGCTGGTGAATATTCTTCATAGCCCGGTAAGTTAACCTTTTGATCCCGTGGTAAGCTGACTAAGGTCGTTTTATTGGTTTCGGTGTTAATTGTGGCAATTAACATCGTATCCGTCCGCCCTTTTTCCGTCCGCCCTAATTCTCCCGTATCCGTCCCTAATAAGAGGATGCTAACTGGCCGTTTCGCTTCAGGGTCTTTGTAATACTCCGATTGTCACCGCCATCCGTCAACAGCATATTGGTCGTTGCATTGCGGACATTGCGCCAAGCCATGCCAGCAAAAATCGCTGCTATAACCAACAACCCAGCAATCGTAAGCCACAACCATCGTAGCCAATGCCGGCGATGATGACCATGGTGGTGACGATGTTGCCGCGTTTCAGATTGCGGTTCTTGTTCATAATTTTGCATAATATTCTCCCAATTTTATTAAACATACAACATACACTATAACTAAGTCATGACTAAGTTTCAACGGTTTCCGTTATTTTTTCAATTTTTTTGACTAACTACTTGCTGGAAAGCGTTTAATAATGGTATCATTATTGATGTTACGGAGAGTTGGCAGAGTGGTAATGCACCGGACTCGAAATCCGGCGAACCCGTGTTGAGCGGGCGCGCAGGTTCAAATCCTGTACTCTCCTTATTAATGTAATCGTGGGAAACCGTCACAAGCAACAAACGTTGCTTGGTGGCGGTTTTTCTGTTGTCTTAAATTTTAAATAACGTGGCATCATGTAATTTTGTTGCACGTTTGCTGCACTAAAAAAAAGCCCTCGACCAATATGGCTGAGGGCTTAGTTTCTACCTATTAAATTATGGTTATTGCCGTTGTGAGTAAACCACTGAGTTAAGTTGGTTCATATCAACGCCGTTATTGATGTCATGAGTAAGTTAGTCTTCAGAAATCCCCCAGCTTTCAAAGTATCCGTAAGGGTCTTGATGATCACCACTCATGTTGCGAAATACCCAGCGTTGGAACTTGTCACCCGAGTTCCAACCGTCACCGACCACGAAAGTTGTGTTAGCAGTAGTCCAGTTGATTTCGCTTGGGTCAAATCCCGTTTCTTGATTAGTGTTCTTGGTAATCCGGCCGTCCTTATCAGCATGGTAACTAACACCGTCAACAGTAATGTCTTTGTTCTTAACTAATAGGTATGTCGTTGGGTCAAAGTACCACTTAGGCCCCGTCCAATCTTGTACTCCGTCTAACGCTATTCCATCCTTGGTTAAGTACCACGACTTATCCTCTGGATTAGCGATGTTGGGAAGTTGTTGATACTTTTTGCCACTATCCGTCTTACCCTTAGTAACATACGTGTAATCACCGTTATTACCATGTAACCAACCAGTTAAGTCCGTGCTGGCTTGTGCAACGATTGTTCCAGTAATAGAAAAGGCCGCCATTAAGGCCGCCCCGCTAAGAGTTAATTTCTTCTTTAAATTCATACTATTCTCCCTTCTTGTACTCGTCCAAAGTACCATTAAGAGTTGAGCTAAGCCCACGCATGCTCGATAGCGTTTGAGATTTGTTCAAGTTGTACGTCCGTAAAACTTAATTGGTCAATTTCGTGTTCCAAAATATTCCAAGCCTTAAGCGCTTGAGTCTTTCCATCCATGATCTTTGCCGAACTCAACTTTTCAACCGAAACAACGGGATCCTTAGCCAGTAGATCTAGCGTTAAAGCAATAGTCCGCGCCTTGTCATTCCGATTAAGGTAACCCCCAATAGCACCTACTATGGCAACTAAAATTGCCGTCAAAATAGTTGATAATAGTTCCATTTCCTAATCCCCCTTACATCATGTTCTTCCAGGCGAGCAATCCGAACTGAGTGATCATCAATCGTTTCAGAAAAGTTAGCGCTTTCTCCCGTGGTTAAAATCAAGGAGTTCTTAATCACTTACATACGAACGAAAATAGAACTAACAACCGTACCATGCTTGATTTCGTACCCACTTGTGGGCATATCGATATATTTGTTTACCCGTTCCCAACGAACAACTTCGTTACCGCTTGCTGCCACTCGACTAATCCCTAAAACAATTGCCGATTGTTCAGCATCAAAGTAACTTATCCGTTAATTTGTTTAACTGGAAACGTTAAGCTTCCAGCTTTAAATTTTTGTAATTGATTATTCATACTATTGCACCTCCTAAAATTACAACGAAATGGATTAATTAAAAATAAATCTAAACAATTGTTTTTGATAAAAGTTAGAGTTACCCAACTTTCATACCGAGTTTATTTGTAAAAAACTGCATAATAACCGAGAGATATACCCCGTAAAAATCTGTAAGTTTTTTTCATCGCTCGCATGCTAGTAACTAACTTTCCTTATTCCCACGAAGTTACGGTTGCTTGACTCACCCCAATAGCATTATCCAGCTCTTTCTGAGATAATACTTTACTGTAACACAACATCCGTAAATTAGGTTATGGCATCGTACCACCTCCTTGTATGATTTATAATTAACTCATCTCCAGCGAAAGGAGGTGAGAACATTGAAAAAGAAAATTACTAATCTCATAACCATTGCGGTAAATATTTATCTAACCGGACTAATATTGTCAAATAGGAATTTTATGTCAAATTATATAAACGAAAAAGGGACTATTAATTCTGCTTTTGAAGAACTACTTAAGCTTCCTCTAATTACTAACACAATACCCGTAGCCGGCACGTTCGTAATTCTACTTAGTACGCCGTTTTTAGTTATTAAAATAATTGAAATTATATTCCACGTTGACGCGGTTTTGTTCAAAGAAAATCTATTCCAGATTTACTTTATCATTTCAATTGTTTTATCAATGCTTATTACTCTCACTCAAAAACAGTTTGAGTTTTTGGGTAGCACGATATCCTTTATTCTTATATTCATACACTTTTTCCCGAAAGACTTTGCAAATTCTATTAAACCTATCAACTCCGATGAGAAAAATAAAGTTACGAGTAGCCATATAAAGAAAAATCCATTCAAGAGAAATTGATAAAGCTATTCCAAACATCGCGAGAGTGTAATAAACAATTGCGTCAGTTCCCCGTCCTTATAAATAAGTTAATTAATTCAATAATGAAAACCCCAATCATCGCAATTAATATTGCTTTTCGTTCATTTTATGGTCCCAATTTAATTGTCTCCTTATACTTCCGTTTTACTACCCCATTCTATTTCAACCACCAAATCACTCCAATTAACCCAATCATGATTAATACTGCAATCTCCCAATGGATTTTAAACTCAATTTTTAAATCAGTGTGGCCATCAGGTTTATGAACCTTCCGAACATCAATCATTTTAAAATCACCTTTCATCCGTGATTATTGTTATGGTAAACTGGACACCAAAGAGGCGGGGGTCAATCAAATTTTCCGCCCCTTTGGTTATTTAGAATTCGGCTTCTATCCAAATCTTAATTAAGATTGGAAAGCCAAACTCCATATGGATCTTCAAGCTCTTCGGTTTAAATCGCTTGAAGGTCTTTTTTTTAGTTTACTCATAACTCCATCCTTCCCTGCTTTGTTAAGGTCTGCATCAACCTTACGAACAATATATTATCAAGTTGAATTTATATAGTCGATGTTTTTTTACTATATTTTTTTTATATTTAACAAAATTTATTTTATTCTCTATAAACAAAACTTTATAATTATAGACAACAAATAAATTATTGAATCGAGGATAAAACCATGATTGGTAACAGAATAAGAACATTAAGAAAAGAGAAGAGAATGTCACAAACTGAACTTGGTAAGTTGGTAAACGTATCTCAGCAAACAGTTACCGCATGGGAAAACAACAAAGCCGAACCAACAAGCGGGGCTGTTACCCGCTTAGCAGAAATCTTTAACATCTCGACCGATTACTTGCTTGGTGTTAAATCAGGCACTGCATCCGCAGACAAAGAAAACACACTCACCGAAAACCAAAAACTCATCGCCTACTCAATTGATCCAGACATTACTGACGAGGAACGCGAAGACATCATGCAGTTGGTTAAGATTGCGATGAAGAACCGCCGACGGATTTAGCGCAAAATAAAAAGCACCAAAGGAGGTGCTCGTTAAGAAATATGAACTTAAATAAATTATTAGGGAGTGTTGGAGCCTCTTTTGTTGGCCTTCTCACTACTTATCTAGGAACTATATTCAATAGTAATTTAAATCACGTAACTGTAACTTTATATTTTGTTTGCGCTTTTTTGGCTATCGCCTTAGTAATTTTTATTTACGATGACTTTTCAATGCGATTCAATGCATTTAGCAAAAAATTACTATCGAATAACCAAGAAATTAGCACAAAAAGCCCCTCAAAAAAACGATTGATAATGAAAATGAAGACAAATCTACTCTTAACCAGTTAAACAAAAACATTAGTGATGAGTGAAGAATAATAAGAGCCCAATACATATTACATAAAGAACGGGATGAAAAAAATCCTACAAAAGCAAATTCTTGCTTAAGACTAAATATTTCTTTAGATAAAATGTCAATGCGATCGTGCAACTGTTGCACTTCATCATCTTTAATTGTGGTTACCTCGACGGTAATAACCCTCTTTTCTTGTTTTGAAGTTAATTTTTCATTATTCATATAATTACCTCACAGGAGAAAACTATGGAACTTAATACTAATTATATCAATAAAATTGGAACTATTTATCCGATAAATCCCGACAACGAGCAGCCGATGTACTACATCAATTATGATAAAGCACCGTTAAAATATCAAATTAATCTATACTTCTCGCTTATAGCGATAGAAATTAACCGGAATTACATCCTTCATCTTAATATTAAATCATCAGACGGCCTAACAAAGGTGGACACTGATCTAAATGTTAACGGGAAAGAATTGCTTGAAGAAAATCGAATTAATGAAGCAGGGCTAACATCTGGAACATTTACGGTTAAAAGTTCCATATTCAGGGTTAATGAAGGGGTTAACTTCTATAACGTAAATCTTGTACTAAGGGATGCGGAAACTGGTATTATATACGATTCTTCAGATACTCATTTCGTAACCCGACAAGACCCAGATGTAATCAACAACTAAGGTGCTTGCCTATGAAAGATTTAGAACGCATCGAAGATATGTATCCTGAATTAAGGTTCTGGTTAATTGATGTCCCTAACCCCCACTATCATGGACATATTGACGGCAATGACGTTTACTTAAATGCCAACCACGATGATTTAGACTGGCTCAAGACCGCTCTACACGAATGCAGCCATTGGGAATTTGATAATGGTGATCTATCAAATAGAAATGAACATCGAGTGTTGATTGCTGAAAAATGGGCTAATTATGCCGCTGATCACTGGCCGGTAGGAATATTAGGATAACGATTAATTTAATATAATGAGTTATTAGGAACGATTAAGAACAATTATGAACGAAAAAGCATGTAAAAGTATTGACTATACTACTTTTGTTTGCAATAATATAGTTAATCAAGTTAAGTGGTTGCTGTGCAACCGTACCTTAAGGGACATGTTTTTTTACATGTCCCTTTTGCGTTTAATGGAGAAAATTATGAATAAACCTTTCTTACCAGTTGAAAAACAGATTGAACAATTGAAAGTAGAACGTGGATTACTGTTCCAAAACGAGGAAAGTGCAAAAGAATTACTTCTTAGATATGGATATTATGAAATAATCAATGGTTACAAGGAACATTTTATGAATAGTTCTAAAGATGATAACGAAGGATTTAAAGAAGGAACCACTTTTGAGCATATTTACTCGTTGTTCACTTTTGATAGAAACTTACGAACTCAAGTAATGTCATCTCTCGAAACTTTTGAACTAAGTCTACGACAAGCCGTTGCATATACAGTATCCGAAAACATTTCATATATGCAAGATGAATATATGAATAGAAACAATTACACTTCTGGAAAAAAAGCAATATATTAAATCAGCCAAAAGAAAGATGTATCCCATAGACCATCTCATGAATATTTTAAAAGGAATTTCTAAATCAGACGCTGAACCATTTAAACATTATCGTGAAGAAAATGGTAATGTACCTCCTTGGATAATTGTTAAAAAGCTAAATTTTGGTAATTTAATATGGTGGTACAAACTTTTAAAAGGTCCCGAAAAGCGGTCAGTTAACGCACGTTTATTTGGAATCAATCCTAATTTAGTCGAACTTAATGAAAACCTGTCGTCTGTAATTTCTCCATTATTAGAATTATATTTGGATTATAGGAATACGGCTGCTCATGGCGGGCGAATATATAATCACAGAACAAAAGAACACGAGTTGCCCTATAACCAACTTCTCCATAAAAGGTTATTAGAAATTGATGAAAAAGAATATCGGTTAGGAAAGGGGCGCAGTAGATTAGGTGTTGTTTTACGTTCATTACAATTATTTAAAAACACAGATCCATCGATAGAATTAAAGGCTGCGATTTCTGTCCATTTAAATAATTATTTAAAATTATATCCTGATGATAAAGAATACATTCTGAGTCATCTAGAATTAACCGATGACGATATAAAAATTTAACATACTCTAAAATAAAAAACGCCCTGCCGAGTTAGCAAAGCATTAACATATCACATAAAGCCGTCTTAATTGACGGTTTTAAATTTAACCATCATCGAACGTATGTTTGAAAAAAAGGGGGGAATCATGGCGCAAGTAACAAAACGTGGCTCGAAGTGGCAAGCTAGGATTCAATGGCGTGATTCTAATAAAAATTATCGTCGCACTAAGTCTAAGTCCGGATTTAATACTAAAGCAGCTGCGCGTGAATGGGCCATCGAAGAAGCGGCAAAACTTAATAAAGGAGTTATGTTGTTTTCTACTAAATCAATCTTTGTAATTTTCATTATCCTTTCCCACTTCTCACCTCATGGTCTTTAAATCATTACTCCACATCATCTTTACCAACCTATTTTACTCATAAGTTAGTAAATCACTGGGCGGTTTGCCTACTTTTCAAATTTATTTACGAGTCTGTTAAAATAAAACTGATCATTACAACTAACTTTAAAAGGAATACCGAATTATGAAACACATTGTAATGGGAATCGTCGCCCATGTCGATGCCGGCAAGACGACGCTTTCCGAAGCCTTATTATACCGTGGTGGCACCCAACGGACCCTCGGCCGGTTGATAACGGGAATGCCTTTTTAGATACCGCTAAGCTTGAAAAACAACGGGGGATTACGATTTACTCCCACCAAGCCGTTGCCCAATTCGATGAGCTGTCACTGACCTTATTGGACACCCCTGGCCACGTCGACTTTGCAGCCCAAACGGAGCAAGTCCTTCCCGTCCTTGATTATGCCTTATTAGTAGTTTCGGCCACGGACGGGATTCAAGGATCCACTCGCTTGTGGTGGCGCTTATTGCAAGCTGCCAACATTCCTACGTTCATCTTCATTAATAAGACCGATAGTCTTGGCGCTAATGTGACTGGCGTTATTGAGCAATTACAAACCGAATTTGACGCGGGCTGTTTACCACTCACGTCTGACAATTATGAAGCCATCGCCATGACCGATGAAGCCGCGCTAGATGAACTACTGAGCACTGAAACATTAGCTGATCCAACCATTCAACGGCTAATTGACCACCGGCATGTCTTCCCCGTTTATACCGGGGCAGCGTTGAAATTAGCCGGGGTTGACGAATTAATTGCCGGCTTAACCCATTGGACTTCACCGCTGACTCCAGCATCGAATGCCTTAGCGGGACGAGTGTTTAAAATTTCCCATGCGCCAACTGGTGAACGCCTAACCTGGCTTCGGGTAACTGGTGGTACGTTACAAGCCAAAACGGAGCTTTTGCCTGGGGAAAAAAATTAATCAAATTCGTTGCTATAATGGGGCAAAATTCACGATTGCCAATCAAGTTCCCGCCGGCCAAGTGTGTGCCGTCACGGGTCTAACCCAAACTTTTCCAGGGCAAGGAATTGGGCTGAGCCCAGATGTATCGTTAAATCAGATTCAACCCGTTTTAAACTATACCGTCGAGTTACAGGGTAATGATCCCCATCGCGTCCTCGCAGCCCTGCGTGAACTTGCAGATGAGGATCAGCACCTCAACGTCCAATGGAGTGAAGAACTGCAGACGATTAGCCTCCAAATTATGGGCGCAGTGCAGCTTGAAATTATCCAAGCTCTCCTCCAAGAACGCTACCAATTGACAGTCGCCTTTACTGATGGCCAAATCATTTATCAAGAAACCATTACCAAGCCAGTCGAAGGGGTTGGTCACTTTGAACCCCTGCGCCATTATGCCGAAGTTCACTTGTTAATCGAACCGGCGCCACGTGGGAGCGGGATTACCTTTGCCCAAGACTGTAGTGTTGACGTTTTGAAGCACAATTGGCAAGAACGGATTATGACCAGTTTACACGCCAAACAACACCGCGGCGTCTTAATTGGGGCGCCCTTAACCGATGTTAAAATCACCCTCATTAACGGCCGGGGGCACTTAAAGCATTCCGAAGGGGGCGATTTTAATGAAGCTACTTGGCGCGCCGTCCGCCAAGGTTTAATGATGCTTAAAACTAAACAAGCTTGTCAACTCCTCGAACCTTGGTATGCCTTCCGTCTCCTCGTACCGAACGAGCAAGTTGGCCGGGCCCTTAATGACATTCAACAAATGAACGGTACCTTTGCACTGGCGGAACCAACTGACACCATGCAATTAATTACGGGGACCGCGCCAGTGGCCACACTCCGCGATTATGCCACAACAGTGCGAAGTTATACCCATGGGCAAGGATCAATTGAATTAACCTTGGCTGGTTATCAACCGTGTCACAATGCCGATGAGATCATTACTGCGACTAACTACAACCCCACCGCTGATTTAGCTAACACCCCCGATTCGGTCTTCTGTGCGCACGGAGCTGGTTATCCCGTTAAATGGGATCAAGTTCCGGCCGCGGCGCATGTTCCCTACCAATATCCAATTGCATAACAAAAGGCTTGACCCAATTTTGGGGGATCAAGCCTTTTATATTATGCCCATGCTTTTGGTCGACTTGGCATTAACAGGTTTAAAATAATTGCCGTAAACGCCGCAACTGCAATTGGTGATCCAAGCAGATATTGAACCATTTGCGGTGCTTGGTGCACGATTTTAGTTGGTAATAAAATCATCGCCATCGTTAACACAATTGGAATACCAATGATATATAAATCACTTTCGCCCGTTTCAGTCCGCCGAATTACATTTAATCCATTTAACATAATGGTCACGGTAATAATCGCGAAAAATCCCCCAATCACGGCCGCCGGGATGGCAGCTAACAAGGCGGATAATTTCGTAAAGAACCCAAGCACGATAAACCAAATCGAAGCAGCTACAAAGACGCGCTTACTAGCCACCCCCGTAATCGAAATAATTCCGGCATTAGTTGAGTAACCAGTCACTGGCGTGGTTCCCGTTAAAGCAGCGACTAAACAGCTTAAACCTTCACCAATTATCCCCCGATTCCATTGGCGCGGGGTGATTTCATGGTTAGTTACCGCCCCCATGGCAAACCAGGTCCCCGTTGTTTCAGTCGTTAAAATGGCGTAAATGACTAACATTGTCAAAATGGCTGCCCCATCAAAATGAATTCCCCAATGTAAAACGGTTCGGGATGGGAGCCCAACCCATGGCGCTTGGACCACGGATTGCCAATCAAAGATGCCGAGAAAATTGCTAACCACCGTCCCCACTAACAAAGCAATTACGATTGAAGATGTTTTAAACAGTTTTTGCACCCGGGGAAAGCGGATACTGAGGGCCACACAAACTAACATCGTGGCAGCCGTCACACTCGCTAATAGCATGTTGGTATAAACATTGCCACTTGCTAAGAAAACATTATCATTTAGTGCTGACGGAATTAATGACAACCCCACACAGGTAATAATCGTCCCGCCAACGACGGCTGGGACTAGCCGATTAATAATTTTTTTGAAAGATCCCCGTGGCGCCTAAGATCATCAAAGCTAAGGCCCCGATTAATAACGCCCCGATTAAGGTTGCCATCCCACCATGAGCTAAGCCACCAATAGCGGCGACAATCCCCGCGGCCGCCCCTAACGGAACAAATGACGGTCCTTGGGAAACCGGCATTTTCATCATCCAAAGCGTTTGAATTAAGGTACCAATTCCAGCGGCTAAAAAAAGTTGATTGTAAGAGCCCCGTGGCGTCCGCACTCCCCATCATCATCGCGCCAGCTAAAATAATCGGTGGGACATATACGTCCATCGCTAAAACATGTTGTAATCCTAATAACGTTGCCTCGCGATTTGAAATGTAATCATCAGGGCCAATTACTAAAGAACTATTAGTGGTAGTAGTCATTCTTACTCTCCTTCAAACAAAACCAACTAAAACAAAAAAACCGAAGAATTCCATTTGAAATTCTTCGGACTATGAATTAACGATTGAACTTTTATCAACGCATTCGTAGTCCAAGAATAACGGTCTTGGGTAGAAACTGTCAGCCATAATATGACAATATACAAATGGAATATCTATTAATATGTTAAGGAGTATACCTTAGTCTTAAACCAATGACAAGAGTATAATTAACTGAAAAACGTTTTTATTTTATTAATCTAAAAAAAGACGGAAGAAAAAAATCTTCCGTCTTAACTAAGAAATCTATACCGATTTAAGTGCCTCCGGTGGGGGTCGAACCCACACTCCCAAACGGGAACTGGATTTTGAGTCCAGCGCGTCTGCCAATTCCGCCACAGAGGCATAATCTAACTAAAAGGTGGTAACCGGATTCGAACCGGTGATCGAGGTTTTGCAGACCCATGCCTTACCACTTGGCTATACCACCAGATAGTATAGATTATCAAAGTAAAAAGGGCGGTATATGGGATTCGAACCCATGCATGTCGGACCCACAAACCGATGTGTTAACCAAACTTCACCAATACCGCCATATTAAATTAAGCAGGGATAGTAGGAATCGAACCCACAATGACGGTTTTGGAGACCGTAGTTATACCGTTTAACTATATCCCTATAATAAGAGTGGCGCGGGACGGAATCGAACCGCCGACACACGGAGCTTCAATCCGTTGCTCTACCAACTGAGCTACCGAGCCGAAACAACAACTATTCAGTTGTTAATGGGGGATACAGGGCTCGAACCTGTGACATCCTGCTTGTAAGGCAGACGCTCTCCCAACTGAGCTAATCCCCCAAAATAAGTGACCCGTACGGGATTCGAACCCATGATACCACCGTGAAAGGGTGGTGTCTTAACCACTTGACCAACGGGCCATATTACAATGGAGAGTAAGGGATTCGAACCCTTGATACAGGCTTTAACCCGTATACAGCATTTCCAATGCTGCTCCTTCGGCCAGCTCGGACAACTCTCCAATATCCAAGCCCTGACACATTTGTCAGGTGCCAAAGCTTGTGTTCGCATGGCGA
>NZ_BBAS01000018.1 GCF_001311375.1 Limosilactobacillus equigenerosi DSM 18793 = JCM 14505
TTCTAAGGTTGGTAATGATATCACAGCTTAAATCGTTGATATAATAGCATTCTTGAGCGTTTGGTGTCTCAAAAGTGTCCCGACACACAAAAACCGGAGTAGGAATTAACCTACTCCGGTTTTTTTAACTTAATTTATTCTCAAACATGCTCATCAACTCATCAACCGTCATAACTTTCCATGTTTTGGTTAAAGCTAAAGATTTTCGGGCATCTGGAGCTTCCAGGTCGTTAATCTGCATGGCGTCAACAACAACATCGTGACCCTGATAATCATCAAAGCCAACGATTAGCTTTGTGTCACCAGCAACTTCTCCTGTTGCCAGCATTACGCTGACTTGAGTTAATGTTTATATAATTTAAATTTGGTATCGATAGCTAAAATATAAAAAAAACTTCATTATCAATCTTCCCGATAACCCTACCTAGTTTATTAAGACGAAATATCCAGTACTTATCGCCACACAATTCGTTTCTACCACTATTTATAAAATCACCATGAACCCTTAGATCAACATAAGATTCATGCAACCTTTCCAGTCCAGTTTCTTTAGGCAACATCATAATATCAGCTTTATCTTGGACTGATAAAAATTGAATTTTTTTCTAATAATTTAAGCCTAGCTTCTCTTGAAACGCCATTATTTTTATTAAGATTAAAACCTTTTTCTTCAGTTAAAAACGAAAAATTAAATGTTAATCTAGTTCTATTGTGCTTGGTAAGTATGGGATTGTCAAAACTATTGGGTTGATAATTAGACCTAATCTTCTTCAACTACAAATACCTTCTCAAAATATTCCTTAATCAGGTCGTCTTTAATAACATCATTTCTCGCTGTTTCTAGCCAAGGTTTTTCGCTGTGTGTTTGCCTCATTAAGTCATATGCAGAGCTGTGTCCATAAATGTCATAGATGCTATTCAAAATATCTGAAGATTGTTCATTATTTTGAAGTTCTTTGTAATCACTGCGTGTTTTATCATCTAATTCATCACCAACAATACCACGCTGTCCATAGTAAATTTCATGAACCTTCACTACCACTGGACCATACTTCCAAGCTACAATATCTTCATCAAAAAAACCGATGATTCGTTACCACTAAACTGGCAGCTTGAATATAGTACAACAGTTTCATTGTTTTCATTTGCGTAAGCTCTTCAACATTTTCATCTTCACGCATATCAGCGAAATTTCTGGCTCGTAACCAATTAACGACTTTTAATACATCATACATACAACTCGCCTCCCTTATTCATGATTATATTAGAATTTTTTTCAACCGCTCGTCAATCATCTCACGTAATTCTTTTAAATCATCCTTCTTCCTAGCAAATTCACGAATGCATTTCTTAGCTTGTGATCGTAATTGATACGTTCTCATCTTAGCTTTACTGGCATCATTCCACTTCTTATTGGCTCGCTTACGTGATTCACTTAATTCATCCATAATTGTACCCCAAGGGGATTGATAGATTTATTGTAACATAAAAAGGCAACCGCTCCGGAACGATTGCCTAAAACTTTGTATGTGCCCCACATACAGGGGAGTTGGGAGCCCGTAGACCACCCCAACAGGTTCTTTATGATTATAACACAAAAAACACCCCCAACCAATTAAGGTTGAGGTGTATTTGTTAATGGGTTATTTAAATTATAAATCTATTGCCGTTGTGAGTAAACAACAGAATTAAGTTGGTTCATGTCTACACCATTATTGATGTCGTGAGTAAGTTGGTCTTCAGAGATACCCCAGCTAGCGAAGTAGCCATACGGGTCTTGATGATCACCAGACATGTTCCGAGAGACCCAGCGGTGAGACTTGTCACCCTTCGTTCCAACGCCACCGTCATCTAGCGTGGTTGGAATGCCATAGTAATTAGAGTAGTACCGAGCTACCGCAATGTACTTAGCATAATCTTGTAAGAATTGCGCCCGATTCCAAGTCCGACCGAGTTCGATTTGAACTGGTGCGTATGGATTAGCGTCTAGTGCACCCCAACTTACGTATCCAGGGTCAGAAACACAGAAGACTTGGCCACCGTCACCAACTACGAAAGTCGTGTTAGCAGTAGCCCAGTTGTTCTTAAGGTAACTAGCATTAGCAGCTGCACCACTTTCTGCTCCCACTTCGTGAAGAATGATGTAGTCAGGAATAGCTAAGCGGCTATCGCCTTCGCCAGCACCTAGTTCGTAAGTCCAGTTAATTTCGCTTGGGTCAAAACCCGTTTCTTGATTAGCGTTCTTGGTAACGCGACCGTCCTTATCAGCGTGGTAACTAACACCGTCAACAGTAATGTCTTTGTTCTTAACTAATAGGTACGTTGTTGGGTCAAAGTACCAAAGACTACCTTGCCATTCTTGCAAGCCACTTTGAACCCGACCGTCAGAACCAACAAGATACCACATACCCCATTGAGACTTAACGTAATTACGCTTAGTAATTAGAACGCCGTCCTTATCGAAGTACCAATAACTTCCTTGCCATTCTTGAATACCGGATAAGACACGGCCGTCCTTGTCAACCATGTGATACTTTCCGTCTTGTCCCTTGACGTAGTCACGATGTTTGATTAATTGCTTGGTTGTTGGTTCAAAGTACACTTAGAGCCTGCCCAGTCTTGAACACCGTCTAATGCTGTTCCGTCCTTAGTTAAATACCACGACTTATCCTTGGGGTCTGCGATATTTGGGAGCTGTTGGTACTTCTTACCACTATCAGTCTTACCTTTTGTAATGTAAGTATAGTCACCGTTATTGCCATGTAACCAACCAGTTAATTCCGTGCTGGCTTGTGCAACGGTTGTTCCAGCAATAGAAAAGGCGGCTAACAATGCCGCCCCACTAAGTGTTAATTTCTTCTTTAGATTCATGCTATTCTCCCTTCTTATATTCATCCAAGGTTCCGTTGACTTTGAGTTCAGCCCAAGCGTGTTTGATTGCGTTTGAGATTTGTTCAAACTGAACGTCCGTAAAACCTAATTGGTGCATTCCGCGTCTTAGAATGTTACGAGCCTCGCGCGCTTGCTCCTTACCGTCAATTCCTGTGACCTTTCCTAGTTCTTCGGCTGCAACAACTGCATCTTTAGCTAGCGAATCAAGCGTTAAGGCGATAGACCGTGCTTTGTCGTTTCGATTCAGGCCAACCCCAATCGCTCTTACAACAGCGATTAAAATTACTGTCAAAATAGTCGTTACTAATTCCATGTCTATTCTCCTTTGACGTGTTCTTCCAAACGAGCAATTCGTACTGAGTGATCATCAATCGTTTTATCATGACGATCAATTAGTTTGTGCTGTTCATCTTGCGTTTTGATTAAATTGTCGATTTGAAGACCAAATCGAACAATGGTTTGCGTAAGCTCCGTAATTGATTTGTTGAGTCGTTTGAGCTCTCCATCAACCACCTTATGCGCCTGTTCTCTAACCAGGTACTTTGACAAAGCGTATACGCTACCGCCAAGCGTCCCGGCGATTGCCACCAAAGCAGCAACATCAGTAATTTCTAATCCTTCCATAAAATTCACTAAAACACCGCCTTTCTATTTAGCTGGTAAGGTTGCCAACTTAGCATTAATTGCCGCGACGTCTGATTGAACCTTAAGTAACTGCCCGGACAACGTAGTTACCTGATCTCTAAGTTGTTGGTTTTCCGTCTTAAGATTCTGAACATCAACCTTATCAGGGACGCTGGCCACCGTTGACAAGTCAGCTTTATTGGCTAACAACTTATCAACACTCTTAGCGTCGTAATAGTTAGCCATGTCTTGCTTATCCTGCTTGCCATTAAGTTTCTTCTCTAAATCAGTTGTGGTTGTGTAGTTATCCCATTGAATTGTTTGCGTGTCCGGCAACACGAAATCAAGCACTAAGTCCGTTGCAGTGCCGGAGTTAGTTACGCTTGGTTGTTCGCCGACCGTAACCTTGCCGATTTTGAGCGTTAAGGCTGTGTCACCTTTATCACCAGGGTCTCCTTTATCACCTTTAAGCTTGCAAGCCAATCTGCTTGAGTTCCTGTGTAGCCGTTATCTCGAGCGACTTCATAGGCTGATTTACCGCCTAAAGTGCCAAGCCAGCTTGCTTCATCGGGAGCGTTAGTTGTTTGATTTTCAATCGCCAAATCGTAAGCCGATTTACCGTTCGCACCTTGTTGACCAGCAGGAATCACAAAGTTAAATACTGCGTTACTAGCAGTCCCCGAATTTGTTACGCTTGGTTGGTCTCCGGTGGTTACCGTTCCAATTTGAATTGTCGCTGGAGTTCCAGGGTCGCCTTTAATTGTTAGCGGTTCTAACCCGTCCATAGTTGGAACGCTAGTGAAAGCGTCCGTGTTGGTTGTTTCATCTGCCATTACTTAGCCCCCCAATTAATACTCATAACGAAAATTGACGTCCACACCATTTTTTGACTGGTGCGTCAAACGTAATCATAACTTTGTTGTCACCAGTCATTTGGAAGTAAGAGTTTGGTTCTACATAAGCTGTTCCAAGGCAAACTGAACCACGCCCAAATAAGCCAGGGATATTTAAATAAGCATTTCCCCAAGCACGGTCAACGTGGTAATCAACATTCCCAACACACGCCATAAGACTGACGCCACCAGGCAAGTCAACTTCTTGTACAACCATAGCGTCTTGAACGCCAGGCTTTGAAGCATTTTCACCAGTCCAGTTTTGATGCCAAGGCTTTACTTTAACCGTTGGAACAGCCTTAATAAGGTTCATGATTGAGTTCATTGCTCCACCAGTAAGTTTGTTAATGTTAGCTTGATCTATATCAACATGAGTGATGTCTGCGTCTGCCGCTGTCAAACCACTGTCAAAGTGTTGCCAAGCTGAATAATGATTTTCTTCATTGCCTTGCAACGCTTTCTTTTGAGCGATTAATTGCGAGTATTGATTGAGCAACGCAATCATTGAAGCTAAAGTTTGTTGTGCCGTTGTAATACCGGTGTTTACAATTTTCATTTGTTCGTTTGCTTTAGCGAACAAATCGTCAATCGTTTCAGCAAAGTTAGCACTTTCTCCTGTGGTTAAAATCAAGGAGTTCTTAATCACTTCCATACGAACGGAAATAGAACTAACAACCGTACCATTCTTGTCTACAACTCGAATAAAAGCCTCTTGGTACGGACCTTCCGCTTGATAAAACGGCGCAGCAATCTTCAACGTAACAAGCCCGTTAGCAGCATTGTTAATAGTTGCCTTGTTTGTATACTTAATTTTTCCGGCACTGTCCTTGCCCATTAAATCAACAGAGTAATTAGATAAGTTACGTGGCTTGCCGTTTTGCATAATTTGTAAGTTGACGTCTCGCCAGTTGTCACCTTGGCGACCATTCAATTGGTCAACTTCGAGTACTTGATCAATGTCGAGCACAGTTTCGACTTGTGTGTAAACTTTCCCGTTCATAGGTGGTGTATTTGCTGCTTTCATTTAAATTTCCTTTCTAAATTGAATTAGCTACGTTGATAAATCGCTCTAAAATAGTCCAATCAGTGTTTAAATCGCTGATAACTTGGTTAACTTCTAGACTTGATGGAGTAATCAAGCCGTCAGTAGTTACTTCCATTCCGTCATTGTCCATAAAACTGATTCCGCCGAACTTAATTCCAAGCAACGTCTTTAATTCGTTAACCGATTCAATGATGTAGTTTCGTGATCCACGGTTTAAGTCCACGAATGTTTGAGGAATGAAGTTAAATTCAAGAGCCTTATAAATCAAAGTCATGTTGGAATTAAAAACGCCGATTAATTCACTGCTAGAATTAATCGACGTTAATTTAATTTGAACTTTTGGTTGTTCAACAGGTTGAGATTGTTGAACAACATAATCGGGGTTTGCCACGACTTGCGTAACCCCCTGCGGTGAAGTTTGAGTTACAAACGGTTGAACAGAGTGTTGTCCCAGTTTCTTATCTTTAACAAACTTGGCGATTGCTTGGGCTTCTGCTGTCGCCCCTTTAACAGTAGGGTGGACGCCTTTTTGCCCCTCTTGGAGCATATCAACGGCGTTGTCATAAGTAATCACTGGAGAAGTACGCCAGTCCCAGTAGCTTGCGTTCCATTGATTAGCGACTTCAATCAACATGTTAATCAAGTCGTTTTGCGACCAACCTTAGAGTTTTTGTCGTCTAAGCTAGGAACATTCCCGCCGTTACGCCACCGGAAGTCCGGTCCTGGAAGAACAAGCAAAATATCCGTGTTGAAATCGAATAGTTGAATAGCCCGAATTGTTTGCGACGCCGCATACCGAATGTCGTCTAGTTCCGCCGGCCAGCCGTAATTGTTGACACCAAATTCAAGGATAGCTAAGTCGTACCCTGTGTTAGGGTTGTTGTCTACTTGAGCTAAGGAGTCAGTCCCACCAGCCACCGACCAACCTGCACCGCTAATTGCAGCGTTCTTGACATCAGCGCCAAGAATAGCGCCAATTTGACTTGGAATATTATCTCGCTGGTCAACTCCGTCACCGTGGAAGATAGAGTCACCATAAGTGATAATTTTCATCTAATCACCTACTTTTCTGTGTCTGCCGTTGTTCCCGTATCTGTCGTGTCAGCTACCGGTTCAGTAATGCTGGCGAAGTAATCACGAGCTTGCTTGAGAGCCAAACCGGCGATGACGTTTTTGTTCAAGTTGTCGAAAGTTTGACTACCAGTAAGGTTGTCTTTAGTAATGCGTACTCGAGCGCTTGCGTAAGCTGAACGTGGTTGATCAGTAGATGAAACCTCTACGTCAATGTATTGAACGTTGTTTTTGTCATCGAACGCATAAGTGATTGATTTGAGTAAAGTTGTTGCCATTAGTGGTTACCACCTTTCTTGTTGTCATTGTTCTTTAGTTGTTCTAATTCTTGTTCTAATTGCTTAATTTTTTTCGTCCTTGGCTTCGATTTGTGCTTCCAAAATTGCTTGGTTAGCTTCTACTGTTGCCAATTTGTTTCCTAGCTTTACCAAGGCGTTAGTAAGTGTTTGATTATCCATGTTTTACTTCCTTTCTAATTTCTCAACCCGTCTAAGCAGGTTTTGAACTACAACAGTTAAATAAGCCACTAAAGTTCCGTCTTCACGGGCGTTTCCGGTGTCAGATAGAAATTCTCTAGGGGCATTGTACTTTTTAACCTTGTTAACATCGTCGATGATTAACGAACCGTAACGTTTGGTCTTACCTTGTTCAACGTCTGATGTGTACTGGTAAGAAAGCATATCAACGGCCTTAATCTTACTAATCGCTTCATCTTCCTCAATTGGAAGAATATTAGTCTTTTCAGACAATAGCGAAAGCTGAACAAAAGACTTGGCTTGCACGGTTGTAAAATTACTGGTCATTCTTGAACCAAAAGCAATCATATCGTGACTAGCGTCAGACCAGAATTGCCAGCCGTTGATTGTGTTACCTTGAATGTGGACGTCTTGCTTAAACCCAGCTTGACACCACACCTCAAAAAGTTGTTTTGTATCGTCGTATGTCCGAAAATAAACGGTATCGCTTGCTGCACGAGAAAAGCCAAGCCAGTTATCACCGCTATTTCCACCCTCAAAGAAGAGCGACGGAGTTATCCATACGCCGGCTGCCGATATTTTGAATTGGGGTTTCTTATTAGTTGCTAATCGGTCTGATGTTGAAATTGACAGCATATCTTCTTTTACATTTGCTTCATTGACGAAGTCAGACATAAAAATTTTATGCTTAGTGTTGCCGTTTTGGTCTGCCGTTCTTATGTAGCCATTGCCGTAGTAAATCGAAGTATTATTAGAATTTTTGATTGATAACTCGCTGGCATTTAATTGCAACGTTGACTGTCCATTGCCGATTGTAACCCTATCAGTATTAATTTTCCCAGCATTGAGCAAGTCAGCGTTTAACCCACCGTCAACGATCGTTTCGCCTTTCAACACAAGCTTGTTGCTTTGGAACAACGCCCTACCAGCAGTTAGATTAATCTGACTCATAAGCTTGTCACCACTGGTCTTATCCGTAACTCGAACGTTCCAGTCGTTGTCCAGCTGTGAAATTCTAGACTCGAACTGGTCGCTGGATACCTTCTGCTGAAGTGCGTTAGCAAGCTGTGCAACTTCCGACTTGCTTGCTGCATTCTGCACCGTGCCTTTAATCCCGTCCACCGCTGCCGTTAAATCCGTGACTGATTTAACGGTAGCTATATCACTAGGCGCTGGCGTGTATGGAGTTGCGATTGAACCACGTTCTGATTTAAAACACCTCCATTCAACCGAAGCGCCGGTTTGATTTCCGTTTGAGAAGTTAAGGTTAGGTGCTAGGTAATGTTCGTTAGCAGGCACTGTTACCGTTAAGGTTATCTTCCCCGAAGAACCGCCGGAATACTTGGAAGCAACGATTGGTGATTTACGTCCAGTTTCAGTACCTGTCCAAACTTGAATGCCCCAATCAGTTCCCGATCCGTGGTTGAAGTTACGATACTCAACCGAGAATGTGTAAGTCTCGCCAGGGTTTACCGGGAACGCTCGGAAATAATCAACCATATAACTATTACCGGCAGTTTTTTTCCACTGATCACTAGTGTAAGGAGTTAAGTTAATTCCCGCCCCAGCAAGGCTTTCTTTTGTTCGTGTTTCTAAATTAGTAATGTTCAAGTTCCACTGATTAGCTTGTTGAGCTACCTGTGTTTGAACCCAGTTTTGCGTTGCTAGCCCGTTGGTTGCTGTGGTCAACTCGGACTTGGTTACTAAGTTAAGGATTTGATTTGCCTGTACACCAATCTTGGCGTTAGCATCGTTTACTGACTGTTTAAGTCTGTCAACGTCTGTTTGATTGGCTTTGATGTCAACAGCGCTCTTGGTTTGGTCTACCAGCGTGGATAGGTCGCTAATCTTTTTCGTAGTGTCCGCTAGGTCATCCTTGGATACCATATTTCCAACTTGGTTGCGAAAACCGTCAGCCGTGATTTTAAGGCTGTCGATGTTGTTCTTGTTATCTTCAACCCGACCCTCGAGACCACTAGCCTTTTGGTTGAACTCGCTGATTGCTTGTCCTTGTGTAGCTACGGTTGTTTTAACTCCGTTAAGGTCTAAGTTTAAGTCGATTACTTGCTTAGTGGTAGCTAAGTCTGCGGGGGCTGGTGTCCATGGAGCCGGTTTATCACCTTTAACAACCATTAACCGTCGCCAATTTATTGAAGATCCTCGTTGAGTAGTTCCTGTGTTCCAACCGAAAGCAAGCGATATCTCTAATCGCTCCGTTCCCGCTGGAGCTGTAACCGTTCCGGTTAAGGTTCCCTTTTGGTCAGTAGTCAACCAAGTTTGAATCCAAGGCGAAATTCGATTTGGTCCAGGAGCACCAGTCCAAACTTCAACTCGCCAAGTCGAGTTATCTTGACCGCGGTTGAAATTTTGGTATTCAATCGAAAAAGTATACTGAGACCCTGGTTCAACTTCCCAAGATTGTGTTTGTATCGTTTGATAACCATCGCCCGATTGAGTTACCCAATCACTAGGAGTATCAGTAACCAAATTCATTGACGTGTTTTGTTGCTTATCAAATTTAGTCTGTAAGCTTGTCAAATTAATGTTAAAGCGGTCTGCCCATTGCTTGACCTGACTAGAAACGAAATCTTGAGTAGCGACATCTTTCAATGAGTTATTCAACATTGCTTGCGTTACACGCTGTGCTATCTCGTTAGCTTGGATAGTTTGCTGTGCGCTAACTGTGTCAACTTGGCCCTTAATCCCGTCAACGGTCGTTTTATCGGCTTTGAATTTCAGCGCTTCCTTGGTTTGGTCAAAACTACTTGAAAGCGTCGTAATTTGCCCGCCTTGTGCTTGCATTCTCTTGACCAAGTCATCAACCGCCGCCTGGTTAGCTTTCCCGTTAATCGTCGTCTTGGTTTCGTCTTGATACTGCTTAATCGCTTGCTTGTACTTGTCTAACTCGTCGTCAGAAACCATCCGTCCAACTTGGTTACTAAGTCCGTTCGTCGTTATTTTAAGCTGGTCAATATCGCCGTTCGCCGTTTGCAAGTCTGCGCTTAACTGGTTAGCAGTCGCTTGAACCTTGTTAATTGAATTGCCTTGGTCTACCAACGTTGCTGTCGCTTGATCAGCCGTCAACTTAATTCGGTTGATTTGTTGCCCTTGCCCTGCAATCGTTTGACCTTGCTTGTCAATCGTGGTTTGTTGCTTGGATAAAGTTGTCGTCATTTCTCCGGCTTTAGTTTCAACGTCCGTTAATCGTCCGTCTTGGCTAGCCAGGGACGCTTTAATCTCATCACTGAATTGTTGCAACTTTGACACGTTGCCTTTAACGTCAGCCACCGCTTGCGTCAGTCCGTCAGCGTTCTGTTGTAAGGTAATCACTGTTTTACCTTGTGCCTTGGCTTGGTCGCTTAACTTAGTAAGCTCTGCCTTGGTTGCGTCCAGTCCGTCAGTCAAGCCGTTTAACGTTGTGATTTGGTCAGCTAATTGTTTAGCCGTACTGCCCCACTTATCGTTAACGGTATTTATGTTAGCCAGCAAGTCTTGTTGTTTTTGCATTAACACACTGGCTCGTTGGCGTTGCTCTGTCGTTAAGCTGTTCAAGTTATTCATCAACTCAAGCAGTTTCCTGTCGTGACGTCCCATTTGTCGTTAATATGGTTGATGTCTTTGAGCAACTCCTTCGCTCGAGCAATCGCTGTGTTAGAGCTTGCCTTAGCTTCATCAATCGCTTGGTTGATGTTACTGATTGACTGCTTATTAACTTTACTTTCTTTAACTAGCTTATCAACCGTTTTGGCGGCTTTTTCCGCTTCTGCAATCGCCGGCAAGACTTCCTTGTGCCGTAAATCAATCATCATTTGCTCGATTCGACCTGATTCTTCAATTGCTTTATCAAAGCCACGCATGATATCGATTAAATCATTAGCGTTTAATGCTTCTTTTAAATCAGCCATTATTTACCTCCTTCCTATCGTTATTTGTTTGTGATTCAGCACTTACTGTCTTTTGTTTTTCTAACCATGCACGATTGGTTGACGATAGTGTCATGTTTGAACCAATCCAATTATTAACATCATTGATGTTATTCCGAACAGCGCTGATATCCTTACGCAAAGCAACGTTGATATCCTTCAACGCATCGTTAGCATTGTTGAATGTTAATTTCAATTTAGCATCAGGATTAAAGTACGGATCGTTACCGGTTACTTCAACCACAGTTACGTCTGTGTTGATGTTATGTTCCGGAATAACCGCATGAACCTTATCACCCAAACTAACCACAGGTTTATTAAGTAACTTAGTACTAATCACATCTAAATCCAATGAAACTACTGGCTTGCTTTGTGTTTGCTTTGCCGTTTCATCACGAGCTTCTTTTTCATCATAAACATCATCCAATTTTAACGGAGCCCCAACATGGCGACGTATAGCTTAATACTCTCGTCATCTTGCCAATCAAATTTGATTTGGTAGTAAGTACGAGTGGTAGTTGTTGTTCCACCGCCGCTATCATCAGATGAACCTTCGCCACCAAGTACGTTTGCCAAAGGATCATACCGGTACCAGTTTAAAGGCTTATAATAGCCGTCAATCGAACGTGTATTGCATGGCTCAGAATAACTAGATTCTTGAATCAAAGTTTTATTATCCAGTGCACAAACAACATGACTCAAATCAGGTACAAAACCTGCATCTCCAGTTTGTACTTCGCTTCGCTTAATCGGTCTCATCTGCTTAATAATTTGATAAGTTGAACGTGCACCATCCTTTAGTCGGATTCCAAAGTGAAGAGCCAATGAAAGCCATAGGCCCGAACAATCAGTAGGATGGGCCCCGTCTTTAACCTCTCCACCCCACTTATAAACCTGAGGCTCTGGAGAAAGGTAAGTTTTAGCGTGTTCGATATATTCCTGCGCCCGAGACTTTTTAATCGGAACTGATTGTCCTTTAGCACCGCCGCCGTTTGACTGAATCGTTTTGATTGGGTCTAACCAACCACCGCCTTCATCAAACGAGTGCGCAAACGCCGTCGCGAAATCTTTCGTCGTAATTCCAAGGTGGAGATGAGTTGTCGTCAATCGCCCAATCACATCCCCAGTTTTAACACTTTGGCCAACTCGCACGCTAACCGAATTACCAAACTCTTGATAAACAGTCGTTAAGCCATCGCTGGACTTAACAGTAACCACCATAAAGCCGGCTTGGTAACCAACTGACGTCACTGTTCCACCGTGAACACATAAGATGTCACCGGAGTAATGAGCGCTCCCAAAGTCGAAACCATCATGGAAGTCACTACCACCACTCCCTGGTCGAACCCAACCAGTATGCCCAAATTGTTGACCGTTCTCCCAACTAGTCGGAGCGCCGTTCATACCGCGGAATGGCCACCCCCAAGTACTCTTTGGAGCCGGTGGTTTAATAATCGTCTTAGAGCGAGGAGCTCCATGAGGCGACCAACCACTTCGCCCACTAATCTGCCCTAAGAAGTTAGGGATGTTGAATGAAGCTAATAACTGGTCAAACCCGCTCTTGATGTTCTTGTGCCCCTCAACTGCATAGTAATTAAACGTTTGCGGAATAAATTGGAGTAACCCTTGAGCAGGATTCCCGTTGGCCATATTAACGTCCCAAATTCCTTGAACAATTTGTTCATTACCCCCAGATTCACGCTTTATTTGAGCTTTGACAAGATTTATCCCGTTATCATCGATAGGCACGTCCATTAATTGTGCAGCATAGCGAATTACAGGGCCCCAATCGCCATTGACTGGTTCGGTTGGCCCGTCACCAACTTCGCCATCGCTACCGCCAGTTGTTATGGTTTCTTCCATTTTTCCGGCGTAAACCTTGCGAACGTTGACCAAATCATTAACATCCGCTTGGATTTGAGATTGGCTGACGTTGTAGAGATAGCGGAAATCCATATCTAATTTTTTTAATCAAAGCGTCGTCCGTATAGATATGTAACGTGTCGCCTTGCATAATGTAACGTCCACCGTACTTAGACAAGTTATTGTTAAGCCACTCTAGAACTGTCCCGTCACTCACCGGACAAGCTCGTTCAGGGAAGTTACCGTGTAATTCATATTTAACATTTTTGCTGTTCTGAAAGTACACATCCAACTGATCTTTAAGCTTGAATTTTTGCGTTTCGCCAGTCCGCTTAACAGTAACCCCTTCTTTCTTATCGTCAGAATTAGTTGCCGTTGTCCCGCCGGTAGTATTCTGACTTTCGGGGTCAGTATCATACCGAAGATTACGAAGCGCATCGATAAGATGATGACTTGCCGTGACTTTATTCTTGATTAATCCTTGTTCATTCGCAACTGGTTCAACTTGCTCAATTACATAAGTTTCGCCGTTGTAAAGTACTAGCGCCTTTGATTGAGCCAAATTAAAAACTCGTTCAAAGCCCGGCTTATAAGTCAGGTTGAACGAGATTTGTTGTGTTCCAGATAATTTACTTGTAAATGCAAATGAGTCGTATAAGTCGGCGTAACTAACTAATTCGGCTTCTTTTTTTTAGACGCATCGGTAATTGCCACAAAGGTTCGTGTTCCATAATTGCTCATGATAACCACCATACAGGGAAATCAAAGCTTACCTTACCGGAAAAACCGGTAATTTCAAAGCTGTTATTTCCTGCCTGCAAACCAATGTAACCGTAATCCGTGTTAATCGTATCGCCCTTGTCATTCAGCGTGGAGTGAACTCCGTCAAGAACCCATTTCCCCGACCACTTCCCCTTACGAGTAATTGAAGTGCCGTTCGTTGTATTCTTGATTGTCATATCACCACCAGCCGAACCATCTAAGGTTATTTTAAATGGATGTCCACGCCGTTCGGGGTCGATAGCAACATCTGACGGGTTGTAGAGCGTAAATTTATTCGTTGAAAAACTAAACTGCGGTTTCGATGTCAACTCATTATTGCCAAACCCGTACAGGTAATTACCTTGGTCACCAGTCGTTCCAATTGAACGTGATAAACCAATTTGATCAGTAAAGGTGACTTCTAGTACAAAACCCCAGTCCCTAAAGGAGGTCTGATCAACACTCGTCATCTTAACGAAGTACATCCGCTGCGGAAAATCAGCAAAGCAAATCCAGTAAGGTTCTCGACTGCCAAAATAACGTTGTAAAGCGTCATAAGCTAATCGAACGTCGCTTGAATCATTACTATCGAACTTAAAAATAGCCTTGATTTCGCGTTGATCAAATTTGCTGGATACGAATAACTGACCGTCTGCAATACCTTGATTAACTGTATTGTCAGTTTGCTTTATATCAGCAACTCCAGGAGTATCAACACAGTAGATTCTGTCTAATTCTGAAACATCATACATACTTGTCCAAGTTTTCGCGTCAGGTGAAATTGAAACCTCAATCGTCTTAAAACCGACTTCATTAGCTTGAGGTTGCTCATCAATCGCAACGAAGTCATACTCTACAGGCTTGTCTTTTCGATCAGAAAAACCTTAATCACTGTTTAATACCCCCTTTCCATTGAATAGTTCATCGCATTACGCTTATTGTTGTAACTATTAATTGTGTTAAGCCCGTCAACAGTAACTACTGGATGTTGTTCCAAGTTATCCAACCTGTTGACAATCCTATCCAGTGCTGTATTTATCATTGAACGGTTCCTGTCATCCGTAACACTAGCAATCGTCCGACTCGTCATCGTTCCGGCGCTCGCGGTGTTGACTGTGGTTGATAAGTTGCCAAAATTACCTACGGTTGCAACCGAGTCGTTAATTGCGTCACGGATTTGACTAGCCATCGATGCAACATTGGATTGGACCGCACTAAAGCCTTCCATTAACCCTGAGTTTAATCCTTCCATAAAAGCATTACCGGCTGGAATTAAGGCTTTGGCATCGTCCTTGACTGGCCCTTTGTGTGCAATAATCCAGTCTTTGATGCCGCTGATGAAGTTCTTAACCGCTTCAAACCCAGACTTCAAACCACTAAGGAAACCGTCCATGATAGCTTTACCGGCTGAAACCAACGAACTCCCCCAATTTGAAACAATTGATTTAAGGTAGAAATTGTGCTTGAGAAAATACTCTTAACCTTTGCCCAACCGGAACTAAAGATACCTGGAATTCGATTCCAGTGCCCCGTGAACAGCGCGATAATTGCTTGACCAAACGTAGTAACAACGGTGACTATAATGGCAACAGCTCCACTAATAATCGCCATGATACTTTGCCAAACGGACGACACGGTAGAAACCACCGCCGTGAACACTCCGATAAGTGCCGTGATGATACTTGTAAGCAAACTGATTGAACCAATAATACCTGTTATTGCTGCAACAACAATCGCAAGCAACACTGCTCCGACAACCTGCAAAATAAACGTCACGAATGGTTGAATCAATGACCATAGTTGTTGAAGCGCCGTCATTAACGGAGCAAAAACCGCACCCATTGTTTGCATAACCGGCGCCATTGTTTGAATCATCCCTTGTACGGCTGTTCCGATTTGTCCAAACAAGTCCATTAAGAAACTAATGGTTGGACTTACCACAGACTTAATTGAGTTCCAAGCATTAACAACGAAGTCTGAGAACGACTTCCACATCTTCTTCCCAGTCTCCGTCGAAGTAAAAAAGATTGTTAACGCTGAAACGACAGCCACGACCCCAGCAATCACTAACATCCACGGGCTTGCTGAAAGAACCCCGTTAAATAGTGCCATTGCTCCTTGTGCTAATTTAGCTCCTGCATACAGCGTACCAAGCGTGGTAACAAACGCCCCAATCCCAGCCGCTAAGCTACCCAGAATTGCTACTACAGGGCTCCCACTAGATATACCATCGATAATCTTGCCAATTGCGCCAGCTCCCACTTTTCCAATTGCATCAAACGCTGGTTGTAATTTATTGGTAATCGTTTCGATTAATCCATCCATCGCTTGACCCATCGTTTTATAAGTAGTTGCTTGTTTTTGGAACGCTTTACTATTACCAGCCTTTTCAATTGCATTAAAGAAGTCTTGCGTTTTAACTTTCCCGTCTTGAACTTGCTTAACTAATTGTTGCGTTGACATTCCCATCGACTTAGCAACGGCGGCAATACCTGCCGGCGTTTGTTCTAGCATAAGTTTGAAGTCCTGCCATTGCACCATTGGCTTAGCCGCCATTTGTGTAGCTTGCATGCTCAAGGTCTTCATAGCTTGTTTAGGGTTTTCAGCCGCGCCAGCCAATCCACCAAAACCCTTAACTAGCTTTGTGGTGTTCTTAACACCGACTGCAGCTAGTTGTGAGTAGGTTGTTGCCATGTCAGACGCCGAGTAGATAGACTTCTGAGCAAAATCCTGTAACTCGGCTTTAACCGCTTTGATTTGACCTGATGACTTACCCATATAAGCCATATTTCCTTCAAATGTTTGCCACGCTGCACTAGATTCGTTTAATCCGGCTACCACATCATGCAAGCCGTTTGTAATCATAGTCGTAGCTGAACTAGCTAAGGAACCGGCAACGCCGGCTAGAGCACCCATTTTAGTCCAACCAGCGCCCGGATTGGGAACGTTACTAACTTGATTGGTCTTATTAATCATTTCGCCCATTTCACGGATTGCCGATTGCATCGTTGAGCTGAAATTTTTATCAACCGCAGAAAGGACGGCTTCGACTGACATTGTTTCTGCCATTTATTTTCTCCTTTCGGCTTTAAATCTCTTAAACTCTTCCAATCGTTTTGCGAAAATGTCGCCACGCTGAATTTGAGCGCCCTTATTTGATTGCGCGACGTACCCCTCTTCAATTGAACTTCGAATCCGGTCGATTTCGTATTCGCGGTCGTAAAAGTCCTTGAATTTAGTGTACTTTGGTTTTGGCTTTTTACCGTTGCCTCGAGTTGCTTGCACAGTTTGATTCATCCAAGCTTGTAAAGCTATGTCCTCGTGTCTTTCAGCCCGTTTAAGCTGGTAAGCTTCCATACGCAACTGATACTCATACAGCGTCATCGCGTTGATTTCCGCAATATCATGAAAGCCTAGAAAAGCCAGTGAATTCAGCACTATTTCTCGGTGCATCAGTTCACTGTTTTGGTTAGATTCGTCTTCCTCTTCTAGGCTGTCATCTTTTTTAAGATAGGTTTTACAGCGTTCGATTTAGTCAATTCTTCGTTAACATCATCAAACACCGCTTCCAAGTTGGCTTGTTCGTCTACCCAATTATCCACGTCGCTTTGGCTAACCTTAAACTTAGCCGTCGCTTTAGCTGAAGCAAGTAACACATCAGCTAAAGCAGCAGGATCTAACGTTTTAAGCATTGGCAAGACGAGCATAAGCCCGGCGCCAAACTTAATTCCCTTCCCGTTATCGATTTCACGCAACTTATCAAGTTCACGAACAAAACCGACCCCAAACTTCAATTCAACTTCTTTATCCTTTAAAACGATTTTCATGTTTAAAAAATTCCTTTCTGATTAATTATTTACCAAGTGTTCCACCAGACACGGGCGTAGGATCAGTCCCTTTGCCTTCGTCTTGTCCCTTAACCCAAGCTACGCCATTACCGTTTTCGTCTTCGGACGTCTTAATGATGCCACGGAAGACATAGTCCAACTCTTCTTGAGCTTCAGCAGGTAACTTAGTCCAGCCTCGCTTTGGTGTTCCTTCGATATTGAAAGTTACGTCACGAGTTGAATTGTCGTCGGAATCGTTATCGTTAGAGTCTTCCTTGACGTCCCCGCGCATGTACCACGCAAAGTATGAAGGCGTTGCGCTAGAAGCGTTTTGTACCCGCTTGCGATGAAGAATCCAAATTTCTAGCGTATCTCCATCAAATAATGAGTCGTACAATTCATCGGCTACTTTACTTACGTTATTGATGAATTCAACTTCAACATCCGTTTCTAATCCACCCTTGCTTTGAACATTTCCTGACTTCGTAGCCGTGGAATCGCTATCACGTTGTGGATCAAACGAAAGTGAAGTTTGATAAGGAATTAATTGACCGTCAGTCGTGGCAGCGTCCTTTAACTTCCGGACGTAGGCTAACGTGTCCATACCTTGTAAGATTTTAATTTCGTTTTGTTGACTTTCCATTTTGTCTCCTTTCTTCTAAGTCAAAGAAAAAACAAGCGTCAAAACAAGATGATTCAACACCGTGTTAGGAACGCTTGTGTCTTGTATTAATTGTTTGTGAGTTTGTGAGTGGCGTACAACCACTGCATATCCATCTGTATAACCAGTTTCAATCGATTTTTCTAACTTTTCAGCCATTTCATTAAGTTTGAACCGACTTTCACCGTCTCCCCAAAAATGAATTGTGAGAGTAGTCGTTTTATTCAAAGCGGTTTTTAAATTAACGTCAGTAGAGCTGATTTCACCAATTACAACAAATGGATATGGAGCATTCTCGCTTTCCATCGGTAGATGATCATAAGTTTTAAACCCTAAGCTTTCGCTTTGACTGTAAACGTAATCATAAATTACTTGTTCAGGTAACATGAGCCCTCCTATTTCATTAATTTATTCAAATCACTTTCAAACTTAACTGTTTGTTGGCTAAAAGCTGGATGAAGCGTTGGCATTGGAGACATAAAACGTGTTCCATACTCAAGGTACGGAAAATACTCTGTGCTTGGGCTAACTATTCCAGTTAAGCCTCCATTTTCTAATGTTGCTAATACACTTCTAGCCGTAGTCCCTGTTGAATAACCGTGAGTATAAGTACCCATCATATTCTGTTTAGTAACTGTCGCCATTTCATTTGTGTTTTTTTGCAACGATTTTGCCAACTTTAGGAGCTAGTTCTCGCTTATTAGCTAACAGTTTTTGTTGTAGTTTCTTAGCCCCATTAAGTCGTATAACCGTTTTACCCATTTTCGCCACCTACAATCAACGTATTACCTTTTAGAACGGTGCGTGTAGTTGTACGTCTATAATGCTTATCGCCGTCATCGATAGTTAAAAAAAGACCAATCAGGCGGTTCTGGATTTAGTAATCGAAGAACCTTTGCTTCCTGATTGATACTTCCTAAAATCTGCACTGAACGAGTCGTTCCTAAGTCAGTAACGTTAGCCATAATCTCGCTAACAAGTTGATTACCACCTACATAGCCATGAACCTTTGGATCATAATGTTTTCCTTTTTCAGAATAAAACTTAATCACACTATCAAATCTCATGACTGTTCACGCTTTCTATAGGGGTCTACGGTTAACATCACCGACTGACCATTGCGCCGTTTCCACTCAGAAATGTCATCATCGTATTCAGCAAAATCATCATTTTCGTAGGTGATTGACTCTCCTTCTTGAGAGTATGATGCCATACCTTCGTTCTTGAACCGATTCCAACGTTTTACAGCAACACCGACTACGACATGAGCAAGTGCTTCGAGTTGCTGATCACCTTCGTTAATATCGAGCCCTAATTTAAATGCTAGCTGGTATTCAGCAACAGCAATGATACTATCAAGCCTATTAGCATCTTGTTCAGTAAGTTTGTGTTCATCAAGTCCTAGTTGAGCAATAACAGCACTCCCATAGTCAAAACTCATTCAATCACCCTCTTTTTAAAGTTATTACTTACCTGCAGGCTTAACAACAGCTACTAAAGCGTCGTTAGCGATTGCTACAGCGTAGTTTTGCGTCATTGATGCCTTATCCGTTTGATGGTCGTCATCGCGCCATACAGCGGCAGTAGGTAATTTCTTCATGTAAGTCTTTAAAGCGCCTGGCTTAACAGCTAAAGCTGTGCCTGCTTCTAACTTAGCCGTCCGTACAATTTCCCAGCCAAGTAATTCACCAAAAGCGCCAGATACCAAGATGTTGTCGCCTAATTCTGATGCCCGCGTCCAGTCTTGCCCGGCTGCCTTACGTAACTTAGTGGCGTCCTTGTAGGATACGTACAGCACACCTTGTTGCGGATACGTAACACCTTCAACAGCGTCAGTAGCGCCAGCGAACGTATCTTCTAATTGATCAATCACATCAACCTTATCTGGAGTAACAGTCGTTACCGCAAGGGGCGCAGTTAATGCCGTTGCTAAGATGTCATCATCTAACTTAGCTTGTAATGCTAAAGACATTTGACGAGAAGCTTCCGTCTTAGGGTCTCCGTATCCGGATAATTGGGCTTCATCCGTGATTTGGAAAGCAGATACTACCTTCTTAACCTTTACTTGTTGCGTTGCGTATTCAAGGCTGTCAAAGCTAATAGCTTCACCTTCGGCAACTTCCTTAGCTGAACCAGTGAAGTTCCACTTTGGAACGGTAATCGTGTCCCCTGGTTGTCCTTCTAAAGTTTCGTCAATTGGTGCAATTGACCCAAATACGTTTGCCTTCTTTAATTGTGCTTGCGTCATCGCAGCTAACACTTGTGGGTTAACTGTGTCGCTAAATTTAGTCATGTTGTTTGGATTTGCTTGTCGTGGCATATATTAATACTTCCTTTCTGTAATTAAATAAGCTTGCGCTTCTAACTGCGCTTGGGCTTCTTCATAAGTCATGGCTTCTAATGGTTTGGAAGGCTTAACTTCCTTGCCAGCGTTGCTCTTAGGCGTGGTGCCTTTGAGTAACTCATTGCGAGCTTGCTCCTTAACTCGAGCAATCATTGATTGGTAAGCCTTGACGTTTGTCTGTGTGGTTTCAGCATCACTAGTTACCAACATAGATAGCTCATCGTCAGCAGGAGTATAGCCCCCGTCTACAAGCATCTTCCGAGCTTCATCACGCATCCGATAGCGTGCTAAGTCCGTTTCAGCTTGTTCCTTTTCGGATTTCAACTTGTTCATTTCGAATTCAGTTCGTTCTTTAGCTGACATTTCAGCGAGCTTTTCAGCTTCCTTCTTAGCGTTCTCAGCCTTTTGCCGTTCACGCTCAAGGCGTTTCTTAATCAACTCGTCAACTTCAGATTGAGTGAAGGTTTTTTTCGGCTGGTTTGTTAACTTCTTCGTTGTTATCTTGTTTTTCCGTAACTTCTTCACCCGTTTCGTTCGTTTCCGGAGCGTCCTCCGGTTGATCTTCAGCAAAGAATTGCAAATTCATGTGTAACTTGTTTTCGTCCATATAAATCACCCGTTTAAAGTCCGTCGACTGTAATTTCCAGATTGTTCTTTAACGCCTGCAGTCAGTAAAAAGGCAAAATAAAAGCGACTGCTGTTTTAAAGCAATCGCTAATAATAAATTTCTGTACTAAAAAACGCCTACCGCTTGGCAGACGTTTAAATAGTTATTAATTATTTAATTAGTGGGAGCCGATCTCAGGCTTCCTAAAAAAGTTATAAGCTTTTTTTTCATTTTTAAATATTGTGTGCTGTAGTATGGACGGGATTAACCCCGTTTTCATAGCATTTTTTTGAGATAACTCAATACTTTATATGCTACTGCGAAAAAAATCGTTACTAGACATTAAATCACCTCTAATGATTTGATTTCTGACTTAGCAATGGTTAACAACCCAAATCCATCTACGTCAACATCTAGCCACCATTGACCGTCTTCTGAATCTTCCGGAGTTTCATATCCTTCGACAGGACCAACAAATAATTTTCCATTGATAGCAACAATCTTAACAATTTTGCCCAGTAATGTATCAAAGTCTTTCATTATTTATCCCCCTTCCGCTGTTGCCATGGAACTATATGCGTACGTTTTTTTAGAATGATGAATTCTAATTCCTGTAACCTTTTCTTTAGACCGATAATCAATTCCAACATATCGTCCGACATCAATGTTTTCTTTATTCGTTCGATCACCATTAAAGGTTAACTCAATTCTACCAGTTCCAGAGTATTTTTCCAGCAATTCCTGTGGGTTTTCGGTATCGAATAAATAACTTTTACCTTCTAGTCTTGTTGACTCCATATGCGGTTCTTGTTTTTCAGAATTGATTTTCATACCCCATTCGCCGCTTTTGATTTTAGACTTTATAAATTCAGAATCTGTTTTTAAATTTTCATCATCTACCCAATAAGCGCCAATTGCACACCGACAATTAGGATGGACTGGAATACTTGGAACCTTATCTAGTTCATAGATGCCCGAACCATACTCAGTCGGCTTAGCCATTTGAATTCCTTGACACTCATCACAGGCTTTTGGTTCTGTCATCCACTTAACGTACTTAACACCGGTAGATTTCATCGATTCAAGTTGTGCTTGATGTTGAACCCGTGCTGTTTCCGTTCGTGCAATTCGTTCAGTAACATATCGATGATTTTTAACAGTATCTGAAACAACACCCTTTAAATTCCTAGCAATCTTCCTTGGATTTTGCCCTTGGATAATACCATTGGTGAGTGCCACGTCCAGTTTCGCTTTCAAAGCATCCTGATTAGCCCATATTCTATCGCTGAACGTTGCTGAATTAGTCTGAGCCATAATTGTCTTAGCAATAGCAGAAGATGTTAGCAACGAGCTAGGAACGCTTTCTCCCATAATTCCTGCTTGTCTATTAATCTCATCTTGATATTTAGTTGATAAGTTGTCTCTCAAGTCAGCGTCCACATTTAGACCAGCTCGAGTCATTTCCAGTCCAATCTTAGATTTAATCATTTCTAAACGATTAATTCGCATTGTGGCGTTGTAAATTCTAAGATGGTCATTTACCGCTTTAGAATAGTCACTATAACTCACTGATTGCCCCTGTGAGCGTCTTAATTGAGCTTCTTGAACAATCTTCTTAGCCGTTCGTTGGTACGCTTCTACGTCCATTTTGGACGGTTTGCCAGTACGGCTATTAATCGTTTTAGCCAGTTCGCTATCGATAATCTGATTAATATTGTCTATCGCTTGATCATAGTAAAGTTGCAAGCGCCGGTTTAATTGCTCATCATCAGCTAAATTCTTAAGGATATACTCACGTTCATACTTATCACGGTTTTGCCAGTAAGCACTATTCTTCGCTGTTATCTTCAACGTCATCACCTACATCTTGAGATTTAACCATGTCTAATGCACTCGCCTGATTCTGCACAGCTTGCTTAGTGTCTTCGGCTTGTTCATCGTGCATCCGTTCGATTTCATCCTTTGGATTATCAACGATTGATAAAGTCGATAATTGAGTTTCCTTAGAAACCACACCGCTAAGCTTATTAGCCGTGTCCGCTTCACCAGCAATATCTTGAGGCAGGTTGCGCAAGAATTGGAACGACAAGTCAGCCGTAACGACTTCCTTGCTAATTTCCCCAACTACTTGACCAAGCGATAAGACCGTTCCTAAGAAGTCACGCAACGATTGTGTAAACTTGCGTTCTTCAACTGCCGCTTGATTTTGCATCGATAACAGTTTGTATTGAATCGAAACACCACTAGCAGATTGACCAAACGATTCATCATTAAGATTAACTACCGCGGATGTTTGGAAGATATCATCTTTGAGTCGTTGCAATAAGTGCTCTTGAATTTGGTCAGCGTCCGGCTTTTGCAGAAAGTCAGCTTTTGAACCTGGTTCTACATTTGGAAGATACAAAACGTGATTCTTAGCCAAATCTAGAATTGGATTACCTTTATCGTCACTTGGCAATGTTGCTCCCATGATTGTTAAATAAGCATTGTCGAAGTATTCCACTTGGTTTGCTTTCTGACTCAACGCTGCATCATATTCATCAACCAGCGTTTCAATCTTAGCTACGATGCTCAACCGGTCGTCATTTGCCATTAGCTCAGTAGCAGGCACAGAGCCAAACAAATGTGGCGTGCGTTCATTAAACACGCCATCTTGACCGAAGTAGATAATTTCCTTGTTAGTATAAATTTCGCCACTTAACTTATCTGCCAAGTAGTCATACCGAACAAACGCCACTGGATTACGCTTAACCGTTGTGTCATAGACCATAAAGCCAGCTGTAGGGTCTACTAAAGTTACCTGTGATTTTGTATTTTCATCTTGATAAGCTAGCAGGTAAGCATTACCGTAAATCGCTACTAATTTAGTTAATTCCGTGAGCTTATCAGAGAACGAAGATTGATTAAGCCAATCTTGGAACTTCTCATCTTTTGCATCATCAGACAACTTAATCGTTGGTGCTTTGCCCATGAAGTACCCCACGTATGTATCAACAACATAATTAGCCCAGTTTGAAACAACGCGATTATCCGGCCGAGCCGAAGTTGTATCGTGTGGCTCGTCTAAAATATCATGTTTCCCCACGTACAACTTATAATTCTTTCGCCGTTTATCATTCTTTGACTGATTGTCATTGATCAATGCCATTAAGTCTTGTTGCGTTAGCTCAGTCTCGCTAGTTAGGTAAGTCCCTTGGTCAGTAACAAATACGTTTGAACCGCCGTTAATTGATTGGTTAACCGACATCCAATCCCTCCTTTCAAATTAAAAGAAACGACTGCTAACAGTTGTAGCAAGCCGTTTCTTATGTTCGTTAAATATTGCATATCGCATGGAATCCATGACGTGGTCGTGTTCCTTAATTGGTTCACCCGTTCGTTCATCCCATACGTATTGATAAATTTCATCGTAAAACTGGTCAACTCCTTTTGAGTAACAAAGAAGTTACCAGTTTTTATTAATTCAGCAACGGATTCAACTCCTGCTTGCCTATCTTTTTTTAGCGTTAACAGTTCTAATGCCAGCTTTGACAAACTCAGCATAATTATCCGGCCGTGCACTATCCACGTAGAAGATGACGTTACGACCGTATTCTTGTTGAACTTTCTTAGCTTGTTCAACCCACCAAGCGATAAATTTATGTTGAGCTGTAACTTCCTTAACAAGATAAGCATTTCCATTATTGTCGTCGCCCCAAACAGTGATTGAACCAAGGTGTTCAAATCCCCAGTCAACACCGCAATAGTAATGTAAGTCGTCCGGCAACTCATCAATCGTCATCCGCTCTTTGTCAAAGTCAGCATAAACAATACCTTCACCAGAAACCCACAAGCCACGGATGTTACGATCATAAAACATACCACTAGGTGTTGATGCCTTAATCCGTTCCACGAAGTCCGGAGCTAACGTTGTGTTGTCATCAATTGTGAAGTTGATTGTGACCGTTTTAGTGTTGGGGTCAGGATTGTCAATGTAATCAACCTTGAGCCAGTGTTGTGGGTTGTCGGGGTTAGTATCACAAATAATATGTGAACCAGTTACCGAGCATCGTTGATTAATTTCTTGGAAGACTTCTTGCTTGGCTAAACTCGCTTCATTAACGTAAGCGCCATAAGAAGTCATCCCACGAATAGCCCCCAAACCACGCGAGTTACCAGTGTAAGCAGGAACGATATCCATCCCAAACAGATGATAGTGTCCGTGCTTATCCGGCTTTAAATCAAGTCCAAACTGCGTACTAATTGAACTAATGATGTTGTTGTAAATCGTCCCCGACGAGTAACCAGCTAAGATGTATTGTGGGTGCTTATCATCTAATTTCTTAGCCAACTGACTAGCCCGTTTTAGATCCATCACAAACAGATAGTTGTTAATGAACGTTTTCCCCGAACGAATAGCACCGGTTAAAATCATCATCCGAAAGTCGTCATTCAGATAAGTCTTAATCGCCATCGCCTGTTTTTCGGTAAAAAGATTAGTCAGTTTGGCCGTCATCTTTAGCCACCCCCGTAATTACGGTTATTACACCGTCCAAGGCACGTTCAACATCAACACCACTGTCTTCCAGTGTCTTTGCTTTTGCTTCTTCTACACGAGCCCTAGCTAACTTTAAACGCAATTCAGCTTCAAGCAACTTATCAGAATTAGGATAGCGCTTGATAATTTCCTTCCATGCTGCTAAACGAGTAGGCACTTTAACTGGCACTTCAGTAACTTCAGGGTCCCCAGTAATTGGATTAACCGTTACAACTTGCTCAGTCTCTTCGCCACGAGCAATCCGAGTGATGCCTTGCAACGCTTCCGTTAAGTCAGCTATCTTGTCAGACTCAAGTTGAGCTAATTTATCCTCTATATAGGCTTTTACTACAGTATTTTGCAGTAATTTAGGAGCATTCCCGTTTGCATACTTTGCGGAGTACCCTGCTTTAATCGCTGATTGTGTGGCGTTGCCACTCTCAATGTAATAATCAGCAAACTTCTGTTGTTTTATCGTTAATTTCAAATAGCAATCACCACCTTTCGTTTAATAAAAACGCCCGCTGAAAGCGAACGTTAAATACACGGGTAGCAGGACTCGAACCTACGAATCACGGCACCAAAAACCGTTGCCTTACCAACTTGGCTATACCCGTATTGAATGATTAGCCACCCGAAACGCAACCACTCTACAACAAAAAGGTGGCTAATCATCTGAAATCTACAACCCATACTACTAGGTGCTTGTAATGGGGCTTGCACCAGCGAATGTAACTAATGATTTTGATAAAAATGTATGTTGCACGCAAAATTTAGTTAATAATCATTAGTTAAACCTGTCTAACACACCGACCCATAAGTAAGGCGTTTGCCTTATATGTAATATTTTGAACAATATCATAATAACAATCAACCGTTGATGTGGCGTTGACATCTTATTTACATTACGTTGATGTCAAATTGATATCAAGTTGACCTACTATTAACATCGTGTTGATATTCACGCTAAATAAACATGTAAATCTTCGTAAACGTGATAAAAACGGCCATAAACCTCATAGCGGTCTGCAAACTCAACTAACGCTGATCGCTTAATTTGCCGTGAGAAGTGTTCCTTGGTGTAACCAAGCTTAGTTGCAACCTGCCAATCCTTCATTTCGTCAATGTAACATTGGAATAAGATTTTAGAATTTAACTCATCGCAATTGCGAATTGTGTCTGTAATTGCCTTAACCATGTTGCTGGCTGTCACCACTTTTCCCATTCTCCGCTCTTGGCTGTTTCCATAGCCTCCCCCGCTAGGTTCAAAGCTCCATTGTGGTGATGAAATTCCATCACGACTCTCACCTGAAAAACGTAAAGCCTTTTCTAAATCCTTAGTAAGAAATAAATCAACGTTATGAGCCGTTCCTCGTTCATCAATTTGTTGTCCGTCCAAAAATTCCATATAAGACCCCCACCAATTATTTAATTTCTTGAGTTCCGTTCTCGTCTTAATCGCTCATGCTGATCTCGAGCTGACTGTTCCGCTTTATCTTGCGCAATCGATAAAATAATCAGAAACGCAATTAAGAAAACCCCAACCCAAATAAAAGCAAACGCTGCTAAAACAACTTTCCCGATTGCAATTAAAAACTCCACCATTACAACAACGTCCTCTCCAATACTTCCACTGCTTCCTTTGCCGTTTTGTGATATGTAAACCTTGATTGTGGCATGTCGCCAATCGTGTCAACATACCATCCGTGTCCCTCCTGGTAACGAATAACAACTGGATGAATTCCGATCCTCGTTAACCAAGCCACTCGCTTTTGCTTAGCTTTATACATCTTCACGTTCCTTCCTGCATTGATCTACATACTCTTCAAATGTTTTCTGCTCCTTGTACCAATAATAAAACCTGCCAATTGTAAGGATAATAACGCAAGCAATCATGACTAAATTAACTACTAATAGCACTTTAAAACACCTCCAATGCCGCTAAAATTACAATCGACAACAACAAACCAAGCGCAGCACTGCTAGTAATCAACAAAACCACCTGTAATGTTTTAACAACAAGTCCATTATTTAAATTAAATTCCTTCAGTATGTACCCGACTATGTAAATGAATGCCGATACCTGCACCCCAAAAAAAGAATAAATCCACTAATGATCCCATACGTTTTCTACCCTTTCTTTAACTCCTTATTAGTGCCACAACTTAGTTACTCGTTTGTCTTTTCCATAATTTGGTATCCTGTAACTAACAGTGGTTCAACCATCACTCCA
>NZ_BBAS01000019.1 GCF_001311375.1 Limosilactobacillus equigenerosi DSM 18793 = JCM 14505
CACTTAAGGAATGGCAGTTGCCATTCCTTTTTTTTGTACATATGATATAGTTGCGTCTACTTACTTTTTGTAAATAATTCTGTTAATGCTTACTAAAAGATAGTATAATTAAAATAACGAATGACAAATTAATGGAGGTGGCGGACATGTTAAATTTATTTGTATCACCAAGTAGCGCCTCAAGTCGAAAGGCAAAAGCCTGGTTAGATGAATATCAAGTACCATATCAAGAACGTAATATTTTAGCGCAACCATTAACGGTTGACGAAATTAAAGCTATTTTACGATTATCGGAAAACGGATTAGAAGATATTATTTCAACTCGTTCAAATGACTATAAACAGTTAGAAGTTGACTTAAACGATTTACCGACTAATGAGGTTTATGAGCTATTACATCAACACCCAGGGATGATTAAGCGACCAATCTTAATGGATAATAAACGGCTTCAAATTGGGTATAATAGCGAGGAAATTCGACGTTTCTTACCACGTTCAGTACGGAATTACGAAATTGAACAAGCGCAAAAACGGGCGGAATTATTAGATGCATAGTTGTTAAATGAAGGGAAGAATCGCGTGGTATTCTTCTCTTTATTATTTTGTTAATGTTAGTTAAAATATATGTATTAAGTTATTATGAAAGGAGGAGGCCCCAATGAAAGTAAATCATTTAAATGAGGACACATTACAAGTTATGATTTATCCAGAAGATTTAGCCGCACGCGGGACCTCGCTCTTCGATTTATTAAGTCACCAGGATCGAATGCAAGCTTTCTTCGATGACATATTAGCCGAAGTCGATGTTGATAATGAATTTACGGATGAATCAGTGACGTTCCAAGTGATGCAATCACCGGCCGGAATGGAACTATTAATTACGAAAAATGATGCCTTTAACAAACATCCAGAAATGGTGCAAGCGCAACGTGATCAGTTAATGAAGTTTTTGCAACATGAATTAAAAGATCACGATGATTTATCAACCACTGATGAAGCTTCCGAAACTGAAGAAACAGATGAAGTAACGGCGGCTTTAAATGATCCGCTCATCGGAAAGCAAAGTTATGTGATTAAATTTGCTGATTTCGAAGATTTTCTATCAGCAGCTAAAACGATGGCTTCTGGTGATGTGGAATCAAGTCTGTATCAATATCAAAATCAATATTACTTATTAGTAACCTTCTTTGCCGAAGGATTCACAAAAGAGTTGATTGAGGATCAACTGGGTGTATTAAATGAATTTGGGACGGTTGTTCCGTTGAATGAATTTGTGTTACAAGAACATGGCGTTGTTATTATGCCAGAGGCGGCATTTGAGCTGGCGCGACATTATTTTAATTAGTGGTTAAAAACCTCCTTGTTAGTGTATTTGCTAATTAGGAGGTTTTATTATGCAATTAGCTTTAAATCAGGCGCAAGTGTTAGTAACCCCACAACAGGCCCAACTGGGAGCTGAGCTAACTTGTCCGACTTGTGGACGACCAGTCCGGTTAGTCTGTGGATCACGGCGGCGTTACTTTCGCCATTTATCGGGACAATCAACGGGAGCAGGGGAAACCACCACTCATTTAAAAGGGAAAGATCAATTATTTTTAAAGTATCAACAGGCTAATCAGCAAGTTCAGACGGAAGTTAGTTTGCCACAATTTAACCGCCGGATTGATATCTTGGTGCAAAATAAACAGCAGCAATTAGCCTTAGAATATCAATGCAGTCCGATTAGTGCAGAGCAATTATCGCAACGGACGCAAGCTTATTATCAAGCGGGAATTAAGGTTCGCTGGATCTTTGGGCCGCGGTATGAGCAGCCAAGTCGCCACCAACACCAATTAATGACGCAATGGGTTTTAAATCAACCTTGTCTTATTACCATGGGGCCACCTAATTGGACGATTAAATATCGCTTTATCACTACTCCAGCCAATTCAGGGTGGTTACGAATGAAACATGAATATGCTTGCCTGCGACGATTACGGCGAGCAACTACAAATGATTTAGCCAATCTGGCGTATCAACAAGGACATCGGCTTTGGTTGTGCCCAGTTGGTTTACATACTCTCGTCGAAAGTTGGCCACTGACAACCGAGTCCCTATTAATGTGGCAAATTCGGCTGTTACTAGCGCTTGAACGTACGGCACCAGCAACAACTTGGACGTTAGCAACCTGGCAACAATGGGTTAATCAACACACCCAATGGGCAACTTTCCCATTACTTGCAGCGCAACAACAAAAAAGCTGCAGCAAGTTTGCTTGCAACAGCTTTTAGTTCATTGGTTAGCGAACGGTTTTTTTAACCCAACAATCGCAAAAAATTATGCGTGGGCAAATTAATTGGGAAAAATCAGATGAACAAAAATGGCAACATTTACGTCAAGTTAGCCGTCAGCAACGGCCGTCAATTGAGCGAGATAGGTTGGTAATGCTTGAGCGTGGAAATTAGGGATAACCAACGCCGGTTGTTGCCAATCTTCACCGATGATAACGGCTGTTGAGGGATTATTAATTTTAAACTCATAGCAAAGTTGTAAGTCACTTTGAATAGCATAATTAATGGCTGGTGAGCAGCGATCGTCTAAAAATTGTTGCCGGTTAATTGGTAATTTAGCAATCGTTTGGAGGGCCAATTGTAAATTATAGGGTTGTTGAAGCGTAATCAATTGTTCTTGCAGTGCACATAAATATTGCAGGGCATGACGTTGCCCTTGAATACAGATAGCGTGGTAATCGCGAATAATTTCATTAAACAAGCAATTAATTTGTTGCCGGTTGGCAGTAGTTAAAGGTTGCTGATTGGATAAGAGAGCATTATCAATCATTTGAGGGGTGATAAACGGGATGATGCGATTAGTAATTTTGTTAGGATGGTTGGCGGTGATCTGTTGTAAGAGACGTTCGTTGTTGAGACACCGTTTTCCCAATGGATTTACAAATAAATACAGCTCAATCATTTGTCTGGCTCCTCGTTATTAGTAAAATTAATTTTAATTGAAATCGGATAGATGTAAAGTATTATGCTTGATGGGGCAAGTTGACCGATAAGGATTAAATTATGGTAAAATAGACTTTGTGTTGATTGGAGGGATGATGATGGTTGAAGATTGGAAACACTTTTTATTACCATACCAACAAGCTGTTGATGAGTTAAAAGTTAAGTTGCGGGGGATGCGCAAGCAATTTCAAGATCAATCGCAACATTCACCAATTGAATTTGTGACAGGACGGGTTAAACCAGTCGAAAGTATTCAGGAAAAGATGGTGCGGCGGCATGTCCAAGAAGATCGCTTAGCTCAAGATATGCAAGATATTGCGGGGCTACGGATTATGTGTCAATTTGTTGATGATATTTACCAAGTGGTCGATATTTTACGGTCGCGCAGTGACATCAACATTATTGAAGAGCGGGATTACATTAGTAATGTAAAGCCAAGTGGTTACCGGTCGTATCATATTGTGATTGAGTATCCTGTCCAATTAGTGACGGGCGAACAAAAAAATTCTAGCTGAAATTCAAGTGCGAACGTTAGCGATGAATTTTTGGGCCACCGTTGAACATTCCCTGAATTATAAATATCAAGGTGAGTTTCCAGTTGAAATGGCTGAACGGCTCAAAAATGCAGCGGAAGCCGCCTTTCAATTGGATACGGAAATGTCAGAAATTAGAGAAGAAATTCAAGAAGCGCAAACCTTATTCTCGCATGGACGTGGAAAAGGGTTCGAATCTGCGACTGAGGACTAATAGAGAGAGGAAATTCATGAAATTTGCCATTTACACGTATGAGTCAGAATTATCACTACAGGTGCGGGATGAGATTTTAGCAGCCGCGACGGGGACAACGTTAGAATATAATGAATTGGATCCGGAAGTAGTGATTTCCATTGGTGGCGATGGGACTTTGTTATCAGCAGTGCAAAAATATCGCGACCAACTTGACCAAATTCGCTTTGTTGGGATTCACACTGGGCATTTAGGATTCTATGCCGATTGGCGGCCCCATGAAGTGGAAGCGTTAGTGGCAAGTTTATTAAACGATAGTGGTCAATCAGTTGCTTACCCATTATTGAAAATGACGGCAACATACGCGGATGGCAGTGTTGATGAACACGTGGCCATTAATGAAGCCACGATTCGGAATGTTTCGCGGACGCTAGTGGCGGATGTGTACATTAATGATGTCTTGTTTGAACGTTTCCGAGGTGATGGCTTATGTATTTCAACGCCTTCAGGGTCAACGGCATACAATAAATCGGTTGGTGGCGCGATTATGGACCCCGCATTATCGGGTTCCAAATGGCAGAAATGGCCTCATTAAATAATATGATTTTCCGGACAATTGGCTCGCCAGTGATTTTAGGGACGCATGCGGATGTTAAGTTAGTAATTGACGATGATCGCCACACCGTATTAACAAATGACCGGGAAATTATGATGATGGATGATGATGATCGGCAATTAAAAGAATTGAAGTTCTGTGTCGCTAGTCAACGGGTTTACTTTGCCAAATATCGGCATAACAGTTTTTGGAAACGAGTTCGTGACTCATTTATTGGTGATGAAGAGTGAGATTTGATTGGACATATCACGGTGAATATCCGAAAAAGTTACGGAACGTTTTAAAACAATTTGGGGCTAGTACGGCCCTAATTAAGGTGGCGATTTTTCATGGCGGTGAGATGCGGATTAATAATGAACCGCAATGGGCGCGGGCATTAGTGCAACCGGGGGATGAGGTGAGTTTAATCGTCCCCGACGAAGCGCCCAACCCAGTGGTAACCGCCAGTGATGCTCCCTTGGATATTGTGTATGAAGACGATGACTTTTTAGTAGTGAACAAGCCCGCTGGGGTCGCCACGGTGCCCGCCCATAATGTTGCGGTTCATGATAGTTTAGTAAATCGCCTCAAAGGGTATTATCAACGGCAAAATTATCCAAATCAAGTTACCCACGTTGCCACGCGCCTCGATCGTGATACGAGTGGGTTGGTGGTCTTTCCCAAACATCGATTTGCGCATGCGGTGTTAGATCAACAACTCAAGCAACATCAAGTTACGAAACGGTACTTAGCGATTGCAACGGGGAAATTTGAAAGTAAACATGGGGTGATGATGGGACCGATTGCGCGTGATCCAGCTTCATTTGTTAAACGCCAAGTAATAGCGGGTGGGAAAGCATCAATTACGGAGTATTGGTTACAGCAAGTAAGTCCATCGTGGTCAGTAGTGGAAGTGTTACTCCATACCGGCCGTACCCATCAGATTCGCGTTCATTTTGCTGCACTGGGCCATCCGTTGCTCGGTGATGCCATGTACGGGCATGCGGATAACCGGTTAAGTCGGCAAGCCTTACATTGTGGGTATGTGCAATTTTACAGTCCATTTAAAGAGCAAGTCATTACGCTAACGGCACCATTGCCAGCGGATTTACAAACCATTTTAGCAAATTAAAAAACTCCTCCGCTCTAAATTGGAACGGAGGAGTTATTTAATGATTAAATTACCATTGCTTGACACAAACAGGTTCAGGACAAGCAACGTCTTTTTGGACCATGGTTAATAAACCAGTGACCGCATCGCGGGTGTATAGAGTTAAATTATCTGATTCTTGGTTAGAAGCAACTAAGAAAGCTTCATCTTGACTGAGGTCAAAGTCACGGGGGAAATCACCTTCCGTGGAGATGGATTGGATATGTTTAACGCTGTGATCCGCTTGGACAGCAAAGACGGCAATCGTATTTTCACCCCGGTTAGTGGTGTAAATAAATTTACCATCTTTGGTAATGTGAATGGCGGCAGCCCCGTTGTGCGCCGTCCAATCAGCGGGAATAGTACTAATGCTTTGTTGATGAGTAAAGGTCCCGGTTGCTTGGTCGTAGTTTAAGACGTCTAATTGACTGCCTAATTCACCTAAAACATAGGCTACCTTACCATCAGGACTAAATGTTAAGTGCCGCGTTCCAAAGCCAGCTTCATGGTGGTAATTGGAAACAAACGTTAACTTGCCGTCAGCGCTCACATCGTAAACGACGGTTAGATCAAGTCCTAAATCACAAACTACTAAGCGACCATCTGGGGTTAAGTCAGCGTAATGGGCATGTGGCTTATCTTGTTCGGGTTTTGGACCGGTCACACCATCATGTTTGACTTCATCCGTTTGAGTTAACGTTAAGTCAGCATTAATTTGATAAACCGTTACCGTTCCGGCGTGATAGTTAGCGAGTATAATAAATGGCGTTGTTCATCAACCGCTACGTATGCTGGAGGGGCAACAACGCTTAAGTTAGTGTCAACTAACGTGGCTTGGTCCCCATCGATAGTATAAGTAGCGACCCCACCTTGTTCTCCATCTTGTTTAACACTAAAAATGGTAGTGCCATTAGTTTGTAAGTAGGCAGGCTTTTGGGATTGCGCAACGACCCAAACGGGAGAAAGTTGTTTAGTTTCATGATTAAGGGTGACTCCGTAAATCCCTTGACTTGCTTTTTTGGTATAGGTACCAATTAAAAATTTTTCAGACACGATTCGTGGCCTCCTTTGTAATACTTGTTTCAATTATAATCGGCAACGGCCACTTTGGAAAGGAATGCAAATGAAGAAAATTGATCAAACTCGCCAATGGTTAACGAAAAATTTATCATTATTACGTTGTCCTAAATGTGGGCGGGCGTTTGTGACGGTCTTAGATTATTCGTTAGCCTGTCAACAGGGCCATGTGTGGAACTTGAATAAAAAAAGGTTTTGTTTATTTTCTTGACCATGCGGCGCCAGGGGAATATGACCGGGAAAACTTAGCTGATCGGCGGAATGTCTTACAAGCAGGCATGTTTCAACCGATGATTGAGCAAGTAGCTCAATATATCCCAACCGAACCCCAAACGATTTTGGATATTGGGACTGGCGAAGGCACGCCGTTGTATCAATTAATGCAAGCGCGCCCCGCTCATCATGACACTTATCTTGGTTTTGATATCTCTAAAGCGGGCGTGCAGCTAGCTACGCAATTGGATCCAAACCTCTTTTTTGTGTGGCTGATTTACGGCAATTGCCGTTTGCGGATGCTAGCATGAGTACGATTGTGGAATTTTTCTCACCATCAGATTATCAAGAATTTAAGCGCGTTTTAAAACCAGGCGGGCAAGTTTTAAAAATTATCCCGAATGCGGATTATTTAATTGAATTACGGCACTTGCTTTACCCAACGGGGGAAAAACGAACGTATGACAATTCAGCAGTCGTCCAACGATTTGCAGAAAATTATCCAACCATGCAAATGGTCCCAATTAAATATGAATTTAGTTTAGCACCGGAACTTCGAGCTTCCTTGGTCCAAATGTCACCATTGCACTGGGGAAAAGGGGCGCGGAAGTTGACGACAACTGATTTAGCGCAATTAACCCAGGTTACCATTGATGTTTCGTTATTAATTGGGCGTGATAATTGATTATGGTAAAATTGAATTTAAGTTAATCATGAACGATTAAGGGAGGAAGCATTTAATGACTAATCATATTGTTTTATTCGAACCGTTATTTCCAGCGAATACGGGAAATATTGCCCGGACGTGTGCGGGGACAAATACCGTCTTACATTTAATTAAACCCCTCGGATTTTCAACAGATGACAAGCACATGAAACGGGCGGGGCTTGATTATTGGGATAAAGTGGAAGTCGTCTATCATGATGACTTACCAAGTTTTATGGCGACGGTCCCCGACTTAACAAAGCTTTACATTGTTTCTAAATTCGCAAGTCGGGACTACACGCAACCAGCCTACGAGTTGGAAGGTGATCATTACTTCTTATTTGGGAAAGAAACAACTGGATTACCAGAGCCGTTTATGCGTCAATATCCGGACAATGCGGTGCGCATTCCGCAAAATGATGAACATATTCGGGCCCTTAATTTATCAAACTGTGCGGCGTTAGTTATTTACGAGGCCTTACGCCAACAAGGATTCCCTAACTTAGCTCGGACCCATCATTATACGGCCGATAAATTAAAGTAGGAGGAAAACTAAATGGCCAAACAGAAAAAGCGGGCCACGAAAAGTCGTCGTAAACGGACTAGCCCCAAGACCCCGCCGATTGACCAGCGGGTGATTCGGGCGCTCAGTGGAATTTTAATTATTTTACTGACGTTATTAGGGCTCTTTAATATGGGGAGTTTTGGACGACTGATTCGCGGTGGCTATCAAATTATTGGCGGACAGGCGATGTATTTAATCATGGCCGTTGTTTTATTTGATTGTTTAGGGTTAGTTTTGAAAGGACAACGTCCGCATTGGCGGCGTCGGTGTGTAGTTGGTGGCGGCATTTTTTATGTCGGCCTAGTAACCTTTTTACATTTCTTGATGTTTCAAAGCCTCCAACAATCAAGTCATATTTTTGCGACGACGTGGTCCAATTTAGCTACCTTTATGAGTAATGGTGATACCACCTTACCGATTGGGGGTGGAATGTCAGGTGCATTGGTTTATTGGGGCTTGAGTCCGTTGATTGAACCGTTAGGCGCCGCAATTGCTGGCTGGTTAATGATCGTGATTGGGATTATTATTTTCTTTGGATTACCGTGCAAAAAGCCATTCTTGGGCTGCAAGCTTTGGTAATGAAGTTACAGACGCAGTTGAAGGAACGGCGTACCAAGAAATTAATGAAGCGTCAGGAAAGCCCTGCCCCCTCACCGGTTAAGAATCCGGAGCCAACACCAGCTGCGGTTAAGAAACCAATTGATGATGAAGTACCAGTGAATGAACGTTATCGTGATACACGTCCGAATCCCGCAATGAAGGATTTGCCGACGCCGTTATCGGAACGAGCGTTAGAACCAACGATTAACGTGGCCGCGGCCAAACCAAGTCCAGCCAAGTCAATGGATGAGAGTCATGATGACGTCGCCTTAGCGGGAGTGAATGGGACGGCGGTTGATGAAGATTATCAATTACCACCAAGTACGCTTTTAACATCTGTAGCTGCAACGGATCAAAGTGATGACTTAAACGTAATTAAAGAAAATACGCAAAAATTACAGTCGACCTTACGATCGTTTGGGGTGGAAGCCACGGTTGAAAATGTAAATCTTGGACCAACTGTGACGAAATACGAATTACGCCCAGCAGTAGGGGTGAAGGTAAGCAAGATTACGCATTTAGCGGACGATTTAGCCTAGCATTGGCTGCTAAGGATATTCGAATTGAAGCACCAATCCCGGGGAAGTCCTTAATCGGAATTGAAGTACCCAATACGAAAATTGCTACGGTAGGCTTCCGGGATGTGATTGAAGCGACGCCAGCGACTGATAAACCATTGATGGTACCGCTTGGTCGAACCGTCACGGGGAAGGTCATGACCGCTGATTTAACCCGGATGCCACACTTGTTAATTGCTGGTTCGACGGGGAGCGGGAAGTCAGTGGCTATCAATGGAATTGTGACGTCGATTTTGATGCATGCACGCCCAAACCAAGTTAAATTATTAATGATTGACCCTAAGAAGGTTGAACTGAGTGTGTATAATGGGATTCCGCATTTGCTAAGTCCGGTGGTTAGCGAACCGAAAAAGGCCGCACGGGCATTAGGTAAAGTGGTGGCGGAAATGGAACGTCGCTATGAATTGTTTGCCTCGTTTAATGTGCGGAATTTAGCTGGCTACAATCAAATGGTGCGTGAACATCAGGAGGATCAACAACCAGAATTGCCATTAATTTTAGTAATTGTGGATGAATTGGCCGACTTGATGATGACGGTATCCAACGATGTGGAAACCGCAATTGTGCGGATTGCTCAAATGGGGCGGGCCGCCGGGATTCATATGATTTTAGCTACACAACGGCCGTCGGTGGATGTCATTACCGGGCTAATTAAAGCCAACGTGCCGTCGCGAATTGCCTTTGCAGTGTCGAGTGGAATTGATTCACGGACGATTTTAGACGCCAATGGGGCTGAAAAATTATTGGGTCGTGGAGATATGCTCTTCCAGCCGATTGACCAAAACAAACCAACGCGGGTGCAGGGTGCTTTTATTTCGGATCAAGATGTGGAAGCCGTGGTTAATTTCATTAAAGCCGAAAGTCAAGCGGATTATGATGAACGGATGGTCGTTTCGGATGCCGAAATGGAACAAATAGCTGAGAGCCAAGATGAAGATCCGTTGTTTAATGAAGTTTTATCGTTTGTGGTAGATCAACAAAAGGCGTCGACCTCAATGGTGCAACGACGCTTTAGTATTGGCTATAATCGGGCGGCACGAATTATTGATGATTTAGAGCAACGGGGTTATATTGGACCAGCGAATGGTTCGAAACCACGGGAAGTGTATAAAGAAGCGGATTAAAAAAGCGGATCCGTCCGCTGACAAATACAAATAGGGTTCACAACAAATTGGTTTTTCGCCGTTGTGAACCCTATTTTTGGACTGCGATATTCAATTTTAAAGTCCGCTAGGTAGGTTAGCTTATTGCAATCCTAAGGCTGATAAGGCACCAAGAATTAATGATCCAAGGTGGCAATGAGCATTAACCAGACCACGACTAGGGTCACTTTTTGAAAGCGGGTTTTTTTGTTTTGGTTTATACGCCATTTGACGATATCCTCCTCTTAATGTGTCTGGTGATAAGTTTACCGATTATCGTTTGAAATTTCAAATTAGTTTCTTTAAAATGGTGGCTATAAGAGAAGAAAAGCGGGGCAAATTCATGGCGGGAATGAATGTACAAAATATTATTTTAGACGGACTAATTATTGTGGGGTGCTACGTTTTTGAATGGTTGATTACGAAATTAACGGAGACCCCATTAGCAATGCTCCAAAAAAAAGTTAAGATGGCTGTGGGTTTTGGTGTTAATGGCTTTAGCTTTGAAGAATTTGGGGCTATATTGGTCCGCATTACCCATCTTAGGTTGGTCAATAATTGGCTTAACGATTGTGATTGTGCAATGGCAACGATATCATGAATTAGTTTACCGCCGGTTTTGGCATCGTTTTTGGAAATTATCATATGCGTATGCAATTTTAATCTTTATTGGCTCAATTTTTAGTTATTTGCTACCAATAGTTTAAATTTAGGAACAAAACAGGTTGTGGTTTTAATGCCACGGCCTGTTTTTTTTATTTGGGGATAAATGTGGTTAGAGGTGGTGTGAAGTGGGGGATTGTGGTAGACTGTTGATTAGAAATAATTATGGGAGGGGGTGATTACGTGTTCATGGGGGAATTTGAACATACAATTGACGCCAAAGGACGGGTAATCATCCCGGCTAAGTTTCGAAATCAAATTGCCACGCCCTGTATTGTTACTCGCGGGATGGATCATAGTTTAACGGTTTATCCAATGGCTGAATGGGAGAAAGTTAAGGAACGCTTAGCTCAATTACCGACAACGCGCGGAAATGCCCGTAAGTTTGTGCGGTTTATTTTTTTCCGCAGCCACAGAATGCGAATTTGATAAGCAAGGCCGGATTAATGTCCCGCCAGTATTAAGAGAGTATGCTAACTTATCAAAGCGGTGTACGATTATTGGGGTTTCAAGTCATTTTGAAATTTGGGACGCGGATGCTTGGACAACTTACCAAGCTGATGCAGCTGAAGAATTTGATGAACTAGCCGAAGAGATTGGTGATTTAAGTTTTTAAAGGAGCACATTTATGACTGAATTTAATCACATTACCGTGCTCTTGCACGAAGCAGTTGATGGATTAGCAATCAAGCCAACCGGGACTTATGTTGACGCTACGCTTGGTGGGGGTGGTCATACCAAAGCCATCTTGTCTGAATTAACTAGTGGTCATTTATATTCGTTTGATCAAGATCAAACGGCCATTGACTACAATCAAGAACAGTTAGCAACACCAATTAAAGACGGTAAATTAACATTAATTAAGAGTAATTTTAGTCACTTACAAGCTGAGCTTGCACGGCAAGGGATACATGAAATTGACGGGATGGTTTACGATCTTGGGGTTTCATCCCCACAATTTGATGATGCAGCGCGGGGGTTTAGTTACCAACATGATGCACCACTCGATATGCGGATGGATCAAACGCAATCCTTATCAGCCATGGAAGTGGTTAATGAGTGGCCATTCAATGATTTAGTTCGGATTTTATCGCGGTATGGGGAAGAAAAGTTTGCCAAGCAAATTGCTCGAGCAATTGAAAAGCAACGGACAATCAAACCAATTGTAACCACGTTGGAATTAGCGGACATCGTTAAAAATGCAATTCCCGCACCGGCGCGGCGCCATGGTGGTCATCCGGCGAAAAAAAGTTTTCAAGCGATTCGAATTGCGGTGAATAATGAATTAGGAGTGTTAGAAACTTCGCTCGAACAAGCCTTGGACTTATTAGCTGTGGGGGGACGGATTAGCGTGATCACGTTCCAATCATTAGAAGACCGCCTAGTTAAGACTATGTTTCGGGAACGGACGAGTTTACCGGATTTACCAGCTGGATTACCAATTATTCCGGAAACGGCTCAACCTAATTTTAAGTTGATTAATAAAAAGCCAATTGTGGCTGGTGAGGCAGAATTTAATGCAAATCACAGATCACATAGTGCAAAATTACGAATTATTGAACGGGTAAAGTAGACCCAGAGAGGAAGCGAACACGATGGCTAATAATGCTGCGCGTCAATTAAATCAACCGCCAACTGCACCGAAAATTAATCGGCATCGGCAGCATATTAATCATCGTTTGATTCGTCAACGGGTTAAAGTTTCGGTGTTTGAAAAGGTCTTTACGGTGTTAATGACGTTAATTTTAGTTAGTTTAGCCGTTTGGACGTTATCGGTTAAAAATACGGTCGCCAATCAACAGGCTAATTTGCAAAAATTAGAGTCAAAGCGCGATAGCCTTGTAAGTAATAATCGAAATCAGCGCGAAAAGATTAACGAACAAGAAACATCGGCGAGTTTGAAAAAGGTGGCTGATAAAAATAAAATGTCGGATGTCACGCCAAAAGTTAGGAATGTTAGTAAATAATTATGTTACGAATCGGGCGGAAATCTAAAAAAAATTAAAAATCAAAAGCGTGATCGGAAGTATTTTGGGATGTGGTTGTTCTTTACCTTCGTTGCGCTTTTTGTTGTTTTCATTGGCCGTTTTGCATATATTGCCGTGGCCAAGCGAAGTCAAGGTAATAATATTGAAGCATTAGCACAACAGCGGTATACCAGTTCAGCAACCATCCAAGCTAAACGCGGAAAGATTCTTGATATCAATGGGAATGCTTTGGCGACTAATACGAACCGGTACACTGTGTATGCCATTTTAAGTCATTCGTATCGAAGTTCAACTGGCAAAAAGATGTATGTGCAAGATAAGCGTAAAACGGCAAAGATTTTAGCAAAGGAATTAGGCTTATCACAAAAGAAGGTTTATAAATTATTAAATCCAAAGAATAAAAAAACGTTTCAAGTTCAGTTTGGGGCGAAAGGGACCAACTTAACGGTAAGTGAAATGTTGCGCATTAAGGAGCATCACTTGCCAGGTATTCAATTTATGAAGGTCCCCGCGCGTTCGTATCCGGAAGGTGATTTTTTAAGTCAAATTTTGGGGCAAACAGCGATGAAGACCGATCCGAAAACCCGACAAGATAAATTAGTCGGGACGATGGGGATTGAACAGGCGCTGAATTCCATTTTAACGGGTGAAAATGGGATTAAGAGTGTTAGTCAAGACATCTATGGTTATCGGTTAACTGGTAGTGAAACCGGGGGCCGGAAGGTTAAAAACGGCGGCAATGTTTACACAACCATTGATAGTCAAATCCAAAATATGTTGGAAACGTCAGTAGAAAGTGTCAATAATCGGGTGCACCCCGAAAGTATGACGGCAATCATTGCGGATGCTAAAACTGGGCGGATTATTGCTGCTACGCAACGGCCCAACTTGACTAGTGATAAACCATCGTGGGTTAACGCCTTAACCCAAACAACGTATGAACCAGGATCAGTGATGAAAATGTTTGCGTTAAGTGCGGCAATTGATGCTGGAAAATTTAATCCGAATAAGACGTTTACCTCTGGAACCTACGCCATGGGTGGCGGTCGAATTACTGACTGGCAACCAAGTGGTTGGGGAACCATTACTTATCGTGAAGCGATTGATCGATCAAGTAACGTTGGGTTTGCCCACATTGAACAAGATATGGGAGCGAAGACCTGGCGGAAGTATATTCATCGGTTTGGCTTTTTGACACCAGTTGAAATGAAGGGTCTTGGCCCTCAAGCAGCTGGGCAGACAAGTTTTAAGGGGTTGTTGGAACAAGCTAACACGTCATTCGGACAAGGGATTACCGTGACAGGGATGCAAGTGATTCAGGCAATGACGGCCATTGCCAATAACGGTAAGATGATGCAACCCTACATCATTAGTAAGGTAACTGATGATAAAGATAATGTAATTAGCAAAACGAAACCAAAAGAAATTGGCACCCCAATTACAGCGCAAACGGCTAAGCGGGTTCGTAATTATTTAAAGGGGGTTATCTATAACGATGACGGGACTGGTCAAGTCTACAAGGTAGATGGTTATACCATTGCTGGGAAGACGGGGACTGCCCAAATTGCTAGTCCAAGTGGTGGTTATGAAAAGGGAGAATATGATTATATTTACTCCTTTGCTGGGTTTGCCCCGGCTAATCACCCTCGCTATTTAATTTACGTCACGATGAAGAAACCAAAGAATAATCAGCAAGCACCTGAAAAGAATATTTCACAAGTGACCACGCCGATTATTAAATTTTTACTCGATCGTGATCGGACAAATTATACTAAACATCCCGGGACAATTAAGGTTCCAAATGTCGTGGGAAAAGAGATTGATAAGGCAGAAAAACAGTTAACGAAACAACATTTAACGGTCACCGTCTTAGGAAATAAGCAGACCGTTAAATCCCAAAATATCGCGCCACAAATGCGGGTGATGGTTAATCAACGAATTTTCTTGTTAACGGGTGGCAAAGTCCAGATGCCAGATTTAAAAGATTGGTCCCAAGCGGATGTACAAACGCTGAGTCAAATCTTAAACTTACCAGTTAAAATGACTGGGCATGGTTACGTTACTGACCAAAGTATTAAAGCCGGTCAGGAAATCAAAGCTAACCAAACTTTAGTAATTCGCTTAAAGCAAAAATAATGGAAGGAAGTTACCATGAATTATTGGTTATTATTATTAACAGCAGTCATTGCGGCTGGGATAACGGCTGGTGGAATGCCGGGCTTAATTCGATACTTTCGGGCTAAAAAAAGAAGGCCAACAAATTCGGGAAGAGGGTCCAACTTGGCATCAAAAAAAGTCAGGAACCCCAACGATGGGAGGTTTATTATTTGTACTGGCTACGTTGGTTGCAGTGCTCGTAATGGGCTTATTCCAACATCAAATGACAATGACGTTGTGGAGTTTATCCTTAGTTTGGCTACTCTATGCTTTAATTGGGATGTGGGATGACAGTATTAAGTTATTCCGTCACCAAAATGAAGGGTTTACCCCCAAACAAAAATTAGGCTGTCAAATTGTGGCGGCAGTAATTTTTGCCGTTTTCGCGCTACCAACGTTAGGGATGACATGGAGTTGGGGAGCAATCTTAGCCATGATGGGGATTGTTTTTTGGTTAGTTGGTTTTTCTAATGCTGTTAACTTAACGGATGGCTTAGACGGTTTAGTTACGGGATTAGCAACGATTTCGTTTGCTGGCTACTTAGTGATTGCGCTTCATCAAAAACAATCGGACGTGGCGATTTTCTGTGTAGCGATTATTGGGAGTTTAATTGGCTTCTTCCCTTATAACCATAAACCCGCCAAAATTTTTATGGGTGATATGGGCTCGTTAGCGCTTGGAGGCGCGTTAGCCGCGGTGGCAATTTTAGTTCATCATCCGTTATCACTCTTACTGTTAGGATTAGTGTATGTGTTAGAAACAGCCAGTGTAATGCTCCAAGTTTTTTGGTTCCGCCGGACGGGGAAGCGAATCTTTAAGATGACCCCAATTCACCATGCTTTTGAAATGGATGGCTGGAGTGAATGGCAAATCGGGCGGCGATTCTGGTTGTTCCAATTCGTTGTCGTTCTCATCACGCTTGGTGTGATGGCTGGTATTAAAGAGGCTTAAATTATGCGTGAAATTACAACTTACCAAGGTAAAAAAAGTTTTAGTTATTGGGTTTGGAATTAGTGGTTTGAATGCGGCTAAGTTATTAGTTAAATTAGGAGCGACAGTAACGGCCAACGATCAAAAAGTTCCCCAAGATCCAAGCGTGGTTAAAGATTTAGAAGCTCAAGGCATCCGAGTGATTACGGGGGCCAATCCATTGTCGTTAGCGGATGAAGGGTTTGATTTAGTAGTTAAGAACCCTGGGATTCCGTATCAAGTGCCATTGATTGCTAAATTTGTTGAATTAGGGACGCCGATAATTACCGAAGTTGAACTGGGCAGTCAAATTTTAGCGGGACAATTAATTGCCGTAACGGGGAGCAACGGTAAAACGACTACGACCACACTGATTCAAAAGATTTTACAAGCGGCTAATGCCAAGCATCAAGTGGTGGCAGCTGGGAATATTGGAGTTTCGTTTAGCGCAGCTGCGCAAACGTTAACGGAAGCTGATACAGCGGTGCTAGAAACGTCAAGTTTTCAATTGTTAGGTGCTCCAACATTACACCCGCATATTGCGGTGATTAATAATATTTTTGCGAGTCACTTGAATTATCATGGGACGCGTGAAAATTACATTAATGCAAAATTACAAATTACCCGGAATCAAACTCCAGAAGATTATCTTGTCATTAACTGGGATAATGAAGAATGGCAACAATTATCACGGCGGACGAATGCGCAGGTCGTCCCATTCTCACGGCAAAACCTGACGCAAGCGGGAGCTTATCAAGCTGGCGGTTACTTGTACTGGCGAGGTGAACAAGTAATGGCCGTGCAAGACTTGAGTTTGGTTGGTCCCCAAAATGTGGAAAATGCGTTAGCTGCGATTGCCGTGGCCAAATTACAAGGGGTTAATAATACCGTCATTCAGCAAGTTTTAAGTAGCTTTGGTGGCGTGCGCCATCGGTTGCAATATGTCATGACCGTTGCCGAGCGAAAAATTTACAATGACTCCAAGGCCACCGATATTGAAGCTTGTCAAGTCGCCTTACAAGGTTTTGATCAACCCGTGGTTTTAATTGCCGGCGGACTTGATCGAGGGGATGATTTCATGCGTTTAGTCGCTGATTTTAAAGCCCACGTGCGCGTTTTGATTGCAGTTGGTGAAACAAAAGACCGGCTGGTAGCGGCTGCCAAGGAAGCTGGGGTTCCCGTGGTGCTGACGAGTGAAGATGTTACCACGGCGGCGCCTTTAGCTTGGGAGGCTAGTCAACCAGGCGAAGTTATTTTATTATCACCGGCCTGTGCTAGTTGGGATCAATTCCCAAACTTTGAAATTCGTGGTGATCGCTTTATTACTGCGATGGAACAAGTTTCAGGAGGAAAAGAGGTTACGGAATGCGATTAATGGTTGCTGGTGGTGGGACCGGAGGACATATCTATCCGGCTCTCGCTTGATTGAACAATTACAACGAGTTGAACCGGAGACTGAGGTTTTATATGTAGGGACTACCCGGGGCTTAGAAAACCAAATTGTTCCAAAGGCTGGGATTGAATTACGGACGATGGAAATGCAAGGTTTTAAACGGTCGCTATCGTTGGATAATTTTAAGACGATTTATCTCTTTATGAAGTCGGTTTCGACGGCGAAGAAGTGGTTAAAAGAATTTAAGCCCGATGTCGTTTTAGGTACTGGTGGTTATGTGAGTGGGGCGGTCTTATATGCCGCAGCTAAACTTGGTATTCCAACCGTGATTCACGAACAAAATAGTGTGGTCGGGGTTACCAATAAGTTTTTAAGTAAATACGTGGATGAAATTGCAATTTCGTTTGAAGCCGCACGGTCACAATTTCCAAGTGATAAAGTGACGTTAACTGGTAATCCACGGGCGCAACAATTCTTAAATGCTGCCGGAGACGAATTTTCCTGGACGCAAGTTGGCTTACGCGATGATGTACCAACGGTAATGATTTTTGGCGGGAGCCAAGGTGCCCCTAAAATTAATCAAAGTGTGTTAATGGCTTTGCCGGAATTGAATCAACGGCACTATCAAGTCGTTTTGCAACGGGACAAAAACGTTATGATGCCTTTATGGAACAATTAGCAGGGCAACCGATTGCCGATCATGTTAAGATTGTGCCGTACATTGACAATATGCAAACGAAGCTTTCGCATGTCCAAGCCTTAGTTTCGCGGGCGGGGGCGACGACAATTGCCGAAGTAACGGCCCTAGGATTACCGACAATTATGATTCCAAGTCCCTATGTAACGGCTAATCATCAAGTTAAAAATGCGCAAGCGTTAGTTGATGCTGGGGCGGCGGAAATGATTTTAGAATCTGATTTATCAGGGACGTCATTATTAGAAGCAATTGATACCTTGATGCTCGATGAACGGACGCAACGGCAAATGGCCGGAAAAGCAGAAAAATCAGGTCATCCGCATGCAGCCGATGATTTAATTGCCGTTATGAAACAAGCGATTGCTAAGCACCAAAAGTCACGAGGGTAAGACGGATGGTGGAAAAATCAGGACGGAAAGAGCATGAACGTTATCAAGGAATTTTCCGAAATTTGTCCCAACGAACCCATGATGCTGATGATGTAAATGTTAAAAAAACGGGGGGCAGATTTACATCAATCGACACCTCGCTTTACGAAGACCTTACGACAAGGGAATCGGGAACGCTTATTAAGTTTATTAATTCCATTTAGCCTGATTTTTTTAGGCGCTATCTATGTCTTGTCTCCGTTTAGTAAGGTAGCTCAAATTACGGTGGCTGGCCAGCAAAATTTAACGGCGTCACAAGTTACGCAAGCGACGACCATTAAGCAAGGTGACTTTATTTGGCGGTGGTATTATCAACGTGATCAAATTAGTTCAATTGCGCGCCGGCATAACCGACAAATTGATCGGGTTAAGTTAGAGTTAACGGGGCGGTCGTTAAAAATTGTGGTGAAGGAATATCCGATTGTTGGCCTAGTCCAACAACCTCACGGTAATCGCTATTTATTAGCCAGCGGTAAGTATATTCCGGCGCCCGCTAATCCCAAAACTTTTATTCGTTACCAAGGGTATGGTAAGCATACTAAATTATTAACCAAAACAGCACAGCAGGTTGGGCAAGTTTCCAATCCTATTCGGGATGGAATTTCGGAGATTGTTTATTCACCAGTTGCTGAAAACCCAGAACGGGTCATTATTTATATGAATGATGGCAATACGGTTTATGTACGGTTATCAACATTGGCAACGAAATTAAGGTATTATCCTTCGATTACGTCGAAGATGAGACAAAAGGGTGTTGTGGATTTACAATATGCTGCATATTCATATGCATATGGTAGTCAGCAACCAAAAGCCAATAAAAAGTAAAAAAATTGATGAGATAAGAATGTTTCCATGATATGGATTGTGGTAAAATCGATTTAGATTACGTTTACTGTACCTAATTAAGTGGGAGTGAGTAAACGGGTGATTATTTTAGGAGGTTCGCAGAGCAATGCAAAATTCACAACTCTACGTAGGTTTAGACATTGGAACCACCTCAATTAAAGTTCTTGTATGTGAGAGTGTTAACGGTGATTTAAAGGTGATCGGGGAAGGTTCACAAGCCACCACCGGTTTAAAAGAAGGGGTCATTGTTGACATTGATAAAACGTCAAATGCCATTGCCAAAGCAGTTGAGCAAGCAGCTACTAAGGCCGGAATTAACATTAAAGAAGTCGTCGTGGGATTACCAGCTAACTATTTGCGGTTAAACGAAGTTCACGGCATGATTTCCTTAAATGTTGAACAAGGGCAATCACGTGAAATCACAGACCAAGATGTGATTGACGTGGCTCGAGCAACAATGGATCGCATGACGCCGGCAGATCAAGAGCCAATCGACTTAGTCTTAAAGGACTTTGCAGTTGATCGGTTTACAGGGATTAAAGATCCACGTGGGATGGTCGGAGTACGACTTGAAATGTGGGGAACGTTGTACAGTGGTTTAAAGACCGTGGTTCACAATGCCCGGAAGGCTGTGGAACAAGCTGGTTTGAATATTCAAGATTTTGTCATTGCCCCAATTGCCACGGGATTCAACCTCTTAAATGATGGGGAACAAGATTTTGGAACCCTCATGGTTGACTTGGGTGGTGGTCAAACGACGACTAGTATTATCTTAGACCATCAATTAAAGTTTGCCTTTGTTGATCCTGAAGGGGGACAATACATTACGCATGATATTGCCGAAGTTTTAAATACGACGCAAAGTCATGCGGAACGTCTCAAGCGTGACCATGGGTATGCCAAGAGCGAGTTGGCTTCTGACGATGTGCAAGTTCCAGTTGAAGTAGTTGGGAAGAATCAACCAGTTAATGTATCCGAAAAATACTTAGCTGAAATTATTGAAGCCCGAATGCGGCAAATCTTTGGGCGGGCCAAGCAACAACTTGATAGTATCCAAGCACCTAATTTACCAGGTGGTTTAGTGCTGACGGGGGGAGTTGCGGCCTTACCAGGAACGAAAGAATTAGCGCAAGAGTATTTTGATACGAATGTGAAAATCTTCGTTCCCGATCAAATGGGAATTCGGCATCCAGGTTATAGTTTAGTCTTAGCGTTATGTCGCTATGAAAATAATTTGAGTGAAGTCGAACGTTTGATTAAGCAAGTTTTAAACCAAGGTTCATTAATTCAAAGCCCACACCAATACGCGCAACGGCATAATCAAGTTCAACCACAATACACGTCACCGGTGGCGCCAACGCCTGCTCCAGCAACGCGGCCAGCCTCACCAGCGACACCAGTTGAACCAACGCCACGGCGAACTGATAATGCAGGTAGTATTTGGGACCGGATTCGGGCCTTTTTCAAAGATTTCTTTGAATAGTTAGTTATGATGGAGGATGTAGTAAATGGATAACAACACAGGAAATAAGTTTGACAACCGCGGGGCTAAGATTAAGGTCATCGGGGTTGGTGGTGGTGGTGGTAACGCCGTCAACCAAATGATTAAAGAAGGGGTCCAAGGGGTTGAATTTATCATTGCCAACACGGACTTACAAGCCTTAGAAGGTAACCAAGCCCCGGTTAAGATTCACTTAGGACCTAAGTTAACCCGGGGGCTCGGGGCTGGTTCTAATCCTGATGTTGGGATGAAAGCTGCCCAAGAAAGTGAACAAGATATTGCAGCGGCCTTACAAGGTGCTGACATGGTCTTCGTGACGGCCGGCATGGGTGGTGGTACCGGGACAGGTGCCGCTCCGGTGGTTGCTAAGATTGCCAAGGACGCTGGGGCCTTAACGGTTGGGGTGGTTACGAAGCCATTCTCATTTGAAGGTAAGCACCGGACGGATCTTGCCAACGAAGGGTTATCCCAAATGAAGAAGAGCGTGGATACGTTAGTCGTAATTGCTAACGACCGCTTACTTGAAATCATCGACAAGAAGACGCCAATGATGGAAGCCTTCAAGAAGGCCGATGATGTGGTGCGCCAAGGGGTAGAAGGGATTTCTGATTTAATTATTAATCCTGGATACATTAACCTTGACTTTGCTGATATTCGTCATACGATGACGAACCAAGGATCCGCTTTAATGGGGATTGGGTTTGCCAACGGTGACAACCGGGCTTCTGAAGCTACGAAGAAGGCCATTTCATCACCATTATTAGAAGTTTCAATTGACGGGGCTGAACACGTCTTAGTTAACGTTACTGGTGGTAAAGACTTATCAATGTTTGAATTACAAGAAGCTTCAAGTGTTATTCGGCAAGCGGCTAATTCCAATGTTGATATTACCTTCGGGATGGCAATGGACGAAACGCTCAATGATGAAGTCCGTGTAACGGTAATTGCTACGGGGATTGATCAAAATAATAAAAAGCCCCATGTTTCAAATGTAAATCGTTACAATGCCCAACCAACTCCGGCGCCAGCACCAACGCCAGTTGCTGATCCAGCCCCAGTTGAAACGCCAGCCCAACCAGCTCGGCCAACGGCAACACCTGTTAACGACCCATTTAGTGGTTGGAATGATCCAGGCAATGATATGTCAGACGATTTACGTGGTAATACGTTTAATAACGTTCAAAAGCCAACGTTTAGTGTACAAAACGACAATCCGATGGGCGGTAGCGAAGGTGAAGATCTTTCACGGCCTGCGTTCTTTAAGAATCGTCGGAAGTAATATTTGAAAATTGGGAAAGTTACGTAAGGGATAACTTTCCCATTTTTTACTGAATAATAGGTGAGGAAAAATCATGGGAAAATTTAGAGATTTCTTTTTCGAAGACGATGACGTCAATGTAGCGGATGGTTACTATAATCAACCAGTTGCTAATACGCCGCTCCATCGCCACAACCACAACATAATAGTAAGGTGGTTAAATTTGATACTAATCGTGAACCAGCAACGAACGTTGATAGTCACATTGAATTGGTCGAACCCCGCTTATATGGTGATGCGCGGGAAATTGCCACGCAACTCTTGAATGGGACGGCTGTAATCGTTAATTTTGGTCAAATGGATCCTAATTTAGCGATGAAAGTGATTGACTTTTTAAATGGGACTGTGTTTGCGATTGATGGTGAAATTAATCGGATTGGGGAACAAATCTTCTTATGTGCGCCTAAGAATTTTGCGATTGATGGCAAGTTAGCAGTAACGCTTGATAAATTGAATCCAGATGAGCTTTAGGTATAAGGGGAAAGTGCATGCTTGTTAATTTACTTGAATATGTGATGATCAGGCTAGTTGAACTATATAGTTTTTTAATCATTGTCTGGTGTTTACTGTCCTGGTTTCCAAATGGAATTAATAGTGCTTTAGGGGAGTTTGTTGATCGCTTAGTACGTCCATATATTAGTTTTTTTTGACCGGCTGATTCCGCCGTTGGGTGGAGTTAGTTTTAGTCCCATTTTTGGGATTATTGTGCTAAATATCGTCTCATATGGAATTAGTGCCTTCTTTAAAATGTTCCTGGGAGCATAGCGATGACGGAGCAACTAAAGCAACATTTTCGCTTAGATGAAGCTAATTTTATTGATCAAGTTCAAGATTGGATTGCCACGGCGAGTCAGCAATATCGGCCGGTATTAACGCATTTTTTTTAAATCCACGGGAGCAATATATTGTGCAAACGTTAGTTAATCGGCAACCGGATTTAAGGGTGGCGTTTAATGGTGGCTACCCACTGGCCGAAGCTAAGCGGGCGTTATTATATCCCGATTACTACACACCAACTACAGCTGATTTTGAATTAGCAGCGCTCCAAATTGACTATCCAGTTAAATTTACGATGTTGTCACATCGAAAAATTTTAGGGACGCTGTTAGGTGCCGGACTCAAGCGCGGGTCATTGGGTGATTTCGTCCAGGATGACTTAGTATGGCAAATTATTGTTGAAGCACCATTAGTAGCTTTTTTTACAACAAGCAATTACCAAACTTGGTCGGATTCAAATTAACTGGCGGCGAATTGAGTTGGCGGCCATTGTCACGCCACAAAATGATTGGCAAGTTCAAGAAACAACGGTAAGTTCGTTGCGCCTGGATGTATTAGTAGCAGTGGCATTTAATTATTCACGAACTAAAGCCAAAAGTTTAGTCGAACATAAATTAGTGACCATTAATTGGCAAATGATGGAACGCCCCGATTATGTGGTGGCGGTCCATGATCAAATCTCTGTTCGGCGGGGAGGCCGAATTCGCCTGTTAGCGGTGAATGGGCAAAATAAAAAAGGGCGTACGCGGATTAGTTTAGCGGTTATTAACGCCCACGAGAGGAGCAAATAGATGAGTTTAACGTTGGAAGAATTACAAGCAACCGAATTTGAACGGAAAATGCGGGGATATAACCCGACTGAAGTTGAGG
>NZ_BBAS01000020.1 GCF_001311375.1 Limosilactobacillus equigenerosi DSM 18793 = JCM 14505
TTCATACACATAACTAACATTAGTATCACTATCATCATAATAGTTAATTATAGCTGTTTGGTTAGTATAATCGGATCCATTGTCAGAAAACTCAACACTAATATGAGGAAAATTACTGAACGAGTTTACAGTATCACCTGACCCTCCTTTAACCGGAGGAACAATTACGGATCCATTGTAGGGAACTTCATTACCATTTGGATAAATCAAATTACCATTAAATGGTTGCCCATTAAAGAAGATTTGAACCCTCATTGTCCCGTTATTGTCAATTTGTTCGTAATTTAATACTACATGTCCTAAGGCTTGAGTACGCGAAAATTTAAATCCCTTACTAAAATCAGAAAAAACGTCCTGTGGTCTTTTCAGGTGATTCAACTAGTTTGTATCCATCAATTTGCTTTGGACCTGCAATCGTATAAGTTTGACCAGAAACACCGTGTAACACAACTGGATCAGCAATTTGCTTACCATTTTGATCTACATAAGATGTAGTTTGTGTTGTTTGAACAGGAATTAACTGTTCAATTTCCTTATAAGTTGAATTATTAGGATCTTGGAAAACCGAATATTCCTGCCATAACCGGTTCAACTTATTCGGCTCACCTAAATCACCACCGGAATAGGCATCAAATCCATTATCTAATTTTTTTAATCCACCAATTCTTGTTAGCAGAAAGTCCAAAAGTACGATTATCAATCCACTCAGCCTTTTCAGAAACTTGACGAGTATTGACAATTGGCTTATTTGTACTCCTATTAATAAACGTTACATATAAGGACCCATCACCATTATTATTAGTTGATAATACGGCATAGTATTTTGATCCCTTAATTGTTCCATCAGTTGTTAATCCCAAAACTTCAAAAGAATAACGATTTTGTACTGGATCCTTCCAGTAGTTAGCAGGATACCCCTGTGGGAAAGATGGATTTACACTTCCTTGTGAACCATATGATAAACCGTTAGTAGCTGTTGTAGATTGATTATCAGTCGCTAATTTTGATGCTAACAACATTTTAGGGGTAACTTGACTACTATCATTTGTCCCCTTATCCACTAAATCAGCTACCGATACTGTTTGTGAACTATTCGATTTATCACTAGAATCTTGATTATTACCTTGATTATTAACTGGAACCATTGTTGCTTCTGTGGTGTTAACCGTGCTGGTAACGTCAGCATGAGCACTTTCGGTAATATTCATCATCCCGAAAGTAATCCCAATCATAACTGATGCGACCCCGAAAGAATATTTCCTTAAAGTCCATCGTTGCTTATTATCTTCATATTTCTTCTGATAAAGATTTCTATTATTCTTGGAAACCATGTTGTTCTCCCTTTTGATTTTTTTTACTGGTGTGTACAACAATCCGCCATCATCTAGCACTTTTACTTGATACTCATCCGCTAACTCAACAACATATTTGACAAATTTTGGAATAGTTAAAACCATACTTGTTCCTGCCTTTCGCGGGCGAACATATACTGGAACTACTCCACTAGTAATTGAGTGTCGCATTAATAATTCCACGCTCCTTTTTAAATTTTAAAATATGTGTTTTCACATGTCCTTCACATATTTTTATGTTTATATATTAAAAAATTCACCAGTACATAATTACAGGAATATCAAAAAAAAATTTAAAAAAATGTAATTATTGAATTAATGATTTTCTATAATTTTTCATTAACGTAACGTTTTTCCTATATATCAATAAAGATACGGATTATCTATAATCATTAATTAAAATATGGAATTATAACAATGCTTGATAAATTTATTGAACCAACCATAAATCGTAAAATAATCATTACCGAAGCTATTTATACCAATCCTGGCATCAATCTAGAACGACTAGCTAAATTAACCAGCATTAATTTACAAAGCACTCGCCGGTTATTAAAGGAATTACTTAATGATTCCCAACTATCCTTAACGAAGCAAAATAAACAATATTACATTGATCCTGAACAAGACTTAGTTGCTTACCATACCAATTTATATCAACAATCGCCATTTTTAACTTTTCTCTACTTTGTCTTAACCAACCACAATCAAAATGTCTCAGTCACTAATATTAGTTTCGTATTGAATCGCTCCGTCTCATCCGTCTATGAAACGCGTCGCTTTACCCAACAAGTTTTAAAGCACTTTGATTTAACGATTCACAAAAATATGGTCACTGGCAACGAGCTAAACCAACGTTTACTAATCTCTCTCCTGATTACTAAATACCACTTTGATGCCGCTGAATCAGATGCATCAACGCAATTTAACAACAATTTGTTAACCCAATTAACCCGAGAGCAATTTCAAACCAACGAATTACTCCCCGAAAATAATCGCTTTTTACTAAATTTAATTAATATCGGGTTTAAACGGTCTAAATATAGTCATAACTTACCCAATTTAGCCTTAATCAATCATTTTCAACAAACCCAATTTATGCACCGAGTTAAAAATGTAATTAATAACTATCGGCAACAAATTCATTTATCGAGTTCCTTAAACTCGCACGATTACCAATACTTCACGTACGTTTTTTTTCATTGCCTCCCCATTTATCTATTCTGATGATTTGTATCAGCTGATTTTAAACTTTCCCGTTTATAATCAAATCCAGCAACGATTGACTTCTTTTAGTCCCCTAGCTATTCGCTCTCACCTTCATCTGTGCAATCATTAATTACTGATATTTTTCGGCATACCTTTGTCGGCCGGTTTTATTTCAATAACCATTCCGTCTACGAAGAAATTAAAACGATGAATGCTGAATTATCACCAGTGTTACTACAGTGGACCTCTAACTTACTCAAAGAAGCTTTTCATGCAGCTTTGAACACTTACTTTGTCCATAAAACAGCGCTAATTATCCAAAGCTTATTAGTCAGTCAATTTGATTACAAATTAGATATCTTGGTTGCTAGTAACAATCTGGCTATAATTGATAATCTTAAAATCATCATCAATACTTTACCAACTGACAGTTTTCGCTTGATTAATAATCATCAGGCTAGTCAATGCGTTGATTATCACCACCATGATTTAGTTATTATTACTGATTCCCGCGCAGCCTTCCCGACAGAATCTATTACAAATTACCATCCCAACCAAATTATGATTTTACAAATTAACCAAGCTGATTTACTGTTATTTAAAAACCAACTGATTAATCTTTATGAACAGCGTAAAACCGCACGATTTAAAAATCAATTAGCCAAATTAAGCATCTAAAAAGGCCACTGACCAGTCGATTTTGACTAGCCAGTGGCTTAATAGTTTATTTTAAAATTTCTCGCGCTGTTTGTTCATCCTGCTGTAATTGGGTGATTAATTCATCCACCCCATCAAACTTAACTTCGCCACGTAAATGGGCAATCCATTCCACGACGACATTTTCACCATAAATTTGGTCATGAAAATCAAACAAATTAACTTCAATCGTCTTTTGATTATCATCCCAAAGGTGACATTATGACCAACGCTCGCCATGCCAGGGTACCAAGTTTTGCCAACCTTTAAGCGGACCGCATACACCCCAATTGCCGGAATCCGTTGATCAACCGCCCATTGCACATTGGCCGTTGGGAATCCGATAGTCCGGCCCCGCGCAAACCCGTGCACGATGGTTCCGGGGGTTGTATATGGTCGCCCTAAGTAATCATTCACCATTGCTAAATCACCTTGATCAAGAGCCTGTCGAATTGCCGTTGAACTCACTTTTTGCTTGGTGGCACTTAATTGTTCGACCACGTTCACCGCAAACCGGCCCGCCGCATACTGAGGTAAATTGGTCATCGTGGCAACCGTCTTGTCACCATAAGTATGATCAAAGCCGGCCACCACTTCCACCGGATTCAAAGCCATCAGACATTCATCTACAAATTGTTGCGGTGACAATTGCGATAAGCGTGACGTAAAGGAAACTACGTAGGCAATTTCCACCCCTAACCGTTCCAATTGCGCCAATTTTTGATCTAGTGGCGTTAAATATTGAAACCGCCCCGGGAAACTTTCATACACTAACCCCGGAAATTTATCATAAGTCAACACTGCTAACGGGACTTGGTGCACCTGGGCCTGGGCAGCCGCCCGTTGGAGAACGGCTTGATGCCCTCGATGGACGCCATCAAAAAAGCCCATCGCCAACACACTCGGGCGGTCCGGAATCAGCGTTTGATCAAACGGATAGCGTAACTTAATCACTTCCATTCGCCAGTCCTCCTACTTCGTTGAAATCATTTTTTTCTGGTTTATACACATCATCACGGCGCGCATAAATCGCTTTGGCATCATCATGATACGTCAGTACCACCCGGTCAGCATCCGAACTCATTTCCACTGGTTTTAGCCACCCACCGTTTTGGACACTGACCCATTGTTCATCCGTCAACGCATGATGGGCCAACCTTTAACGGCATAGTCAACCGGATAAATATAGCGATTCATCATTTCCCCCGCCACGAGATCTTGAATTTCATCGAGGGTGACAGTTTGGTCAATCCCAAAGCCACCACTTTCGCGACGCGTTAATTGACTCATGGTCCCCGGATAACCAAGTGCCTTGGCTAAATCAACTGCTAATGTCCGGACATAGGTTCCCTTGCTACAACCAACGGTAAACCGAACGCGTTGAGTTTGGGTCATTTCGTCATAACGCGTCCCTAAAAACGTGAAATGCTTAATTGTCACTTGGCGTTGGGGCCGTTCCACCGTTTCACCGGCGCGGGCATACTCATACAACCGTTTCCCGTTGACTTTAACCGCGGAGTACATCGGTGGAATTTGGGTAATTTCCCCCACCATCTTCGCCATGGCTGCTTGAATCGTTGCCTCGTCAATTGCGGCCGGGACTGGCTTAGTCGATACAACTTCCCCATCCAAATCTTCGGTCGTCGTCGCTTGGCCAATTAAAACTTCCCCGGCATATTCTTTCCCTGAAGCCATTAGGTATTCCACCATCTTGGTTCCCGTGCCGACGCAAATTGGCAACACCCCATCAACATTGGGATCAAGCGTCCCGGAATGACCGATTTTTTTTCGTCTGTAAAATTCGCCGCAAGCGACTGACACAATCAAACTCGTCATCCCACGTTCTTTATATAACGGAATAATCCCATCATACATATCGATTTTCCTCCATGAACAACGGGCTCGGTCACCACCCTTGGCGAACGAGCCCGTTATTTAAACCTTAAAGTTGATTATCACGTTTTAATTGATTCAATAATTGATCAATCCGGTTCCCGTAGGCAATGGCGGGATCGCGTTTAAACGTTAGTTGTGGGGTTTTGAAAATATTCAGGCGGGAACTTAATTCATGCCGCACTAACCCCGTTGCTTTTTCTAAGCCCGCTTGCGCTTTTTGACCATCAGAAGCGTATTCTGACAACAAGCTGTAGTAAATCGTCGCTTGTTGTAAATCACCAGTCACATCAACACCCGTAATCGTGACATCTTGGACCCGTGGATCACGCACCCGTTTTAATAAAATGTCATCAACTTCGCGTTGAATTTGTTGCGCTAATCGTTCGACTCGATATTGCTTACTTGGCATTATCTGGGTCCTCCTTACTTAACTGGTACTTCCTTCATTTCGTAGGCTTCGATGACATCCATTTCCTTGATGTCATTGTAGTTTTCAATCGTTAAACCACATTCGTAACCTAACTTAACTTCCTTGGCATCGTCCTTGAAGCGCTTCAAACTACCAAGTTCGCCTTCGTAAATGACCACTCCATCACGGATTAAGCGGACCTTAGCATTCCGCGTAATCTTACCTTGGGTCACCATTCCCCCGGCAATCGTTCCAATCTTGGAAGCCTTGTAAATTTGCCGCACTTCAACTTGACCGATGACTTCTTCTTCGTAAACTGGTTCGAGCATCCCCTTCATGGCATCTTCGATTTCTTCGATGGCATTGTAGATTACTCGGTGTAGACGAATGTCGATACTGTTGGTTTCAGCTTCACTCTTCGCCATTGGCGTTGGCCGCACATTGAACCCAACGATGATGGCATCGGAAGCTTCAGCTAACTTAACATCAGATTCACTAATTGCCCCGACGGCCTTGTGAATAATATCAACTTGCACGCCGTCAACGTCAATTTTTTTGTAATGATTGGGCTAAGGCTTCAACTGAACCTTGGACGTCCGCCTTGATAATCACTGGCAAGGACTTAATTTCCCCTTGCTTCATCGTCGCAAATAAGTTATCCAACGTCACGTGAGAAGTTTGTTGCCGTTGCCGATCAGCGGCCCGCTTAGCCCGTTCTTCACCGGCTGCCCGTGCCGTCTTTTCATCATCAAAGACCACGAACTTGTCCCCGGCTTGTGGCACATCGTTGAGCCCCGTAATTTCGACTGGCGTTGATGGCGTCGCCGCTTCTAAGACCTTCCCGTTTTCGTTCGTCATCGTCCGAACCCGACCGTACGTGTCCCCAACGACAATTGGGTCCCCAACATGCAACGTCCCTTGTTGAACTAACAACGTTGCTACCGAACCACGACCATGATCAAGCCGGGCTTCGATAACCGTTCCGGCCGCATTTTGATCTGGGTTCGCCGTTAATTCCATCACTTCAGCTTGTAAGAGAATCATGTCTAATAATTCATCAATGTTCTTGTTGAACTTAGCTGAAACTGGGACGAAAATGGTGTCCCCACCCCAGTCTTCCGGAATTAAACCATATTCCGTTAATTGCGTCGTCACATTATCCGGGTTGGCACCTGGCTTATCAATCTTGTTCACGGCCACGATAATTGGCGTTTCAGCCGCCTTGGCGTGGTTAATGGCTTCCACAGTTTGTGGCATTACCCCATCATCGGCTGCCACCACTAAGACCGTTAAGTCAGTGATGTTGGCACCCCGCGCCCGCATTTCAGTAAAGGCCGCGTGCCCTGGCGTATCTAAGAACGTAATATTCTTATCGTTGTAGTTAATTTGGTACGCCCCGATAGCTTGGGTGATCCCACCAGCTTCCCCAGCCGTAATGTGAGAATTCCGGATTTGGTCCAATAATGTCGTCTTCCCATGGTCAACGTGTCCCATGATCGTTACGACTGGTGGCCGGCTCACTTGGTTGGCCGTATTATCAACCTTTTCGTCAAAGAAGTGGTCAATATCAGCAACGTCAATTTGCACCTTTTCCCGGGCTTCAATTCCGTAATCAGCGGCTAAAATTTCAATCGTATCCGCATCTAAGGATTGGTTTTGGTTAACCATTACCCCGAGCATAAAGAGCTTCTTAATAATTTCAGCTGATGACCGGTGCAAGATCTTAGCTAAGTCTTGTGTGTTCATCCTTCCGTGTATTCTAACACTTCTGGTAATGGCCATTCCTTCCGTTGGGTAGGTTGCTTTGGCGCCGTTTCCTTCATCCGTTGGTTCCGGTTCTTCTTGTTCTTCTTACCCTTTTTATTCTTCTTACCATTGTTATCAAACCAAACACTGCGGCCATTGTTGTTCCCGTTGTTTGATTTTTGATTATTTTGGTTCTTCTTGTTCTTTTTATTTGCACCGTTGGATTGATTCCGGTTTTGGTGATCATTCCCACGATTAGCGTTATCATTGGCTGGCTTCTTAGCTGGTTGATGATCAGCCTTGGCCTTAGCTGGTTGGGAGGCAGGTTTAGCCTTTGGCGCTGGCTTAGCAGCTGGCTTTAATGCACTCCGCAATTGGTTGGCTTCATCAACACTAACTGATGACATGTGGCTCTTAACATCCATCCCAGCGGCTTTTGCTTGGCGACTAATTCCTTACTTGGGACGTTGAGTTCTTTTGCTAATTCGTAAATTCGTTCTTTAGCCATACACGCATCCTCCTTAATTAGTTTGTTCTAACAGTTGTAATAGTTTTTTTCGTAAATCCTGCTTGGGTAATCGCCACACTACTGCGTGACTGACCGAGCGCTTGGCTTAATTCAAGGCGGGTAAAATCTTCACATAACGTGACTTGATAAGTGTTAGCTTTATCCCGAAACTTCTTCTGCGTGGCTGCCCCGGCATCCGCAGCTAAAAAGACTAACCGCGTCTGTTGCTGCTGCATGGCTTTAATTACATCTCCTTCGCCCGTCACTAATTGCCCGGCGCGCCGGATGAGGCCAAGGAGTTGCAAGATTTTAGTAGTTTGGTTAATCATTTTGGTCCGCAAACAAAGCTTGCCGCGCTTGTTGGTGATCCGTGTAGGCGATTAATTCATCATAGAATTCATCCGTTAACGTCACCCCAAAGACCTTATCAAACGTCCGCTTTTGCTTGGCTTGTTGCGCAACTTTGACATCAATGGAAACATAAGCCCCCCGGCCCGGTTTCTTCCCCGTTGGATCAAGGGAAACTTCCATTTCCTTATTGCGCACCACCCGGATTAATTGGCGCTTTGGCACCATTTCACCCGTGACCACATCTTTTCGCATTGGTATTTTTCGCTGTTTCATTTTTTTTCACCCCACTGCTTTATTCGGCGTCGGCCAAGGAAGCTGATTCGTCAGCTAAATCCATTTCAGCACTGACTTCAGAGAATGGCTTAATGTCAATCTTGTAACCAGTTAATTGCGCCGCTAACCGCACGTTTTGACCGCGCTTCCCGATGGCTAATGATAATTGGTCATCCGGAACAATCACTGTACAACCCCGGTGAACTCGTGGTTCGCGTTCGTTGCCTTCTTCGTCTACCCCACGGTCTTCAATTTCACCATTATTTTCATCAAAAATAACGGCTTGTACTTCGGCTGGGTTAAGGGCATTGCGGATAAATTGTTCTGGTTCTTCTTCGAACTTCACGATATCAATGTTTTCGCCACCCAATTGGTTCACAATCGTTTGAACCCGCGTTCCGCGTGGTCCAACACACGTGCCGACTGGATCAACATTTTCATCACGAGAGAAGACCGCAATCTTAGCCCGATCACCGGCTTCCCGGACAATCCCCTTCACTTCAACTAACCCGTTGCTAATTTCAGGGACTTCCTTTTCAAAGAGCCGCTTTAATAAATCAGGAGCCGTCCGACTAACAAAGACTTGCGGTCCCCGCGTGTTTTCATTTACCCGCGTCACGTAAACTTGAATGTGATCACCCATGCGGTACGTTTCGTTTGGCATCCGGTCCCGCGCGTTCATGGCAGCTTCCACCCCGTCGCCAAGGTCAATGAAGATGTAACGGTGATCTTCCCGCGAAACAACCCCATCCAATAAGTCGTCTTGGAGACGATTGTACTTTTCGTAAACAATCCGGCGTTCTTCTTCGCGCAACTTTTGTAAGACCACATTCTTGGCCGTTTGGGCTGCAATCCGGCCAAAGTCACGTGGCGTTACTTCCACCCGGAATTGGTCGCCAAGTTCATAACCGCGGTTCACCGCTACGGCATCGGCTAAACTAATTTCAACCACGGGGTTTACTACTTCGTCCACGACCGTCTTTAAGGCCATTAACTTGTATGACCCAGTTTGATCATCAATCACTACTTCCACGTTAGCGTTGTTGTCATCGTAGTTCTTTTGGTACGCATTCACTAAGGCCGTCTTTAAAGCATCAATGATAACTTCTTTCTTGATGCCTTTTTCCTTTTCTAAGACATCCATGGCATCAAGTAATTCTAAGCGATCCTTTTTCTTTACCGTCATGGTAATTCCTCCAATTTAAAATTTAATGGCTAAGCGCGCTTTAGCAATTTTTGACCGATCGATCGTAATTTGCTTATGCCGCGTCTTGTCTAGGTAATCTAAGGTTAACGTTTCAGGCGTCAATTCAATTAACGTCCCTTCGTAAACCTTCTTGCCTTCAATGGCTTGGTACAACGAAACGTTAATGTAATCATTGACGGCCTTTTCGTAATCTTGTTCCCGCTTTAAGGGCCGTTCTGCTCCCGGTGAAGATACTTCTAAGAAATATGCTTGGGGAATCGGATCTGGTTCCACATTATCTAAGCTTTCACTTAATTGATCACTAATAATGGCACAGTCATTCAATGTAATCCCGGCCGGCTTATCAATGTAAACTCGTAAATACCAGTCTTGCCCTTCTTTGACGAATTCAATATCAAATAATTCAAATTCGTGTTCTGCCAAAATTGGTTCAACTAACTCAGTTACCGTCTTAATCACGTCGTTGTTACTCAAATTGTCACCTCACGTTCTTGCATGAAAAAGAGCGAGCATTGCTGCTCACTCTTTAATCGAGTTTATTCAACTAATAATATACCATAATTTTACGTGGCGTGCCAAGTTTTCACCCCTATTTTAACAAGCCATGTTGGGTGAGATAGGTTTTGGCCACTTGATGTGCGGATTTTCCTTGGACGCTGACTTCGTAATTCATCCGACTCATTTCGGCCGCCGAAATTTTCCCGGCAAGTTTATTTAAACTCTTGGCAATTTCCGGATGTTGTTTTAACGTGGCGCGACGCATTAACGGCGCCCCCTGATATGGTGGGAATAAATGCTGATCATCTTGTAACGTGACTAAGTGATAGCGCGTTAATTCCGCATCCGTCGAGTAAGCATCGACCACTTGAACTTTGCCTTGGGCAATCGCTTGGTAGCGCAAGGCTGGATCCATCGTTTGCACTAGTAAATTCAGCCCATAGCGCTGTTGCAAGCCACGATTCCCATCATCACGATCATTAAACTCCGCCGTAAACCCGGCCGTGACCGGAGTTTGCAGGCGAGCTAAATCCGTAATCGTCGTTAAGTGGTGTTGCTTAGCAAATGATTTTTTTCACCGCCAAGGCATACGTATTTTCATATTGCATTGGCCGTAAGTAAGCTAACCCTTTGTTGGCCAGGCCACGCCGTGCGATTTGATAAGTCGCAGCTTCACTTTTTCCACTCGCCGGTTGATGTAAGAACGTTTCGACGACGGTCCCCGTAAATTCCGGATAAATGTCAATATCGCCACGGCGTAACGCTTGGTATAAGAAAGTCGTTTTCCCAAAGTTTGGTTTAATTTGCACCTTTAACTTCGTATCATGATCTAATAATAGCTGATACATGTTAATTAAAATTTCGGGCTCGCTCCCCATTTTACCAGCAATCGTAATCGTCGGTTGCGGGGCAACCGCCTGTTTAATTTGTGGACCATATGATAAGCCTAAGCCCGCGACGATCACCGCTAATAATATTCCTAGCGATTTCACCTTGGCATGTTCCGCCCATTTTAAGAGAGCATTGATTAATAAGGCTAACATGGCGGCGGAAATGGCCCCGATTAAGATTAACGAAGCATTATTCCGGTCAATCCCAAGTAAAATAAAAGTTCCTAATCCGCCCGCCCCAATCAAGGCGGCGAGGGTCGCTGTCCCAACAATCATCACAGCCGCCGTCCGGACTCCAGTCATAATGACCGGTAAGGCCAACGGTAATTCAAACGTCGTTAACCGTTGCCACCGTGTCATTCCAAAGGCATGCCCGGCTTCTTCTAAGACCGGATCAACTTGATTCAAGCCCGTAATCGTATTCGCTAAAATGGGCAAAATCGCATAAATGACAAGCGCAATTAATGTTGGGGCCAAGCCAATTCCGACCAGGGGAATTAACAGGCCCAGTAAGGCTAAGGACGGAATCGTCTGAAAAATCCCCGCCACTTCTAACGCTACCTGGCGTAACCGTGGCCGATGTTGCAACCAAATCCCCAATGGCACCGCGATCACCAGGGCGATTAATAACGTAATCAGCGAAATTTGTAAATGCTGAATGAGCGCCGTTTGCCAGTCGCCATAACGGTCGCTAAAGGTACTGATTAACTTATGCATGTGTCCCTCCTTGAATTAATTGGGTCACGAAATCATTTACCGGATGCTCCTGTAATTCAGCTGGTGTCGCCACTTGTACAATCCGACCCGCTTGCATGACCGCTACTCGATCCGCTAACGTCAAGGCTTCTTGCATATCATGCGTCACAAAGATGGTTGTGGGCGCATATTTAGCTTGTAATTGCTTCGTTAACGTTTGCAATTGTTGGCGAGTAATGGCATCCAATGCTGAAAATGGTTCATCCATTAATAAGATTGGCGGTTGCGTCATTAAAGCCCGCACAATCCCGATCCGTTGTTGCTGCCCACCCGATAATTCCGCCGGGTGCCGATTTAAAATCGTCGTTGGTAAGTCAACTTCTTGCAACCACTGTGCCGTGGTAGTTTTAATTTGCCGTGGTGACCAACCATTTAATTTGGGGAGCACCGCTAAGTTTTCCGCCACCGTTAAATTCGGAAAGAGCGCGCCTTGTTGTAAGACATACCCCGTTTGCCGCCGGTGCGCTAATAAATCAAGGCTGGTTAATGGTTGCTGATTAATCAAAACTTCCCCCGTAGTCGGCGTTAATAAACCATTGACCATTTTCAACAACGTCGTTTTTCCTGATCCGGACGGCCCCACGAGAGCGAGTAATTCCCCCGTGGCGACCGTTAAGTTAACTTGTTGTAGGATGGGCTCGGTATCATAAGCAAAATTTAAATTACGAAATTCAATCGTCATCTTATTGGTCTCCCTCATTCTTTGGCATGGCTTGGGGATGCGTCGCGAGGTATTCACTCCCCCAATCAGCCATTGCATCAATAACCGGGCGCATACTTTCCCCCAGTGGCGTTAGGGAATATTCAACCCGTGGTGGCACTTCCGGATACACCGTCCGATCAACAATCTCATCCGCCGTTAATTCACGGAGACTTTGCGTTAGCATCTTTTGGCTCACCCCTACGACACTCGTCTTTAGTTCACTGTAACGCTTTTTACCAGTTAGTAAATCACGCATAATTAAAATTTTCCACTTGCTCGACAACAAATTAATAGTCGTCGCGACCGGACAAATCCCGGCCTGTTCTAAGGTTTTTCGTGACATTTAATCCTCCTCCATTCATTTGTCATTATTTTAACAACCATAATTACCTAAGGGAAGTAGGCACTTTATTGTAAGGTAAGTTTCTAAAAGAGAGTATTGGTCACAAAATAAAATGAGATTTTTTTAATTTTTAACTTGACACTTCCATCAATCCGCTCTATACTACCTTCAACAATTAAATTTCGATTAGAAAACGTTGACGGAAACCAAATTTAAGTTTGTTTCGGCCCGACCAGAAAGCTAACGGTTGCTGCGAGTTAGCCCGCCGGTGAATTTAAATTTTATCCTTCCCGAGTTACCGGCTGAAGTTCAGTAAGCCTAGGTTGGTTTACCACCCATTACCATGGTCACAGATGATAGTCTGTGAATAAGTGACCCACTTTTTGGTGGGTAAGGTAAGATGGTACCACGCTCATATCAACGGCGCTCTTCCTCATTGGGGTAACCCAATGGTGGAACAGCGCCGTTTTTTTTAATCGAAATTTAAAATGATTAACTTGAGGATTAAATTTTGGAGGTACTCATTATGACTGCACAATTAAATGAACAACAAGCCCAATTTGCCCAAGCCTTAGCCAACGCTTACTTAACGAATACGGCGTTAAATGAAAGTGATTGGGCTGATGTCGTAACTGATTTTGAAACTGGCTACGCCGTTCAAGAACGCGTGATGCAACTCAAAGGTCAACCAACCGCGGGGTATAAAGTTTCCTTAACCAGCGAAGAAACCCAACAGATGTTTGACACGGATGCGCCATTATATGGTCAACAAGTCGCCGATCGGTTCTTGCCAGCACCTGCGGATGTGAATTTAGATCATCTCAACGAACCATTATTAGAAGTCGAACTTGGTTTCCGCGCGCTGGAAGATTTATCACCCGAAGATTCTTTGGAAGACCTCTTTAATAAGACGGCCGTTTGTGGCACGGTCGAATTACCCGACGCCCGCTTTACCAACTGGTTCCCCGCGCTCGGTAAGTACAATGTGCTCTCCGATTGTGCGGTTGGAGGCGCGGTCGTTTACGGTCCCGAACGGTCAACCAAGGAAGTCTTCAAGGACGTCGCGGATGTAGCCACGGTGCACGTTGACTTATTCCATAATGGGAAAAAGGTCAGCGAAGGCGATTCCTCCGAAGTCCTTGGTAACCCATTAAACTCCTTACAATGGTTAGTCAAGAAACTCCACGAACAAGGGAAAACCTTCACCCGTGGCCAACTGGTTTCTTCCGGGACCTTCTTATTACCACCACACTTAACGGCAGGACAATGGAATGCCCAATTCAGCCATGACCTCGGCAACTTATTCGTTAAAGCCCACCCAACTTTTAGCCAATTATAAAATCAATGGCGGTGATTACCAACTTTGGTAGTCGCCGCCATTTTTAAGTTTGGGGTCGCAAAAGAATTAATTTCAGCAACAATTATTGATAATCATCATTAAGTAAATCCGCAATACATAATTCATTCCCTGTTCTCGTTTGTCGGTATTGTTTTAAGCTTTCAATTAACTCATTAAAACGTAATTCCCAAAAATCATAATTGTCTTGATACCCTTTTGGATTAGTCAAGTCATGATAATTTTGTTTAACATAAATACTAGGCTTAGTTTGTTTATGTTTATTGCTGTAGCTACTGTAATCTTGATGGTAAATAATATGCAAGATTTCAATTTCAGGACGAGTTAGAACTTCGTTAACCTTAGAAATTGTCTTGTCATATACCTTGCTATATTTAAATTTTTCTTTTGGCGAATCTAAAATTCTTACTACATGAACCTTTTTCCTAAAACTCTTATTAAGGTGATTCTTCGTAAACTTTTCTCCGGAGCGTGTCCGAATAATCTCCCCATTAAGTAAATCATCCTGCGTAAATTTTAATGCTTGATGATCTAATAATAATTGTAAAATTGCTCGTTCCGTACCACCTTCAGCAATTAACGCTATAATATCATTACTAAATTCAATCATTTACTGACCTCTTGGTAGCTTTCCGGAGGTCAAGATAAGAATCATATTCTGGTACTGTCCCCCCAATGTAATCAGAATCAAACACTTCTGATTTAACTAGCTCATTCCTAATTTTTAAGCCTGAATATCTAGTTAACGTAATCTTTTCATCCCGCCGGGTGATATAAATTTCATCGCCGCGTTCCATTTCATTTAATAGCTCAGTGTAGTGAGTGCTATAAATCAATGTGGCTCGGTTAAGATTAATTTTAGGATCCGTAAAATATTCAATAAACGATTTGATAATTGTATGATTAAAATGATTTTCTAATTCATCAACGAAGATAATTCCACCAGTCTTCAGAGCCGCCACAACATTACCATATAACGTGATTCCCTTGGCCGTTCCCGATGATAAATATTGCTCAATCGTTAGAAAATTGGTCTCCGTGATTTCTTCAGCTCGTCCCTTAAATTTTAACCGGTAAAAAACTTGGGTGGTATCGCCACCAACTAATTTCGGTACTATTTTTAAGTATTCAATCGTTGGATCTAAGAAATTAAGAATTTCACCTGGAACCGTCTCTTGGTTATACATAAGCGCATTAATATTCGTAAACGCTAATGTATCAATAATAGTTTGTCGTTGCTGATACTTAGCCACCACAATCCGAAAAATCGAATCATCAGGTGCTAACACTGACGCTGCAACTTCATCTAAATTTTTACGATCATAAATTGGTTGTAAATCATTAAAATCAAATAAATTCTTTTTAGTTACTTGGGTATTAAGTCGCTTTTGGTAAATTTTTTCGTCTACCACATGCCAAGTAACCCCATTACTATCCAACCCAAACTCTAAATCATCTTTATAAAGGTAATTGTCTGATCCGTAAAAATAAGTTGTAATCTTAATATTATTCTTTCCCATTAAGATTTCTTTCAATTTCGTCTGATCAATTGACTTTGCTTCTAACAAAAATGTCAACGCCCCAATTAACGACTTCATAATCGTCGTTTTACCGGTTGCATTTCGTCCCACTAACGCAATTAAATTATTGGTCCAAATATTACCAAATAAATTGGTTAATCGATCTTCACGATCAGTAAATACTCGCGCCGTATTTACGACCGAAAATTCTAATTTATCCTCAAAAAGTGGGTGATTCTGAATCTCTATTTTTAAAAATTTCAATGTTTTTTCCATACTTATCACTTCACCTTTGTTGTTAATTATTATATTACTATTATAATAATACACCTTTGTATGATTTTAAACACGTTTTATGTTTAAAATCGGCAAATTGCTAGCTTTTAACACTAAAATTGGGTTTTAAGTTGTTAATATGTAATGTTATGTAATTTTGAGTTTTCTTTAGTAATAAAACCCTCCTCAATCCTTTCACGAACAGAGGAGGTTTTTCGTAATGGTCCCCGTATAGATTCCACCACTTTCTTATCTTTATTTTAGTTTAATGAACTTGATCGTAAAATTTTTTATCTAATCTAATACAAGATAATTTTCATGTATATCTGAACTTAAAATAAACTCCTCGTTAATTTTTACAATTACTAAAAGCATTATTTTTAATATTTTAATATAATCTCTATTTTGTTCTTCAAGTGTTGAAGTATTTTTCCCATGTACGTACTTATTTCGCAAATCCAGACTATTACTGTATGTAGTCTTATTTAAATAATAATTAATATAATTACATTCTGGTTTCGAAAATAGAGTAGATTCAATTTTAAAATCACCATTCAATACCATTTTATCTAGCTCAGATTTTAATTGATTATTTAAATAATGAATACAAATTACATCATTAGAATAGTAATCAGCAAGTAAGTTAACTCTATTCTTATTAAAAGATAACCATCCTTGTTCATCTTTTATGATTGTACGTCGATCCATTAACCAATTAATCCTATTTAATTGATACGGTAAAAACTCACTGATATTTACCTTCTCTGTTAAAATTAATTTAAATAAGGTGTCATATTGTTCTTTAAACCTAGAAATATAAGATAATCCGGATTGATCTGAAAATAAACAATATAATTCATTTTTAATGTCATCGCTGCTAGCATACGCATATTTATCATTAACCTTACTCGGGATATCATTAAATTTAAAACTACCTGTTTCCATTTCAAATAAATCCCGATTAACCTCTCCATATTTAACATACATTAAATATTGATGTACAACACTTTCTATTTCAGGTAATAAAAATCTGATCTTTCCAATCGTCTTATTTCCGTCAAGTTCGTTTGCTCTAATATCAGAAACATCAAATTCGCTTGGAAGATAAACATTACAAAACCAAGATAATAAATTACCTAATTCAATCTTATGGCCCTGTAAAAATTTATAATAATTAATTATTATGCAATCATACAAATTATCTTTATTGATAAATGCAATACCTAATTTTAAATTTTTAACAACATCAACTTTTAATACTTTTTCCAAACTAGTTAAGTCTGACGAAACTGGAGCCAATTTTAATCTTGACTTATAGTCAAACATGTTAAAACGTAATATAAATTATTTAAAAATTGTTGGATAATCTAGATACCGTTCAAGCCAATTTATATCAAATGATAAATTAGCAATTCCACCGTTAATATTTGAATCAAACAAATTTTCCTGTTCTCTAAATTGAACAATATATTCAGATTTAATTGCTTCTTTCTCATTAAAATTTCTATTAATTAATTCTGTATACCTAACTTTCGCCTTATATCTCAAATTATCACTAATTGGACATTCCTTTAAATTAGGAGCATTCATAATCGCTTGTAAATAGTTTAAATTTGGACTATCTGATTGAATATAATTATCAAAAATTTTATTAAATTCCTCGATGGAAAATGATTTAGGTATACATAACTCTTGATTATTGTTAATTAAATACTTACTAATTAAAATTCCACAAGTTCCTTCCCATGGAATTAAAATATTTGCTATTTCCTTATCATAATAATTAACTAGTTTTTTGTACTTTAATATTGTATACAACTTATTTTTATTATTATTTAGATATTTAACAAAAGTTTCTGCAGAAATTCGTTCATATACTTTTAATTTAGTAATCATATCAAAAAAAATCATTACTAAGTTGATTGATTACTTCATTACTAATACTAATAAAATTTTCATTATTTATTAACCTGCAACCGTTACCAACCGTACTTCTTAAACCACTAGATAATTTTTTTTAATTTATCATAGTGTTCATCTGACCAATTATTTAGCCTATTACCATCTTTAATTAACCTATTAGCATTATATAATTCAATTATTTCATTTATTGAAAAATCATTATCTTTTTTAAAATTTAATAATAATTTTTCTGCTAATGTTAACTCTTCATCTAACATTAAATCATTTGGTCCAACATACCTAACTAAACTTTTCTTAGTAACCATCTATTTCTCCTCTAGATAAAAATATAATTATCATAAAATAACAATTTATCATCCTAATTTGACTCATTGATTGCTTCTACAAATGAACTATTTAGTTCTAACATTTAGTAGAAAATTTAAAATTTAATCTTTTAACTATATAATATGCCTTATATAAAAATACCTTGTTAATTTTATTTAATAATATATCCCTAAATGTTACTCATACTCTTAAAAAAACACCTTGTCGATTGCTCAATCTAATCGTAATTGGCTTCAATATCATATAAATTTATTCATTAACTATTTTTATCTATTAGATTGCTATTACTATTAACGTGATATATATTTTGAGGCTTTACCGAATAGACTATTCTTCCTTCGATAACAGTCACAGATTGTTGACTATAGGACATTCGTAAATTATCAACTAGTGCATCAACATCAATTTCATCAAAAAAAACTCCTCCATTCTATCACATAGAACAGAGGAGTTTTCCCGCAATGGTCCCCGTAGAGATCCCACCGCTCTTCTTATCTTTATTCTACATTGATAAGTTTTATAGTCAACACTTTTACATATTTTCATTCTCAAACTTTGATGTTATCAACTAATTATTTTAATATTTCCACCCTCCCTTATTACAAAGTTATAAAATGGTTTATAACAAAATTATAGCACAAATCCAAAATAAAAAAATCATTAAATTAACCGCGCAACGCATGTTGTACATACCTCTTAACACTTCAATCTAAAAGTCACATAATATAACGTAATAACACAACCCCGATATAGAATAATTAGATTTTATTTACAGAAAGCGAGGCTATATTTTGAAATTAAACCCAGACTGTATTCGTGATCTCTTATTAAGAGTGGAAGAGACGACTGATTTTACAACATCAGCTACTCCATCAAACTTCCGTCCACTTTTAGATAAGTATTCTGGAAATGAAATTTTATATCATCTTAAGCAATGTGAACAATCAGGATTGATAGAAATCAAATTCACTGCGGGATACAGTTTTATCATAAGAGATTTAACCCCAGCAGGTCACAACTTTTTAGCAAATATTCGTCAAATTGATAACTGGAGTAAAATTAAGGATCGCGCTAAAAAGTTGGAAGTTTTTCGTTAGATGTTCTTAAATCAATTGCTGTGGATGTAATCACCAAAAAATTAAATTAACATACTATAAAAGGGCAAGACCATCATCGGTTTTGCCCTTTCACATATCATATATCATATCCATTTAAATCGTAAGCCCACCATAACCACACGTAATTGACAAATAAGGGGCCACCTGATTTCCATTTTTGGATTTCAGGTGGCCCCTTAACTATTACACATGAAATTGTGATTAAATATTTTCATTCAACGGCAAAAGAGATTCAACTTTTGGTAAAACACGCTTTGTCTACTGATCAAACAAGTATTACAAGTATCGGTACAGTACACGACATCCTTTAGCTATTTCCAAACGAACTGCTTGCCCACTTCAAACCGATATCAATCGTGGCACAAACCACGAAAATCACTACCGGAACGAGCAAAGTATACCATATAGCAACGGACTATTTTGAAATTGGGAAATACTAAAATCTAATTAAATATTAAATGACTTCAGAACCCTATCAACTATCACTAACTTGTTGAATCAATGTTTTCTTTTCAGACTCATTCAATAGATTATCAAAGATGTTACATAATTTTTCTACTTGACCTTTATTCATATCGGAACTTTTATTTCTCAAAAGTGCAAAACAATTCCGAAAAGTATCTACTATCGTAAATCCATTAATGATTTCATTACAAAAATTAATAAATTTATCAGCATTATCTGAATTAACTTCGCAATTATAAAACTTATTCAATTCAACTGAATTATTATAGTTATTTCGCTTTAATATTCCAATCAGCTCATCAATAACATATTTATTTTCAAACCGCCTAAATAACATATTCAATAGTTTACTTCTAAATCTGATATCTTTTTCGCAGCATAACTGAAGTAATGGAGTTGAATTTAATTGACCTGCAAATCTAAATTTAACAAGATTTAAGAAGATCTCATCCAAAAGTTTATTACCAATATTTTCTACAATTACATTCTTAAAAATCCGGATTATTTAGAATACATCTCGTTAAATTAACAGCAATATATGGATTTCCAGCTGTGTTAAATTCTTCAATCTGGATAATCTTTGTTACTGCTTCTTTCCATTCACCAAGTTCAGACTTATTAAATCCTACATAGCTATTACTGTATCCAATAAATGTATCAACGGCTGCATAATCAATTTCGTAATTATCATTTAAATATTCATAGAAATAACCTTTTATAAAATTAGACCACCTATCATCAATGGTATCAATGCCTTTAAAATAATCATCAATATTCTTTAATACTTGGAGCTGTTGTTTGTTTTGATATAACAAGTAAAAATATGATCCTAAGTCGCTATTAATAAACCTATTCATATCAAGATAATTTTGTTCATCATTGCGGAAACCAGTATCTGTATTTAATTCGCCCAAATTTATTTTCTTAAGATTTTCAACTATCCTACTCAAGTCTTCTTTTGAAATTTGAACGTCAAGAAGGTTTCCGACTAAATAAAATTGCGCTCGATTATTTAATTTTTCACTCAAAGTATAGTTTACAAATAAATCACGATAAAACTTATCTTTCAGTAACGGTTTGCTTGCCCACAATATTCTACTAATAATTTCAGAATGATATTCATCAGGATGTTCAAACATTCGAGTATAGATATTTTTAATTTCGTCGATTTGATAATGACTCTGCAAAATATCTAACGCATATTCATATTTATCATGAACATAATTGCTATGAGGATCAAACTCCATGCTTTTTAAAGCTTCATTAACTTCTTGATATTTTATCATTCCAGATTCAATAAAGGGATTATCGTCAATCATCTCATTTTCCCAAATTCCATCTTTATACTCTACATCAGTTGAAAATTTATGCTTTACCACAAACTCATTCATATCCGGACCTAAGAATTATTCTGATAAATCAACATTATTTATCAACAACCCTAATGTTTCAGCATCTAGTCCGTTTTTTACATCATAATGAATCAAATATTTTTGAATCACTGTACATTCATTAATAATTTCTCTTACATCTTCTGAATTTAAACGTTTATTAATAATAAGATTAATAAGATACTTAAGTTTTGGTTTATTACTTAGCATCTTAATTTCTTCAATCACAAGATTACCTATATTTTTTTCATCTGTAAAACCATTATTAATAAACTTAATTAATTTATCACGATCAATTGTTGTAAATTCAATTATTTTATTTGTTAAATCTGATAGATCAAACATCATTGGTATCGTTTGACTGACCATATTTTCTACAACGAAATGTCCAAGCACTTTCTCGTCAATTAAATTACAATCTAGCGACCTATAAGCAATTCCTAGTGGCAAGTAATCTATTAAAATATCATCAATAGATTTTTCTGATTTAGTTGAGTACTGATTTAAAATGCTAAAAATATGATCAATTGCATTTATCGGAATTCCTAAACCAGCTTTGATTTTATCTAACCATAACTTTTGTTGCTTAGTATCAAGTTCTTCAAACTTTTCAGATATTAAATTCCATAAATTATTTGATAATAGCATTTCATGATCATTAATATTGTCAGATTCTGAAATCCACTTAATAACATTTAAAGATTTGTCTCCTGACGAATCTATTTTCCCTAGTAATTCATCAAATCTCACATAACTTTTGGTTGTAATAATCTTATTTAGTGATTTAATAAAGTCTTCTTGATTATTAGCATTCATAAAAGCTTGTTTGGTAGTGTCATCTAATTGATCCACAGCATTAACTGAAGTAACAAGTGATTTCACGAATGGCAGTAAATCTGTAAATTTATTCCCATACCATTCAATCTGAATATAATGTTGGTCTTGATAATACTCGGAAATATTCTTTTCAATATTTTGATTTAAATATCCCTTCATTAAGGCAAAACAATTTTTGGTATATTTTAAATTTAAGATACTCAACAATTCATCTTCTTGTAAACTACTTCCAATAAACACGACCGTTTTATTTTTCAAATATTCTCCTATTTTATGTCGCCACTCTTGGTTATAGTAAAATTTTGAATACCGTGTAGATGAATTAATAATATCTTCTGGTCTAGAGTCATACCTTCCGTGTAGATAAATTACTTTTGAGCCTTGAGGTAATTTATTTTGTCCATATAGTTGATCAAATTCTTGCGAACTAGAAATTACACTTGGAAACTCAATCACCTGTAGTTCTTTCTCAATTCCTGAATCATAATTTGTTGTGATATAAGTTGCCTTTAGTTTACTTAATTCTCTAATTAAATCATTATTATTTGCCGATAATTGTAAATGTCCAAAATATTTATTCTCAAACTCAGTTTTTGATACACCACTATTATCTTTCGATATCAAATATTGAATAACATCAATCTTACGAGCATTACTTAACTCCGATTGACTTAACCAATCTAAAAACTTAATAAGATCAATGTTATTATGGGTAACTGAATCATTGAACTTCCAATAATCTATTAAATGCTGAACATAACCGTCCCAATTAGGATAACCCTGTGCCATTGAAACTCCAGCGCCAATAAAAAATACTAATTCATTATTTTCTTTAGCCTTCTTGATTGAATCTATAAAATCTTGATTAGGATCTATCATTAATTTTTTTACCTTCCGACTATCATAGTTAATAACAAAAATTATACTTCAAAATTTACTGAAACAATATCTTGCATAATAAAATGCACCTCCCGTTATTCTACCTTGAATTTTAGGAGATGCATCATTCAAATTAAATACGTTCCGTTAGGATGTGCTTACATTGTTAAAATTTACTGCATTCATAATAAACACGTCCTCGTACAATCCCCTTGAAGTTGATACTTTAAATAATGAAAGTATTAATTCTAAGAGATATTTTTCATTTCTCTATCAGTACTCAAAACATAAATCCAATCATAAAAAGGCAACCTGAAATCCAAAATTGGAAATCAAGTTGCCTCTTATTTACAAATTACTTGTGATTACAATATGACTAAATTTGGTACTAGTCAATAATTAATTTAAATTAATTATCCTTATTATCCTTCTTTTTTTAATAACATAGCTGAAGCTAATAATAACGATGCACCAATACCAACAAGAGTATTACCATCACTGTAACCCGTCTTAGGTAATTTCATATTTTCTTGCTTATTAGTTACGTCTGACGCAGTTGCACTTTCGCTTGCGGATGCTACAGCTGATTCACTTGCTGACGCAGTTGCACTTTCGCTTGCTGAC
>NZ_BBAS01000021.1 GCF_001311375.1 Limosilactobacillus equigenerosi DSM 18793 = JCM 14505
TAGCTAGATCGCTTTTTAGATGTCGGTTTTAACGAACGGTTCTCACGACCTGGGTTTGTAACTACGTTCGCTCAGCAGCGCCTTAGGGCCTAACTTAAAATGACGCCGAACCTGGCGATGCCAGTTCCGACGCCATTTGTATCGTTACGCCAACAGGCGCTTTGGTAGCTGATCTCACGACCTAGTAAATATCATCACGGAACAAACCGACCACTTTTCCGAGAATGGTAACTTCATCAACGATGATAGGGTCTAGGTCGTCGTTTTCTGGTTGGAGCCGATAGTAACCGTCCTCTTTATAGAATCGTTTACAAGTGGCTTCGTTTTCGCTCGTCATTGCAATAACCACGTCACCATTGCTGGCAGCTGATTGACGGCGGACGATGACTTTGTCACCATTTAAAATCCCCATTTTAATCATACTAGTCCCTTTAATGGTGAGCATAAAGAGGTCATCATGGTCAGGAATTGTTGGGGGGATGGGGAAAAAGTCAGTCGCATCTTGTTCGGCTAAGATTGGTTCCCCAGCGGCAACTTCCCCTAAAAGTGGAATTTGATCTTGGTGGGGAGAAATGCCGAGTAATTCTAAGCCTAACGCCGTAATTTCAAGGGCGCGTGGCTTGGAGGGATCTTTATGGAGGTAGCTAGGTCAATTAAGCGTTTAATATGTCCATGGACGGTTGAGGTTGATGAAAGGTTAACCGCATTACAAATCTCACGAACCGTGGGTGGATAACCGTGTAAATCAACTTGTTGGTTGATGAAACTTAAAATTGCCAGTTGCTTATCGTGTGCATTCCGGGGCATGGTGGGAACTCCTTTAATGATTGATTAGTCTAATTTTAGCATGCAAACATTTGTTTGTAAAACGTACGTTCGGGATCGGAACTTGAATTTTAGGGCTTAGTTCAGTAAACTTAGAGACAAAGTTAGGGAAGGGATGGTTTTCACATGCCAGAATCACAAGAACAAACAGATTTGTTAAAACGGATTAATGAATTAGCTCATAAGAACAAAGCGGAAGGCTTAACGGCCGCAGAAAAGAAAGAACGGCAACAACTACGGGAACAATATTTGAAGAATTTCCGGGAAGCCTTTCGGAGTAACATTGAGTTAATGCAACTTTATGATAAAAGTGGGAAAGAAGTTACGCCGGAAAAGATTAAACAAATTCAACGCAAGCGGGGATTGCGTGACGATTAAGCATACCCAAGCCTTTTTAAGTCGTGTATAATAAATAATATTAAAATGAAGGAGGTCGCTTACCGTGGGTACAATTATCACAGTTGCGATTGTTGCATTATTAATTGGGGCATTAGCTGGTTTTTACGGCGCCCGGAAGTACATGGAAAACTATCTTCGGAATAATCCACCTATCAACGAAGATATGTTAAAAACGATGATGATGCAAATGGGTCAAAAGCCATCAGATCGTAAGTTGCACCAAATGGTTCAAGCCATGAAGGCGCAAGCTAAGAAGAGCAATAAATAATTAATAATAAAAGCGTCCAAATTTGGAACGCTTTTATTATTTGCTAGGATCATATTTAAAATCAGGATTAATTTGAGCATCCAGCGCATCAAATTGGGATTGCAGTTGAGCTTCGAGCGCTGCTTGATCTTCGTCAGTTAATTTGTTTTTACGATCAATGTAAATTGGATCACCAAAGGCCACTTGGCGCCGAGTTTTCCAAGTAAATAAGTCTTTAACTTGGAATGGCCCTTGATAAACGGCAGGTACAATTGGGACCCCTGCTAGTTTAGCAATTAAGAAGGCACCGCCCTTCATTTTCTTTGAGTGTCGGGATCCAGTTGGGAAAATCATCGTTGATAATTCCGTTTTCTTTAGTAAATTAACGGGTCCCTTAATGGCGGCCATCCCAGGATTCTTTCGATCAACAGGAAAGGCATGGAGTGATTTAATTAACCATGCGAATAATTTATTTTTGAATAATTCTTGTTTGGCCATAAATCCAAATTGTTTTGGGTAGGCAGCCAAGGCCAAGAATGGAGGGTCTAATAACGACCGATGGGGGGCAACTAAAATGTAGTTGCCTTGGGGAAGTTTTTCACGGTTATAAACCTTTTGACGACCGTTAACCAATGCTAACAAAGGCGCAAAAAGATAATAAACGATCCGATATAACATCACTAATTCCTCGCTTGTAATGGTATGATATGTAACAGTATGGACAATTCTTGCTCGAGTTGCAAGTAAAAATAGGGGGAAACTATGGAAGTAACCTTACGCCCAGATGAACGAATTGATCAATTAAGTAGTCAAGGCATCCAAATTATTCAAAGTAAAAATGTTTTTGCATTTTCACTCGACGCCGTGTTGTTAGCGCATTTTGTCCGTGAAAATAAACGTCACAAGTTAACGACGGTGGATTTGTGTGCTGGGAATGGGGCGATTGGCTTATTCTTAAATCGTAAGTTAGGTGGTCAAATTTACGAAGTCGAAATTCAACCGCGCTTAGCTGATATGGCGGAGCGAAGTGTTAAGTTAAATGACTTAACCGATCGATATACGGTGATTAATGATGATTTAGCAAATGTAAATCAATATGTACCCAAGGATGCGGCGGACATTGTGACTTGTAATCCACCATACTTTAAAGTCACGCCGGCCAGTCAAAAGAATCCGAACCAACATTTAGCGATTGCCCGCCATGAATTAACGACCACGTTAGAAAGGGTTGTTGAGCAAATGAGTGGATTATTAAAAACGAATGGGCATGGCTATTTAGTGCACCGGCCTGATCGGTTAAGTGAAATTATTATGACGTTAGAACAACACCGGTTGGTACCGAAACGCATTCAATTTATTGTGCCAAAACCCGGTCAAGAAGCCAATATGGTATTAATTGATGCGATTAAGGATGCGAAAGCGGGTGGAACCAAAGTGTTGCCTGAATTTGTCGTGGCTGATAATCATGGTCAATATACTAAGCAAATGATGGAGATTTTAAATGGACCAACCCGGTAAACATTATTTTATGTATGTTTTGTTGTGTGCTGATCAAACGCTGTATTGTGGGTTTACGGACGACGTTTTCCGGCGGCTGAAAACTCACCAAGCTAAAAAGGGGGCTAAGTATACCCGGGTAGCTAGTCGTCATCCGCTCCAATTAATTTATTATGCCGAGTACGCGACCAAGCGGGAAGCGTTGCAAGCCGAGGCGCTGTTTAAACGTTTAACAAGAGTTCAAAAGGAAGATTATTTGCAAAAACATGGTGTGAAACTATTTCACAAACTTGGATAATGGTGTATGATGAAAGCGTAATCTTTTTAGACAAGTAAAGGAGCATGAGATTATGAAGATTTTAGCTTACGGTGTACGCGATGACGAAATGCCATACTTAGAAGAATGGCAAAAGCAAAACCCAGACGTTGAAGTAAAGGCCGTTCCGGAATTAATTACGGATGAAACGGTTGAATGGGCCAAGGGCTATGATGGGTTGATGTTTACCAACAACTTCCATACACGGACACGGTCTTTGAAAAGTTAGATTCATATGGTATCCACAATGTTTCATTACGGAACGTTGGGGTTGATAACATGAACCCAGAAGCTGTTAAGAAGTACAACATGAACATCACGAATGTGCCAGTTTACTCACCAGCAGCGATTGCTGAATTCTCAGTTGCTCAATTAATGAACCTCTTACGGCGGACGAAGGAATACTTCCACAAGTTTGACCGGAACGACTACCGTTGGGCACCACAAATTTCACACGAATTAAACGACCAAGTAGTTGGGGTAATTGGGACTGGTCACATCGGTCAAGTTGCCATTAACATCTACAAAGGTTTCGGGGCTAAGGTTATTGCTTACGACAAGTTCCACAATCCAGAACTTGAAAAGGAAGGCCTTTACGTTGATTCATTAGAAGAACTTTACAAGCAAGCAACGGTAATCACGTTACACATTCCATTGTTCCCAGAAACGGAACACATGTTAGACAAGGCAGCCTTCGATCAAATGAACGATGGGGTCTTCATTGTGAACGCATCTCGTGGTCCACTGATTGATGAAAGTGCGTTAATTGACGCCCTTGATTCTGGTAAGGTTGCTGGGGCTGCCCTTGACGTGCTTGAAGATGAAACGAAGGTCTTCAACAAGGACTTAACTGGTAAGAACATGGATTACCCAGAATTCTGGAACCTTACGTCACGTGAAAACGTCTTAGTTTCACCTCACACGGCCTTCTACACGGATGTGGCCGTTAAGAACATGGTTCAATACAGCCTTTCTGCTAACAAGGACTTAATTGAAACGGGTACGTCTGACAAGTTAGTTAAGTTTTAATTAGTTAATTGATTTAGCCAAAAAGCGTCGGGAAAATTCCGGACGCTTTTTTGTTAGATTGCTTGCAACAAGCCTAATTAATTTGGTAAACTATCAATTGGCGTTAAAAGCCGAATTCACACCTGGTTGTGATGGTGATAAATGTGCCATATTGGTGTTATTGCCAGCCTAAGCACCAGGGAGGAAAAACTATTTTTATTGGAGGAAATTACTCATGCCTGTAGTAAGTATGAAGCAATTACTTGAAGCCGGTGTCCACTTTGGTCACCAAACTCGTCGTTGGAACCCTAAGATGGCTGAATACATCTTTACGGAACGTAACGGTATCTACATCATTGACTTACAAAAGACGGTCAAGATGGTTGACGCTGCTTACAACTACGTTAAGGAAGCCGCTGCTAACGATGGTGTTGTTCTTTTCGTTGGGACGAAGAAGCAAGCCCAAGATTCAGTTGAAGAAGAAGCTAAGCGTGCTGGTCAATACTTCATCAACCACCGTTGGTTAGGTGGGACGTTGACTAACTGGAAGACGATCCAATCTCGGATCAAGCGCCTTAAGGAATTAAAGCAATGGCCGAAGATGGTACGTTTGATCGTTTACCAAAGAAGGAAGTTGCAGTTTTAACTAAGCAACGTGAAAAGCTTGAACGCTTCCTTGGTGGGATTGAAGACATGCCTCGGATTCCAGACGTACTTTACGTTGTGGACCCACACAAGGAACAAATCGCAGTTAGCGAAGCTAAGAAGCTTCACATTCCAATCGTTGCCATGGTTGACACGAACTCAGACCCTGACGACATTGATGTAATCATTCCATCAAACGATGACGCTATCCGGGCCGTTCGTTTAATCACGGCTAAGATGGCTGACGCTGTAATCGAAGGTAAGCAAGGTGAAGACGACAACGTTGAAGCCGCTGCTGAAGAAACGGTTTCTGCAGATTCATTAAAGGATCTTAAGGACAGCGTTGAAGGCAACAACTAAACAAAATAGTTAAACCTTAGGCTGTTTTGCAGGAAGGACCATCTGGCCTGAGTGCAAAAACAGCTTTTTTTGAAAAAAAGAGGAGAATTAAAATGGCTGAAATTAGTGCTAAGTTAGTTATGGATTTACGTAAGAAGTCTGGTGCCGGAATCATGGACGCCAAGAAGGCCTTAGTGGCTTCTGATGGTGACATGGACAAGGCCATGGATTACTTACGTGAAAAGGGGATTGCCAAGGCGGCTAAGAAGAGCGACCGGATTGCGGCTGAAGGGTTAACGGAAATTGCCGTTGACGGTAACACGGCCGTGGTTGTGGAATTAAACTCTGAAACGGACTTCGTGGCTGCTTCTGATCCATTCAAGGAAGAATTAAAGGATGTGACAGCTTTAATCGCTGCTAACAAGCCAGCTGATGTTGAAGCTGCTTTACAACTTCCAACGGCTAACGGAACGGTTAATGATGACCTTATCTCAACGACGCAAAAGACGGGGGAAAAGGTTAGCCTTCGTCGGTTTGAATTAGTTGAAAAGGCTGATGGCGACAACTTTGGTGCTTACTTACACCAAGGTGGCCGGATTGCGGCTTTAGTTGTCTTAGAAGGTGCTGACGAAGCAACGGCTAAGGACGTGGCAATGCACGTGGCAGCCATCAACCCAGAATTTATGACGCGTGAAGACGTATCCCAAGAACGTCTTGACCATGAAAAGGCAATCTTCACGGAAGAAACGCTCAACGAAGGTAAGCCTGCTAACATCGTTGAAAAGATCGTTGAAGGCCGGATGAACAAGTTCTTATCACAAATCTGCTTGGCAGACCAAGACTTTGTTAAGGACTCTGACATGACGGTTGCTGAATACGTTGCTTCTAAGGGTGGTAAGTTGAAGTCATTCGTACGTTACGAAGTTGGTGAAGGGATCGAAAAGAAGGTTACGAACCTCGCCGAAGAAATCAGCGCACAACTTAACAAGTAATTAATTTAAAAGGGCGGACTAATTTTGTGCGTCCTTTTTTGCGAAGAACTCAACCTGTAAAAGGAGCTAATCATGGCTGAAAATATTAAGTACAAACGCGTGGTGATGAAGTTAAGTGGGGAAGCCTTAGCCGGAGAACAAGGCTTTGGGATTAACCCACCAGAAATCATGACGGTCGCCAAGGAATTAAAAGAAGTTTACGAAATGGGCGTCCAAATCGCATCGTGGTTGGTGGTGGTAACATGTGGCGTGGAATTACCGGGGAAAAACTCGGAATGGAACGGGCCCAAGCCGACTACATTGGGATGCTTGGAACGATTATGAACGCCTTGTCCTTGCAAGATGCCTTAGAATCTCTTGATGTCCCAACGCGGGTCCAAACTTCAATTGAAATGCGGCAAATTGCGGAACCTTACATCCGGCGTAAGGCGATTCGGCACCTTGAAAAAGGACGGGTCGTTATCTTTGCTGGGGGGACGGGGAGTCCTTACTTCTCAACTGATACCACGGCTGCTTTACGGGCGGCTGAAATCAACGCCGAAGCCATTTTAATGGCTAAGAATGGGGTTGATGGGGTTTACTCAGCTGATCCAAACAAGGATGAAACAGCCGTTAAGTTTGATCGTTTAACGCATATGGATATTATTCAAAAGCAATTAAACGTCATGGACTCCACGGCAAGTACCTTATCAATGGACAACAACATTTCCTTAGTCGTCTTTAACTTGAACACACCTGGTAACATCGTCAAGGTGGTTAAGGGTGAAAATATCGGAACGACGATTGAAGGTGAATAATTAAAACAAGCTCTAAGTAGTCATATTGGCTAGTTAGAGCTTTTATGTGTATGCAATCATGAATGGAATCATGAATTAGATTAGTGTATAATCGTTAGTTAGAATGAACAAAATTAAAGGAGATTTTTCCATGACGGGTAAAGAAATTTTAGCAGAAGCTAAAGATAAGATGACAAAGACCGGGGATGCTTTAAAGCGGACGTTAGCTGATATTCGGGCCGGCCGGGCGAACGCTAGTGTCTTAAACCCAGTTTCAGTTGAATACTACGGCCCCAACGCCATTAAACCAATTAGCTTCGATTACGATTCCCGAAGCACGGCAATTATTAGTAACGCCATTTGATAAGTCAACGTTAGAAGACATTGAACACGCTATTTACGCGGCTAACTTGGGCTTAACCCCGCAAAATGATGGGACGGCAATCCGGATTGTAATTCCACAATTGACGGAAGAACGCCGGAAGGAACTCGTTAAGGACGTGAAGGCGGAATTAGAAAATGCTAAGGTTGCTATTCGGAATGTCCGCCGGGAAGCCATGGACCAACTTAAGAAGGGAAACAAGGATGGCGATTTTGCCGAAGATGAATTCCACGACTTAGAAAAGAAGGTTCAAGCTGAAACGGACGAAGGAATTAATAACTTAGAAACGATTGCAGCAGCCAAGGAAAAAGAATTATTAGAAGTTTAATCATACATTAAACGCCACGCAACGGGTGCGACTTCTCCGCTGAATCGCGCTCGTTTTTCTTTGGGTAAATTCATGACGATTAATAGGCGAATCTATTGATATCTGTTATCATTAAAGGGTATGAAATAAAAACTATTGGGGGAACTCATGGAAAATACGACCATGCAATTAGATCGCGAACGGATTCCCAAACACATTGCTATCATTATGGATGGTAATGGACGCTGGGCCCAAGCGCGACATTTACCACGAGTGGCTGGGCATCAACAAGGAATGCAAACCGTTAAAAAGGTGACGATTGCCGCCAGTCAACTTGGTGTGAAAGTTTTAAGTTTGTATGCTTTTTCAACGGAAAATTGGAAACGCCCACAAACAGAAGTGAAGTTTTTAATGCAATTACCCGGTAAGTTCTTTAGTACCTTTGTGCCGGACTTAATTGCCAATAACGTGCGGGTACAGGTAATGGGGGATTTGACCCAATTACCATCAGCGACGCAACAAGTGGTCCAAAAAGCGATGGATGATACCAAAGCTTGTGACGGAATGATTTTAAACTTTGCCCTTAATTATGGTGGTCGGGACGAAATTGTGCGGGCAACGCAGCAAATTGCCAAGCAAGTCGCTGCTGGTGAATTAACGGCTGACCAAATTGACGAAACAACATTAACGAACGCGATGATGACCAGCGAGTTAGGTGAATATGCGGATCCAGAATTGATGATCCGGACGAGTGGAGAACAACGGATTAGTAATTTCATGTTATGGCAATTAGCATATAGCGAATTTGTCTTTGTTAATCAACATTGGCCTGATTTTGATGGTGAGTCACTAGCACAAGCAATTTTAACCTTCCAAAGTCGGCATCGACGGTTTGGTGGGTTAAAGAATCAATAGGAGAAATTAACAATGAAAACACGGATTATTACGGCAATTATTGCCTTAGCCGTTTTTATTCCCTTGATTTTGATTGGGAAATTACCATTAACTATTTTTGCGCTTATTCTAGCCTTAATCGGGATGAGTGAATTAATTACGATGAAGAAACTGTACATGGTTTCGTTTGCGGCAGCAGTAAGTTTTATTGGGACAATCATCGTGGCCATGCCGGATAAATGGGTAGCTTGGATGCCGGATCAATTAGGGCGGACCACCTTAATTTACATCGTGGCAATGATGCTCTTAGCGCACACAGTTTTTCATAAGCAACGCTTTAATTTTGAAGATGCGGCGGTGTTAGTACTGGGAATGCTCTACATTGGTTTTGGTTTCAATGCCTTAGTGATTGCCCGGTCAGTTAATTTTGAAACACTTTTATACGGGATGTTAGTTGTCTGGTTGACCGATAGTTTCGCCTATTTCTGCGGGCGGATGTTTGGAAAGCATAAATTAGCCCCTAAAGTTAGCCCGAATAAAACGTTGGAAGGTTCATTAGGTGGGACCATTGTGGCAACCTTAGTATTAGCAATTTATCTGCACTTCTTCCCAGTTGGTTATGCTAACCAAGGTTTAATGATTGCGATGACGTTTGTTTTATCGGTCTTAGGTCAAATTGGTGACTTGATTGAATCGGCGTTTAAACGTTACTATGGCGTTAAGGATTCCGGTAAATTGTTACCAGGACATGGGGGAATTCTTGACCGCTTTGACAGTATGTTAGTTGTCCTACCGGCTATGTATATTCTCGGGATGCTCTAAACAAAAGGAGGCCGCCGTGCTAGTTACAATTATTGCCTTTATTTTAATCTTTGGAATTTTAGTGCTGGTGCACGAATACGGCCACTATTATTTTGCCAAGCGGGCGGGCGTCTTAGTCCGCGAGTTTTCGATTGGCATGGGTCCCAAAATTTGGTGGCAACAGCGTCATGGCACGACGTATACGATTCGGCTGTTACCAGTGGGAGGTTATGTGCGGCTCGCGGGGATGGATGAAGATGCTGATCAACTCCGCCCCGGAATGCCAGTGACCTTACAATTGAACGACGCGCAAGCAGTTACATTAATCAATACTAGTGACCAACCATTACGTTATCCGGGGATTCCGGTCCGGGTTGTGGACTTTGATTTGGTTGATGGTTTATGGCTGGAAGGTTATGAAAATGATGACGAAACCCAGGTTAAACGGTACGCCGTTGACCATGACGCACTGTTAATCGAACGGGACGGCACCCAGGTTCGGATTGCCCCCCGCGATGTCCGGTTTAATTCGGCCTCATTACCGCACCGGATGATGATTAACTTTGCCGGGGCAATGAATAATTTTATTCTTGCGTTAGTTTTATTTATTGGGCTGGGCTTTTTGATGCCGAAAGTTCCCATTAATACGAATCAATTAGGGGGCGTGGCCAAACATTCACCAGCGCAAGTGGTTGGCTTGCAAGCTGGGGATAAAATTACCGCGGTCGGGAAGCAACAAGTTAAAAATTGGGACCAATTGACCACGACGATTGCCCAAACGAAGGATGCTCAAACCACGATTACATATCGGCGGCATGGGCAGCTCAAACGGCAAGCGGTAAAATTAAAAGCGGTCAAGCAAAATGGCCAACGTCAATATCAATTAGGGATTTACCAAGCCCAGAGTTCGAAATTTGCGGATCGCATGCAATACGGGTGGCAAATGTTTGCCCGGGCAGGGACGTTAATTTTTACGGCGTTAGGCCAAATGATGCACGGCTTCTCGCTCAATGATTTAGGTGGCCCAGTTGCTATTTATGCCACGACCTCGCAAGCAACCCATTTTGGATTCCTTGGAGTCGTTTCGTTCTTAGCGATGCTCTCAATTAACCTAGGGATTATGAACCTCTTACCAATTCCAGCTTTGGATGGGGGCAAGTTATTACTCAACATTGTCGAAGCCATTATTCGGCGCCCAATTCCGGCGAAGTTTGAAGGGATTGTTAATTTAGTTGGGGTCGTATTCTTATTAATTTTAATGTTATTGGTAACGTTCAATGATATTCAACGTTACTTAATGTAAAAGGAGATTTTTCATGAAACAATCACGGATGTTATTACCAACACTCAAAGAAGCACCAAGTGATGCCGAAGCGTTAAGCCATCAAATGATGGTGCGGGCCGGCTACATTTACCAAGTGTCAGCTGGGGTGTGGGCTTATTTACCATTAGCAGATCGCGTCTTAAAGAAGATTAACCAAATTATCCGCGAAGAAATGGATAAGGTAAATGGGGTTGAAATGATGACGCCAATGGTCTTGCCAGCGGAATTATGGCAAGAATCTAACCGGTATGAATCATATGGTCCCAACCTGTTTAAGTTAAAGGATCGCAAAGACCGGGATTTAATCTTAGGCCCAACGCACGAAGAAACGATGACGGAAATTGTACGGGATTCAATTAAGTCGTACAAGAAGTTACCACTCTTGTTATACCAAATTCAAGATAAGTTCCGGGATGAAGATCGGCCACGTTACGGGATCTTACGGGGGAAGGAATTCTTGATGCAAGATGCCTATTCCTTTAGTGCTGATCAAGCGGGGTTAGATGCGATTTATGATGATATGGCGGTCGCTTACCGCAACATTTTTGATCGGGTGGGGTTAAACTACAAGGTCATCTACGCTGATTCTGGGGCCATGGGTGGTAACGGCTCGCAAGAGTTCTCAGCACCAGCGCCAGTAGGTGAAGATACGATTGCCTACACGGATGGTGATTACGCCGCCAATATTGAAATCGCGGAAAGTCAATTTGTTGGTGAACAACAAACAGCTACGCCAGCGGACTTAACGAAGCAAGCCACACCAGGCGCCCACTCAGTTGATGAAGCCGCCGCCGCGCTTGATTTACCAGCTTCCCAAGTCATGAAGTCAATGCTTTACATGGCGGAAACTGGTGATGACAAGCAAGCTATCTTAGTCTTAATGCGGGGCAATGATGAAGTCAATGAAGTTAAGCTTAGCAAGCACGTGGCCGCGGATGAAATTCGCTTAGCAACGGAAGAAGAAACGGTGGCCGTGCTTGGTGCTAACCCAGGGTCACTTGGCCCAGTGGGCGTTGGTGAAGAGGTCCGGATTTTAGCTGACCGTTACTTAGAAGGGATGGTTAACTTAGCAGCCGGAGCCAATGAAGATGGCTTCCATTACATTAACGTTAACCGTGATCGTGACTTCCGAGTGGATGAGTTTGGTGACTTCCGGAACGTCAAGGAAGGCGAATTGGCCCCTGATGGCAAGCCATTGAAGTTCACGCGGGGGATTGAAATCGGGCACATCTTTAAGCTCGGGACGCGCTATTCAGAAAGCCTTGGTGCAAGGTCTTGGATCAAAACGGTCGTGAACAAGACATCATCATGGGTTGTTACGGGATTGGGATTTCCCGGTTATTATCCGCAATTGCGGAACAAACGGCGGATGAACACGGATTAGTTTGGCCTAAAGCCGTGGCACCATTTGATATTCATGTCATTCCAGCGAATGCCAAGAATGAAGAACAAATGAGCAATGCCGAAGCGATTACGAAGACGTTAGAAGCCGCTGGTTACGAAGTCTTACTTGATGACCGGAAGGAACGGGCCGGGGTGAAGTTTGCGGATTCCGACTTAATCGGGCTGCCAATTCGGGTCACCGTTGGGAAGATGATTGGTGACGGAATCGTCGAAGTTAAGGTTCGGCAATCTGGCGAAAGTTTTGACGTCGCCATTGATGACTTAGTGGCAAAAATCGAATCATTAGAAGCGTAAACAAATGAGGGTGGTCTAATTTTTGACCCCCTTCTTTGTTGTTTATGAGGAGGAAAAATCGTGGCCTTAAGTGCAACGCAACAATTTGAAAAATTACTCCAACAAATTCAATATCAAGACCCAGCTCTGACGAACGGGGCCGTGGAACAAGTCGTTGTTCATCAACAATCACGGGTGTGGGAAATTACCTTAACGTTCCCGCAAGTCTTACCCTTTGCGGTTTATCAAGGCTTATTACAAGCGATGGCAATGAGCTTCCAACAATTAGCCCAAGCAGGGGTAGTGTTGCATATCAAAACCCCAATGAAAACGTTGGATAATCACTTAATTGGTGAATACTGGGCGGGGGTAATTCGGCAGTTTGCTGGTGATACCGGGATGGCGCGTGAATTGGCGCAAACTTGCGAACCTCAATTAGTGGACGGCCAAGTGCAAGTATCCTTAGAAAATGAACAAGTGGCCTCATTTGTCGAACGGAAGCTGTTTGGAATTATTGAACAAGGGTACCAAGAAGTGGGGTTCCCGGCCTTTAAATTGCGGGCCTTTGTTGATCAGGCCGTTTCGCAAGCCCACCGCGAAGCGATTCAAGCGAAAAAAGAAGCGGCCGAGCAAGCTTTGATGGCCCAAGCGATGGAACAAATTCAGCAGCAAAAGGCCGCTGCGGACCAGCCCGAACCAGTAACGGGACCGGTGATGATTGGGAAGGAAATTAATCCTAAATTTGAGATTCAACGGATGCGCACGATTGTGGAAGAAGAACGCAGTGTCGTAGTGGAAGGCTTTATTTTTGCGAAGGAAGTCCGGGAATTACGTTCTGGTCGGCAATTAATGGTCTTAGAAGTAACGGATTATACTTCGTCCTTTGCGGTTAAGAAGTTCTCGCGGGATAAAAATGATGAAGCGCAATTTGAGGCGATTAAGGAAGGCATGTGGGTTAAAATTCGGGGGTCCGTCCAAGAAGATACTTACATGAATGACCTCACCATTAACGCCTTTGATATTAATGAAGTTAGCCATGCTAGTCGGCAAGATACGGCGCCGGCTGACCAAAAACGGGTTGAATTACATTTGCATAGTTCAATGAGTACGATGGACGCCACCAATCCGGTGGGGGATTATGTTAAGCAAGCGATTAAATGGGGCCACCCGGCGATTGCGATTACTGACCATGCTGGGGTGCAGGCCTTTCCGGAAGCCTTTAGTAAATCCGGGGACAAGATTAAAATGTTGTACGGGGTTGAAGCCAACGTGGTTGATGACGGCGTGCCGTTGGTGTACAACGAAAATCATGAACCCTTGAAAGGGCATGAATATGTTATCTTCGACGTGGAAACGACCGGGTTGTCGGCGATTTATGACCGCTTAATTCAAGTCTCGGCCGTGCGGATGCAAAATGGTGAAGTTCTGGATCGGTTCGATGAATTTATTGATCCGGGGTTCCCATTGTCAGCTCAAACGACCGAATTAACGAGTATTACCAATGAAATGGTGGCGGGGTCAAAAACTGAAGCGGAAGTCTTACAACTGTTCCGTGATTTCTGTGGCGATGCAATTGTCGCGGGACACAACGTTTCCTTTGACTTGGGCTTTATGAATACGGCCTATGAACGTCATAATATGCCGACGATTAGTGCGCCGGTGATTGATACCTTACCCCTGGCGCGGTTCTTATACCCTGAATTACGGGGTTACCGGTTAAACACGTTAAGTAAGAAATTTAAGATTCCATTGGAACACCACCACTTAGCGAGTTATGACTCGGAAGCCACGGGACATTTATTGGAAATCTTCTTAAAAGATGCGGAAAGTCGCTATCAAGTAACCTATGTGGATGATTTGAATCAACATATGGAAGAACATGATGCTTACAAGCACGCCCGGCCGTTCCACGTAACGATTTTGGCGCAAACTCAAGCGGGATGAAGAACCTGTTCAAATTAGTGTCATTATCTAATGTGGAATACTTCCACCGGATTCCCCGGATTCCGCGGAGTGTGTTAAACCGTTATCGCGATGGTTTATTGTTAGGTTCAGCTTGTGCGAATGGGGAAGTCTTTACGGCGATGATGCAAAAAGGGTATCAAGCGGCCAAAGAAAAGGCCCGCTACTATGATTACCTCGAAGTGCAACCCAAGCCGAATTATGCGCCGTTACTTGAGCAACAATTAGTCGCCGATGAAGCCACTTGGAAGATATTATTCAAAATATGGTTAAGTTAGGCCAAGAATTGGATAAACCAGTGGTGGCGACTGGCGATGCCCACTACTTAAACCCCGAAGACGCGATTTATCGGAAAATTTTGATTAGTTCCCAAGGGGGGGCCAATCAATTAAACCGGACGCAACGACCGGATGTCCATTTCCGCTCCACAGATGAAATGCTGGAATTATTTGATTTCTTAGGGGCTGATTTAGCCAAGCAAATTGTGGTGGACAACACCCATCAAGTGGCGGATATGTTGATGATGGCTCCATCCGGTCCAAGATAAGTTATATCCACCGAACATTCCAGGCGCCAATGATGAATTGTATAACCGGACCTGGGAAACGGCCAAGCAATGGTACGGTGAAGACATGCCCGATTTTGTCCGCGAACGGATTAAAATTGAGCTTGATAGTATCATTGGGAACGGATTCGCGGTGATTTACTTAATTGCCCAACGCCTCGTAGCGAAATCTAATAAGGATGGGTACTTAGTTGGTTCGCGGGGGTCGGTTGGTTCGAGTGTGGTGGCCACCTTTACCGGAATTACCGAAGTTAACCCGCTGCCACCACATTATCGGTGTCCTAATTGTCAATATTCGCACTTCTATACGAAGGGGGAATATAGTTCGGGCTTTGACTTGCCAGATAAAGCATGTCCAAAGTGTGGGACGTTAATGATTGGGGACGGGCATGATATTCCGTTCCAAACGTTCCTAGGCTTTAGTGGGAATAAGGTGCCAGATATCGATTTGAACTTCTCTGGGGACTACCAACCAATTGCGCACAACTATATGAAGGTCATGTTCGGGGAAAATAATGTGTACCGGGCCGGCACGATTGCGACCGTCGCTGATAAGACGGCGTATGGATACGTTAAAGGTTACGAACGGGATCATGAAATTCAGTTTAGAAAAGCGGAAGAGGACCGGTTAGCCAAGGGGGCCACCGGGGTGAAGCGGACAACTGGGCAACACCCGGCCGGGATTTTGATTGTGCCGGATGATAAGGAAATTTTTGACTTTACTCCGGTGCAATACCCGGCCGATGATCAAACGGCGGCCTGGGAAACGACCCACTTCGATTTCCACTCGATTCACGATAACATTTTGAAGATGGATATTTTGGGGCATGATGACCCGACTATGATTCGGGCACTCCAAGATTTATCCGGAATTGATCCGCAAACGATTCCGATGGATGATCCGGGAGTGATGAGTTTGTTCTCAAGTCCCGAAATTCTCGGAGTGACCGAAGAACAAATTAACAGTAAAACCGGGACGCTCGGGATTCCAGAATTTGGGACCCGCTTTGTCCGCGGGATGTTAGAAGATACGCACCCATCTAATTACTCGGAATTACTGCAAATTTCCGGGTTATCCCACGGGACCGGGGTGTGGTTGGAAAACGCCCAAGAATTAATCAAGAATGGGACGGCGACAATTGCCAACGTGATTGGATGTCGGGATAACATCATGACCGACTTGATTCACTACGGGCTGGATTCCGAAACCTCCTTCCAAGTGATGGAACACGTTCGGAAAGGGAAGGGAATTCCGGAAGACTGGCAAGCGGAAATGCTGCGGGTCGGGGTGCCCCAATGGTACTTAGATTCTTGTTTGAAGATTAAGTACATGTTCCCGCGGGCCCACGCGGCGGCGTACGTCTTAATGGCGTTACGGATTGCTTACTTCAAGACGTACTTCCCATTAGTTTACTATGCGGCTTACTTCTCCGTACGGGCGGATGATTTTGATATCGTCGCGATGAGCCGGGGCAAAGAAGCCGTCAAGCAAGCAATGCATGACATTACCAGTAAGGGCAACGATGCCTCAGCGAAGGAAAAGAGTTTGCTAACGATTTTAGAATTAGCCAATGAAATGCTTGAACGGGGCTTCAAGTTTAAGATGGTTGATTTAGAAAAATCCGATGCGACGGATTGGTTAATGGAAAACGGTGATACTTTGATTGCGCCATTCCGGGCAATTCCAGGGCTTGGGATTAGCGTGGCCAAGCAAATCGTGGCCGCCCGCGAAGAACGAGAATTCTTGTCGAAAGAAGATCTTAAAGAACGCGGGAAGGTTTCGAATACATTAATCGAGTTTATGACCGAGAACCGGGTGTTGGATAGTTTACCGGATTCAAATCAATTGGATCTGTTCGCTGACTTAGGCTTATAAATTAAACAAGGCACTAACCTGAAAGATAATTTCAAGTTAGTGCCTTGTTGAAGACGATTAATTAATTTAACTAATCACAAACCCAAAACCTTGAAATTTTTCCGAATTACCTTGTCAGTGCCATGATGGTTCGCTACAATAGCAACAACTCAAGCTACTTCGAACCCATCAAGGAGAAATAAGATGCGAATTTACTTAGCAGGCCCATTTTTTTTAGTGACGAACAAATTGCGCGAGTCGCCAAGTTAGAACAAGCACTTGCGGCTAATCCGAGTGTTGATGAAGTCTTTAGTCCGCGGTTAGATAAATCATGGACGGGGGAAGAAGGCACCCCGGCGTGGGCAGATTACATTTTCAAAATGGATACCAGTCAAATTGATGAAGCGGATGCCTTAGTCGTGGTTCATGATTATCTACATGTCAACATGGACTCAGGAACGGCCTTTGAAGTGGGGTACGCTTACCGGAGCCAAACGCCAATTGTAGTGGTGCAAGAATTAACGGATGAACCAGTGAACTTAATGATTGGCCAAGCCCTCCAAACGTATTTGACTGATCCAAATGAAATTGCGACCTTAGACTTCAATAATTTACCAACGATTCCGTATGAAGGAAAAACATTCTAATTAAACCAAAAGCTCGCTGCTAAAATTTGGCAACGAGCTTTATTGTTTACAGGGATGGATAACTAGCTAAGGTTTTGACTTGGTCCCCGAGGTGCTGGTCATTGATATAGTTAATCATGGTTGTTAAATCTACGGGCCCGAAGTGATCATTTTGCCCCGGCATGGTGGCGTCGTTTCTCAAGGCACTAATTGTGATTTGATTACCCTGGCGCGTGAAGCTAACATACGAGTCAACGTTCCCGGGGGCAATGCTCGTCCACTCAGATCCGGCGCCAACCGTTAATTTATGCATATTTTTAATGGCAGTTAACGTCCGCGTAAGGCTTTGATTACTGGAGTGGTGAGCGCCATAGATTAAGACGACCATGGCTAATTCATTGTTCGACAATTGGCCCGCTGTTAATTTATCTGACTCGGTAGGTGTTGAAGCGGGCGTGGAACTCGTTGCCGGCTCCGAGGAGGGCACCGTAATTTTCTGTTCATCACTTTGCTTCGTAGTGGCAGCTGTTTTTGCCGGTGTGGTTGATGGTGTCGTTTGTGATTGATGATAGTAATAGTAACCACCCCCGAGGAGGGCGATCATAATTAAGCTGATTGCGAATGATTTTAACTTCATAGTAACCTCAAGTTGATTATTTTAATGGCTGGGTGATTCGGTCTAAAATCATCATTTGTTGCATCGTTTGAGCTTCGGTAACTAAGACTGGTTGGTGATTAATTAAGGTGTCATATAGCGCATCATAAAACCGACCGTTGTCACCCGGTACCGTTGGGACGGCTTCTTCGTGATATTGTCCCTGGTCGTCATAGTAAGTTAGCGTACCGTAATGTTGGGGTTGATCGAGGCCGAAGTCGTCATGATCAGGAAGGTAGAATTTCTTTAAATCGGCTTCCTGACGATCTTTGTCAGCTTTCATGAACATTCCGCGTTGACCATAAACCACAAAACTGGGGCGTGGTTTAATCCGGAAGTAACTCGATTTGATGGAAACTTTGAGTCCACCAGGGGTTATTGGCATCGCACTCGTTTCCGGTTGATAATAAAAATCAAGATCGAAGTAATCGTTCATTCGTCCGGTTCCTAGCAGTTGGCGGACGTCAGCATGATAGCTAGTTGGTTGCCCAAAATAAGCAAGCACCTGGTCAACGGTGTGACAAGCATGATTATAAACATATGAACTAGCTTTATCGTAATGATCAGTGGCCAGGGGAACTTCGGGCCGGAAGTAATCAAAATGCATTTCGACTTCGGTTAACGGACCTAACTTACCACTTTCAATCACGGATTGGGTCGTTAGAAAATCACTGTCAAATCGGCGATTTTGGTAGCCTTGAATCATTAATCCCTTGGCTTTAGCTAAGTCAAATAACTCTTGGGCCTCCGCCACGGAATGCGTGAATGGTTTTTCTAAGACGACATTTTTACCAGCTAATAAGACTTGCTTGGCAATTTGATAGTGGGTTTCAGGGGGCGTAGTAACGACGACCACGTCAATCGTTGTATCGGTTAATAAATCATCAACTTGATTGGTGTAGGTGATATTTTCCCAGCGCGGCCAGTCATTTTTTTAAAGTCCGGGCATAAATGGTTTTAACTCTAATCTTAGCTTGCCGGCGCATTAAAAATGGCAAGTGGTAGCGATTAGTACTTTTCCCATTACCATAGTAGCCAATGGTTAATTGTTGGTTTGACATGGTGAATCCTCCAATGAATGTAAATGTGGCATCATTATGATTAATTGTATCAAAAAAGACCAATTAGCGTGGGGCTAATTGATCAAGGGTGATGAATTTATTCAGTACTTGGTTAGTTTCCGACTACCGTTGATTCATCTACAATACCAGGGTTCGAGGATTGTGAATTTCCTGTAGTAGCTGCTAAATTATTAGGGCCATTGGTAACGGTCGTTTCTGGTTTGGAAGTATTCTGACTTGGTGTGTAGCTACGTGTCCGCCACGTTGAATTAGAATTTGTCCGCAGCTTAGAAGTCGTTTGCGTTTGACTATCATTGTTAGTTGAAGAGTCATTATTATTACTATCAGTTTGACTATTGTTGTCATTGTTGCTGTTAGTCGTATTATCACTAGCAGTTTGGCTATCAGTGCTAGTAGATTCAGCCATTTCTTCCTTCTTAGCGTGGTGCTTTTTGTGTTTCTTCGGCGCGAAAAGTGGTTTTTTTCTTCACGTGCGCAATTTCATCACTACCACTTTGACCAAAGGTTTGAATTAAGCCTCCGGTAAAACTAAAGACCATGATTAATAATAGAAGGTAATTAATGGTTTTTTGCCCTGTTGTTAAAGGTCGGAAACCACGGGTAATTACTCGACGGCGGCGGGTAGCAGCCATGACCGCATAAATGGCACCTACCACTAAAAAGACAATAAATAACATTTTTATCTCATTGTTAGTTTAAATCATACATTAACAATTCTTTCAAATTTAGGGAAAAAAAGTCAAGTTAAACTCAAGACAATTGCTTGCGATACCACTTTAAGTTGCGTAAAATTAAGTCCAAGTAATTAACGGAGGAAAGATCGATGCCAGAACAATATCCAGGTCCAAAGGGATTAATCCCAGTAACGAGTGGGAAAGCTGAAGATGCAAATATCATTACTCGACAATATTTAGATTCAATTTTAGTTGAAATGCGGGTGTTAGATGCCGTCGAACCTGATTTACGGACGACGATTTTTGGTCACGAATTTACGAGTCCAATCGTCATGCCGGCTTTTTCTCACTTAAACCATGTTGGTGAAAATGGTCGGAAACCGATGACCGAAAATGCCTGGGCCGCGAAGAAAATGGGGATGATGAATTGGGTTGGGATGGAACCAAACGAAACGTTTGAAGAAATCGCCGCCGTTGGGGTCCCAACCATTCGGAATATTAAGCCGTTTGCGGATCATAATCGGATTTTGAATGAAATTGCCCATTCCAAAGCCCAGGGCGCCTTGGCGGTCGGAATGGATATTTGCCACGTTCCTGGTGAAAATGGGAAGTATGACGTAGTGGATGGCATTCCGCTTGGCCCAGTGACGGTGGATGATTTAAAGACGTATGTCCAAGCGGCCGGCGAGACACCGTTTGTAGCCAAAGGGGTCTTATCGGTAACTGATGCCTTGAAAGCTCGCGAAGCCGGGGTCAAGGGGATTGTCATTTCCCATCACCATGGTCGGTTACCATTTGCGACGCCACCACTGCTGTTACTACCGGAAATTAAGGCGGCCCTCAAGGGAACTGATATCACCATTTTTGTCGATGGTGGGATTGAAACTGGTTATGATGCTTATAAAGCGTTAGCCCTTGGCGCGGATGCCGTTTCGGTTGGTCGAGCAATTTTGTGGCCATTACTAAAGGAGGCTACTCCTGGGTGATGCGCCAAGTAGCCAAAATGAATCAAGAATTATCACAAATGATGATGTATACCAACGTCCATGATACGAAGTCATTTGACGATAGTGTCTTACATTTACCACGTTAAAAAAACTCCGGCCGCTTTATTGAAGCGACCGGTTTTCTTCGTTAAAATGGATAAGATGGAATTAATGAGAGGAGGCGGCCGTTGTGCAATTACCAGCCGCATTTATTGATAAATACTTAGACTTACTGGGTCCGACGGAAGGCCCAGCGTTTATTGAGGCGTTGACGACGGGGCAAGCCCAAGCTGGTTATCGGGTCAATCCATTACACGCAGCTTTATCCCCTGATGATAATCCTGTTCCTGGGGTTGCTACTGGCTATTTTGGTAAAGTCAGTGGTAAAAGCTTGATCATGTGACGGGCTGGGTTTATAGCCAAGAACCATCCGCCATGCAAGTGGGGGAAGTTGTCGATCCGCAACCGGGTGAGACGGTACTGGATTTATGTGCTGCCCCGGGTGGGAAAAGTACGCATTTAATCGGAAAGATGGCCGATCAAGGCTTATTAGTGGCCAACGAAATCTTTCCAAAACGC
>NZ_BBAS01000022.1 GCF_001311375.1 Limosilactobacillus equigenerosi DSM 18793 = JCM 14505
GCTTTTTTTAGCTCATGATTATTTATATTTTAGTGCTTAACTGGCTTCTTTAAAATTGCAAAGAAGATTAATGAAATGATACTCATTACTAAGAGCACCCAGTTGATTAACATAAAGTTTTGAGAAAGAACCGCTCCGTTACTGAGCACGACCTTCCCAGGGTTTAATGGGTTTCCTGAGGCCATCAAGAAACCAACACAAATTGCCCCAATCCCGAAACCTTGGTAAATCAATGAGTAGTTCCGTGAAGAATCACGCATCCCAAAGTAATCAGATACGAAGGTTGGCAACACCGTAATGTTCCCACCGAAACAGAAGGCTAAGGCCATCACAAGCGTGTACATTAAGCCCATGCTCATCGTCCCAGGCTTCGTCATGATTAAGCTTAATAAGACAATTACTTGCACAATGTAAGTAATGAAGAAGACTGGTTTCCGACCAATCACGTCAGATAACCAACCCATGACAAATCGACCAATCGTGTTAGCAATCGCAACCACGGCCACGAAGAAGGCAGCATCGGCTGAACCAGCCCAAACGTTGATTTCGTTTGGATGTTGCGTCCAAGCTGCAGCCATGTTCGTTACGGCGGCCCCTAAGAGTCCCATGAACATACATGCCGTCATCAAGCAGAAGAAAATCATGTAAGCTTGTGGCGTGTGTAACATTTCCTTTGGTGAGAAGTTATCCTTATCATCCGCTGCATCCGTCGTCGTCGTAGCTTCGGCTTCTGGAGCATCCTTAAGCATTAATGAACCACCAACGGCTAAGATTAAGGCTAAAATCCCCCACCAAGTTAAGACCCGATCAATGTTAGCGGCTGTAATGGCACCATTACCACCAGCAACCCACATATCAATGTACTTGAAAATGAATGAACCTAAACCATAACTAGCCACACAAATCCCAGAAATCAACCTTTCTTTTCTGGGAACCACTTGATGGCGTTCGTCAATGTCGTTAAGTAAAGCACCCCGTTCATGGCCCCTAAGAAGACCCCACCAAAGAGCCACATGAACCAGATTGAAGTGTCGGCACCAACTAACGTTAACGCAAGGATAGCTAATCCGTAGATAATCCCAGCAATTAAGTTCACCTTCTTGTTACCATACTTCTTAGCTAATGGAATCCCGGCTAAGGTTGCCGTTGATAAACAAAGCATCCCTAACGTAAACGTAAAACTAACTGATCCGGCTGGTAAACCACCCATGATCTTCTTCACACCATTGACAATTTGTAATTGTCCCCCGGTTTTCATCATGAAACCGTTGTTAAAAATAGCCCAGGCATAAAATGACCCAGCGGCAATTTGAATTAACACGGTCCCTAACACAACTAACCAACGATTTGGTTGTTTTGCACTCGTGTCCATAAATCTCTCCTCCGATCTATCTATCTCATTTCATGAACAACTTTATTATAGTACTTTTTTTCACAAATTGGTAGGGATTTCACATAGATAACCGATGAATTAGTTAATTTTATTAGTTTTTTTCGTGCTTACTTCACATTGTTCGACTTTGTGCAAATTATCTTTAAGTATATAAAAAGGTTGGCAACCATTAGCTTTGGTTCCAACCTATCTAACTATGGTCCCAAAGCACGCTCCTCGAAGCTAGCTACCCACGAACGCCATCGCTTTAAAGCGTTAACGTCCGTGCTAGGCTAGCTCATTAGGAGTGTCAAGTAGCTTTGGTTCCAACCTATCTATAACTAATCTTTTGTTTCTTCATCCGTTTGTAAGACAGCCATAAAGGCAGCTTGTGGGACTTCAACTTTCCCCACGGCCTTCATCCGCTTCTTACCCCGTTTTTGCTTGTCTAACAACTTCGCCCGTCTATCAGGGTCACCCGTATGAATCCGGGCCGTCACGTCCTTCCGATAAGCCTTAATATTCGTCCGCGCAATAATCTTCGAACCAATTGCAGCTTGAATTGGAATTTCAAAGTTTTGCCGCGGAATAATTCCCTTCAAGGTCGTTGCAATTTCGCGCCCGCGTTGTTCCGCAAAACTGCGGTGACTGATGAAACTCAAGCATCGACTCGATCACCATTTAAGAGAATATCAATCTTAACCAAATCACTTGGCCGGTAATCATCAATTTCATAGTCAAGGGAAGCATAGCCCCGCGTACTACTCTTCAACCGATCAAAGAAATCATAAATAATTTCCGCCAATGGAATATGGTACATCACGTTCACCCGCGTATCACTCAAATATTCCATCGTATCGAATTGCCCCCGCTTGCGTTGACATAATTCCATCACGGCCCCTACATAATCATTGGGAACCATAATCGAAGCCTTTACAAACGGCTCTTCAATTGATTTAATCATCGTTACATCCGGCATTTCAGCTGGGTTTTCGACATTCAACATTTCACCATCATGTTGGTACACATGGTACGTAACTGATGGGGCGGTGGTAATCAATTCGAGGTTAAATTCTCGTTCGAGCCGTTCTTGGATCACATCCATGTGCAGCATTCCTAAGAAACCACACCGGAACCCAAAACCAAGCGCTTGGGAACTTTCCGGTTCAAACGTCAGGGCCGCATCGTTTAGTTGCAACTTTTCTAAGGCTTCCCGTAAGTCATTAAACTTCGCATTGTCCGTTGGGTAAAGCCCGGCATAAACCATTGGTTGCATTTGCCGGTACCCATGGATGGCTTCGGGTGCTGGGTTATTAGCAATCGTAATCGTATCCCCAACCCGCGCATCCTTAATATCTTTGATTGAAGCCGTAATATAACCTACATCCCCGGCCATTAAGTAATCTTGGGCAATTGGCTTTGGCGAGTTAATCCCAACTTCGGCCACTTCATATTCGGCGCCACTGTTGATGAACTTAATCCGATCACCACGTTTGACCACCCCTTCGGTCACCCGGACACTCAAGACCACCCCGCGGTAATCATCGTACTTCGAATCGAAAATCAACGCCTTTAAGGGGGCATCTAAATCACCAGTGGGGGCCGGAATATCTTGGACAATTTTTTTTCCAACACATCCTTCACCCCAAGGCCGCTCTTAGCAGAAATATCCACCGCCTCATCAGTATCTAACCCAATTTCTTCTTCGATTTGGGCTTTCGTCCCAGCGGCGTCAGCGGATGGTAAATCAATTTTATTAATCACTGGTAAGATTTCCAAGTCGTTATCAAGCGCCAAGTAAACATTGGCTAATGTTTGGGCTTCAACCCCTTGCGTGGCATCAACGACTAAAATCGCCCCTTCACAGGCGGCCAAGGATCGTGATACTTCATATGAAAAGTCAACGTGACCTGGGGTATCAATCAGGTGGAAAATGTAATCTTCACCATCATCGGCATGATAAGTCAGGGCCACGGCGTTTAACTTAATCGTGATTCCCCGTTCCCGTTCGAGTTCCATATCATCTAGGATTTGGTTCGTCATTTCCCGCTTACTTACGGTATCCGTCATTTCCAAAATTCGATCCGCCAACGTAGACTTCCCATGGTCAATATGGGCGACAATTGAGAAGTTACGAATGTGCTTTTGGCGTTCTTGCATTGCTGCTAAATCCATGTCAAATAGCCTACTTTCTACGTTCATTAATAGTAATAAGTATAGCAAAAACGCGGGGCTAATTCTAGCTCCGCGTTTTTGGGGTATATACACGCTTAGAATGATGTTCGCAGGGTCGCTCTAAGTTTCCTCAGTATAAGTCTTCGAATCACACTAGTAATGATGCTCCGCCTAAAATTGCTATGGCTAAGTTAAAATCGCTTCGATGGAATTGCATTCCCTCGTACGCGATTCACGACTTAGCCCACGCAATTTTTTAACGGCGTCGCATACTAGTCTTCAAACGCGTCCTTCAACTTTTCCCAGAACCCGTTTTTAACCCCGTCAACTTGATCGCCACTAGCTTGGGCAAAGGCCATCATCGCTTCTTCTTGGCGCTTGTTAAGCTTCTTTGGAATTTCAACGTGAACTTTAACGAATTCGTCCCCGTTACCATTCCCATTCAGGACGGGAACCCCTTTCCCACGTAACCGGAAATTGGTTTCGCCTTGCGTCCCGGCGGGGATGTTTAAATCAACTTCCCCATGGACCGTCTTGACCTTAATTTTGTCACCCAACGTCGCTTGTGCAATTGAAATTGGTTGATCAACGTAAATATTGGTTCCTTCCCGGGTAAAGTCACGACTTGGGGTCACATTAAAGATGATGTAAAGATCACCGTAAGGACCACCATTCTTCCAACTTCACCTTGGCCTTGCAAGCGCATTTGTTGACCATCATCAACCCCAGCTGGAATCTTGACCTTAACTTCATGGCGTTCTTGGACGTGGCCTTCACCATGACACTTATCACACCGGTCGGCTGGATTGATTTCTTTCCCTGTCCCATGACAAGTTGGACAAATTTGTTGCGATTGCATCATGCCCATCATCGTCCGTTGTTGCGTAATCACAAATCCGGATCCACCACATTGGGCACACGTATGCGCGGACTTACCAGGCTTGGTCCCATCCCCGTGACAAACGTCACAGGCCGTATCCCGATTGTACTTAATTTGCGTTTCCTTCCCAAAAATCGCATCCATAAAGTCAATCGTCATGGTGTATTGTAAATCTTTTCCGGCTTGTGGCGCCATTGGGTCCCGCCGCGCGCGACCACCACCGAACAAGTCACCAAAAATATCAGCAAAATCCGAATATCCACCTTGGGCACCGCCAAAACCACCTTGGCCACCGAAGCCACCAAAGCCTTGTGGACCTTCAGCGGAACCATATTGATCATAGTTGGCCTTCTTTTGAGGATCACTTAACGTTTCATAAGCTTCGTTAATTTCCTTAAACTTTTCTTCGGCCCCTTCTGATCGATTAACATCCGGGTGATACTTGGCAGCTAACTTCCGAAAAGCCCGTTTAATTTCTTTATCTGACGCATCGCGACTTACGCCGAGCGTTTCATAATAATCTTGTTGTGCCATTATTACTCCTCTAGACAAAAAGGCTGGGATTTAACTCAGCCTTTTTGTGATTTACTTAATTACTTGTTAGGGTCAACTTCTTCAAAGTCACCATCAACCGTGTTGTTGTCACCGTTGTTGGCATCACCTTGGTTGGCTGCCCCATCAGCTTGACCTTGGGCTTGTTGCGCTTGTTGGTAAAGCTTAACGGATAAATCTTGCACAATCTTGTTCAATTCATCCTTCTTTTCCTTCATTGCATCAAGGTCGTTGTCATCTTGAGCCTTCTTCAAAGCATCCTTAGCATCTTGGGCCTTCTTCACGTCGGCTTCGTCAACCTTGTCCTTCATTTCATCTAAGACCTTGTCCGTTTGGAAGAGTAATTGGTCAACTTCATTCCGAAGGTCAGCTTCTTCCTTCCGCTTTGCATCGGCTTCAGCGTTAGCTTCGGCATCCTTCTTCATTTGTTCAATTTCTTCATCCGTCAAACCAGAGTTAGACTTGATGGTAATGTTTTGCTTCTTGTGCGTTCCTTGATCTTCAGCCGAAACATTAACAATCCCGTTCCGGTCAATGTCAAACGTCACCTTGATTTGAGGAACCCCACGAGGTGCAGGTGGAATATCCGTTAATTGGAAGTTTCCAAGCGTCTTGTTGTCGGCCGCCATTGGACGTTCACCTTGTAAGACGTGGATATCAACAGCTGGTTGGTTATCAGCTGCCGTTGAGAAGACTTGTGACTTCGATGTTGGAATCGTCGTGTTCCGATCAATTAACTTCGTGAACACACCACCCATCGTTTCAATCCCGAGGGAAAGTGGCGTTACGTCAAGTAAGACCACATCCTTAACGTCACCAGTTAAGACCCCACCTTGTACAGCAGCCCCAAGTGCAACGGCTTCATCAGGGTTGATGGAGTGGTTAGGTTCCTTCCCAGTTAATTCCTTAACCATTTCTTGCACGGCTGGAATCCGCGTTGAACCACCGTTAAGGATGACTTCATCGATTTCGTTAAATGAAAGACCAGCATCCTTCATAGCGTTAAGCACTGGTTGCTTCGTCCGTTCAACTAAGTCGTTCGTTAATTGGTTGAACTTAGCCCGCGTTAACGTTGTTTCTAAGTGCAATGGACCATTTTCACCAGACGTGATGAATGGTAAGCTGATTTGTGCTTCTTGTACCCCAGAAACATCCTTCTTTGCCTTTTCAGCAGCGTCCTTCAACCGTTGTAAGGCCATCTTATCTTGTGATAAGTCAATCCCGTTTTCTGCCTTAAAGTCAGCGACTAACCAATCGATAATCTTTTGGTCAAAGTCGTCCCCACCAAGGTGCGTGTCCCCGTTCGTGGAGAGCACTTCAAAGACCCCATCACCAAGTTCAAGAATGGAAACGTCAAACGTCCCACCACCAAGGTCGTAAACTAAGATCTTTTCGTCCTTGTCTTGCTTGTTCAAACCGTAAGCTAATGAAGAAGCCGTTGGTTCGTTGATAATCCGCTTAACATCAAGTCCGGCAATCTTACCAGCATCCTTCGTGGCTTGCCGTTGGGCATCGTTAAAGTAAGCTGGCACCGTGATAACGGCTTCAGAAACCGTATCACCAATGTAATCTTCAGCGTACTTCTTGATGTATTGTAAGATCATGGCTGAAATTTGTTGTGGCGTGTATTCCTTGCTTCAATTTCAACCGTGTAGCCTTCTTCACCCATGTGGGACTTGATTGACTTAATCGTGTTTGGGTTCGTAATTGCTTGCCGCTTAGCAACTTCCCCCACTTGGATTTCACCATTCTTAAATGAAACTACCGATGGCGTCGTCCGACCACCTTCTGGGTTCGTAATAATCTTTGGTTCGTTACCTTCCATGACTGCAACGGCGGAGTTCGTCGTCCCTAAGTCAATCCCGATAATTTTGTTACTTGCCATAATTATCTTTACCTCTTTCAAAAATTTATTTATTAGTTAATTAATCGTACGTAACGCCGGAGTAAATTTAGGCGAAACGTAACTGCGGTTGTGAATCGAATAGGTTCTAATCACACATGTAATGATGCTCGCCCTAAGTTTCCTCGTGCTAAGCTGAAATCACTGCCGACCCTCGTAGCCGAGTGCCGTTGCGATTACAAGCTTAGCCACCGGAGTTTCTAGACGGGCTCGCATACTGTTACTATTGTGCCACCACAACCATCGCAGGGCGCAAGACCCGATCGTGCAACGTATAACCAGCTTGCAAGACTTCAACGACCGTTTCCGGTTCTTGCCCATCTTCAACCGGCACCGTTTGAACGGCTTGTTGCGTATTTGGATCAAAGCTCTTGCCTAAGGCATCCACTTCTTCAACATGGTGTTCCTTCAACGAACTAACTAATTGATCGTGGACCATTTGAATCCCCTTCTTCAATTGTTCACCATGTTCATCCGTAACCTCAATTGATAAGGCGCGCTTCAAGTTATCCAAGACTGGTAATAATGACTTTGCTAAGGATTGCCCTTCATACTTTAGTAATTGGGCTTGTTCCTTTTTCGTCCGCTTCGTCATGTTTTGGATTTCTGCTTGGGCGCGCAAAGCTTGATCTTCGGCCGTCGCTAATTGAGCTTGTAAATCCGTAATTTGTTGATTTAACGTTGCTAATTGGTCATCAGCTTCCGTTGTTGCTTGTTCATCCGTGGCTTGCGTAGCTTCAACTTCTTCCGTTGCTTCTTCAGCAACGTTTGCTGTTTCTTCCTTTGCCATTCGTGCCTCCTCTTACTCTTGGTAGTGGTGATATTGATCCAATAAGCGCCGCGCCAGTTCGTTTCTAAACGCATCAACCAACCCAATTGTCCGTGAATATGACATCCGAGTCGGACCTAATACCGCAATTAAACCTTCCCCATAACCAGGAACTTGATACTTCGCCGTAATCAAACTGGACTGGGCCAAAGCTTGATTATCAGCAATTTCATTCCCAATTCGAACTTGAACTGCTGTTGACTGCTCGTTCGTCATTGGTTGGTCTAAAATGGCGGCCATTTGGTCATTTTTATCCATCAATTGATATACCGCTTGGAGTTGTTCAGAACTATATTCATCGGCAAAGCCAAATAAATTCGTCCGTCCCCCTACAAAGTAACGTTCGCGGGCCGCTTGACCAAGAATATGATCAAATAATTCTAAAAAGCCTTCTGGTTGACTCAAGTAATTAGCAACTTGCATTGGAATATCCGTTTGCAATCGTTGCATCACTTGCCCTAATGGCAATCCTTTTAATTGATCGTTAATCAAGCGAATCACGGCTTCGAGCGCTTCGGTATCTAAATCGACCGGTAAATGATACGTCTGACTTTCAACATCACCGCCATCCGTAACTAAAATCGCTACCACTTGATGATCACCCATTGGGACCATCCGGAAACCACTTAAATGTTGTTCCCGTTGGTCTGACCGAATTGAAAAGGCAGTATACGAAGTTAGATTTGATAGCATCGTCGCGGATTGTGAAATCACTTCATCAATCTGTTGAAAGCGACTGCCGAGGGAGTGCTGGATCAAACTTAGATCATTGGCGGAAACGGCTTGCGGATCCAACAAATGATCAACATAGTAGCGATAGCCTAACTTGGCTGGAATCCGTCCCGATGATGAATGTTGCTTCATCAAGTACCTGCTTGTTCCAAGGTCGCCATTTCGTTACGGACCGTCGCTGAGCTGGCTTTCACTGGCAATTGTTCGGCTAAGTCCTTTGAACCTACCGGGCGTCCTGTGGTAGTATATTGGCGCACAATCAATTGCAGAATTAGTTCTTGACGTTTCGTTAACAATCTCATCACTTCCTTTTTAGCACTCGTCAAGTTCAAGTGCTAAAAACTATTATTAATATAACAACTGATTCTAGAATTGTCAATAAAAGTCAACAAAAGTCAAAATAAATTTGAGGTATTCAACATGTCCAACCACGATGAACGCTACGTCCAACCAACATCCGTCACCCAAGCGCTAGAATTAATCCAACAACTCTTTAATTCCTATCGCAATGAACCGCTCACGCAAGCATTATTAACCTATCATAATCAACTGATTTTCCGGCTCCAAGATGACATTAAACGCACCGCCAAAGTCGAAGCCCCCGCCCACTTAACCGACATTGACAATATGACCAAAGCGATGCGCGCCTGGACGAACGCCAAATTAACTGGCCAACCCTATCGTGGCAAAATGAAACATTTTAAATTCGTTCCTAGTGATACACCAAAATTCAAAACCAAAGTCCATAAAATCAGCGGTAGCTCAAGTCACCGGAGTAGCCGGCATTAATTATTAATCATAGTAAAAAAAATGGATCATGCCAATAATTCGGCATGATCCATTTTATTTATTTTGAAGCCCCCGCGTTTGTATCAACTTGGCTAAAGTAATCTTGTTCAATCGTTTCCGCCGCAATCCGCCCAAAGGTAAAGATGTCTGATAAGGAGTTGCCGCCTAACCGGTTACCAGCGTGCAGACCACCAGCATTTTCCCCCGCTGAGTAAAGGCCGGCAATGATTTGGCCTTGTTCATTCAAAACATGAGCCTGTTCATCAATCACTAAGCCCCCCATCGTGTGGTGAATGGCCGGTTTTCGTGGCGTGGCATAGAATGGCGCCTGTTCAACTTTCAAACCAAAGACACTCTTGTTAAATTCAGGGTCATGCCGTTGGTCAACATAGGAATTGTACTTGGCAATCGTATCCGTTAAGACGGCTGGATCCATCTCTAACTGCGTCGCTAAGTCAGCTAAGGTATCCGCTTTGTATAACGTGCCAGCCGCCACTTGAGCATCAATTGAGGCTTGCGTCGTGTTGTAGGCAGTTTCCTTAATTTTGTCATCGGCAATTAAGTAGAACAAGCCGCCGTTAGCAATCGCCGCCTTGGCTAACGTATCACGTTCCGCAAATTCATTGACGAACCGTTTTCCTTGTTGGTTCACCATAATGAAGTTGGCCGGTGGCGTTTGCAGCCCTGTGAACAATTCCCCAGTTTCCGGATCAGAAACGGGCATTAATTGAATGAAGCCCATTCCAGTTAAGGCTGCTCCAGCGCTTTGGCCCAGGCGAATACCATCACCAGTAATCGATGGTGAGTTCGTCGTCGCAATATCGTCATCAATATGTTCCCAATAAGTATTATATTGTTGCACCATCTTCGTGTTGGCACCAAAGCCACCAGCTGTTAAAACCACCGCCTTGGCGTGCACAGTTAATTGCGAACCATCCGCTTTCGTCGCATGTACTCCAACAACCTGACCATCGGCCATTAATAATTGATCAACCGTCGTTTCCGTTCGAACCGCCACTTGATGGTCAGCTAACCAATCCCCGAGCACATGAATGAAAGCATATCCCATTGGTTCAACGGGCTTATGTCCGCGACGCCAGAGACCACCAACTGGTTCCGTCACCTCACTTTGATCAAATTCAACTCCAAGATCCGCTAGCCATTTTACCGATTCTAAGGCACGGGTAACTAACGTGTGCACTAATGGGTACTTCCCATAAATCGTGTGCCCGTTTAAATCGGTCCGTTTTCCACCCAGGTAAGTTTGGATTTCATGGAGCAAGGCCGAATCAAACAAGTAATTACCACCGCTGGCTAAGTATGAGATTAATTGTCCTCGTAACATCATAAAATCATCCCGATATTCAGGCGCAATGGTTTGTGGATCAAGGTCAACTAATTCTTGCAACGTTTCTTTTTCCCCTGGTAAATCCTTAAATTGGAATTGCCAATCGGGATCGGCGGCATTTAATGGTCCCCCAGCTCGCGTCGTATTCCCACCAATCTGTGGGAACTTTTCTAGTACAACGACTTTGCGCCCAGCTTCCGTGGCTTTAACGGCAGCGGACAAACCAGCTCCACCAGCCCCAACAACTACCACATCCGCCGTCATTACTTCATCTTCACCACGTTGGGCCGCTAAGGAAGGACGCTGTTGCCATTCAATTGGATCCCCGCCGGCTGCCGTAATCGCTTGCTTGACCCCATCGATGACCCCATGGCTCGAAATGGTTGCCCCAGCCACCGCATCAACATTTAACGTTTGACCAGTCACAATTTGGGCTGGCAGCCGCTTAAAGACTTCATCCGCCACCCCGCGCGTTTCACCCGATGAATCAACTTCAATCTTAGTAATTCGATCGTCTTCAATCGTTACCATCATGGGCATAAACGAACTCCCATGACCTTTGGCTTTAACTTGATAACTTCCTGCTTTCATCAGTCATCCTCCTTGCAAAAAAACTTTGTGAATAATTTAACTTAATTATATAAAAATAGTTTTCAATCGTTAAATACTTGTTTTATCATATTCATATAACCAATCAGTTATGGAGGAACCTCATGAAAGACCCCGCTACTCTACTTAATTATTTCCAAGCCCTGTTGAAATATAGTAATTTCACCCACGCCGCCCGCGCCTGTATGTTTCTCAACCGTATTTAACCAAGGTCGTTAAACAAGTTGAACAAGACCTTAAGACCCCGGTTTTAAATCGTGATCACATCCCCTTCCAATTAACGCCGGCGGGAGAAATGTATATTCAACACTTAGAAAAATTACAACACGAACAATTAACTTTTAACGATCAATTAACCCGCTTAACTAGTGATCAAGCGGTGATTCGGATTGGCATTTGGTCATCCTTAGGGAGTTTCTTATTACCCAAATTACTCCCACCATTTTTACAGCTAACTCCAATATTAAAATTCAATTAATCGAAGGAACGCCACGGGAAAGCGAAGCCCGGTTATTAAGTCACCAAATCGATGTCTACCTCGGTCAAACCCCGGCAACTTTAAACCAACAATTAACGATTTATCCCAATGGTCAAGAAAATTACTATTTGGTTATTCCATCAACCAGTGAATTTTTCCAACCTAATCACTTTATCTTGGATCCAACGACCGTTGATTTAAAACAATTATTCCAAGCACCGCTAATTTTAACCACGAGCGAATCCGCCATTCGCCAACAAATCAACAGTCTCTTACAAGCCTATAAAATCGTTCCTAACATCGTTTTAACAACTAACAATATTATTACGGCCACGAATTTAGCTGTCCACGGCATGGGATTAACAGTGTCAGCAGCTAGCATTTTAAAACGGCTTCCCCCAACACCATTAAACCTAATCCCATTGGATGCAACCAAAGTCCAACTCAAATATTTCTTAGCGCTTAACCCCCAAGCAACAATCACTCCTGAATTACAAGCCTTAGTAAAACAGTTTCAAGCGCTTGATTTAGCGACTCAGATTCACTAAATTCAATCTCAAAAAGTCCAACCAAACTAACGTTCATAGTTTGGTTGGACTTTTGCTATTTAATTAGTCTAATTTTGCTTTTTACGTTTAAAACCAAACATCATTAATGAAACTGTTAATAACCCTAACCCTATTAGGTGGTTAGGTATTTCATTTCCCGTTTGTGGTAAATCCTTGCCCTGCATTGATTTATTAAATGCGTGATTTTTCATTCTTGCTTGTATCTTTTTCTGTGATTTATCATTTCCATTCGAACGTTCTATAACCTGAATCTTCTCCGTTGAGTCATTTGGTATTACCTGTGGTTCAGTATCTGCTTTCGGAGTTTCAGGGGATGGAGTTGATAATTCCGGATTCGATGGCTTTACTTCAGGCGTCGACTGTGGCGTTGCCCCTGGTGTTTCTTCCGGCATCACCTGCGGTTCAGCATCTACTTTCGGAGTTTCAGGGGATGGTGTTGGTGATTCCGGTTCCGATGGTCTTGATTCAGGCGTCGACTCTGGTGTTTCTTCCGGCATTACCTGTGGTTCAGCATCTGCTTTCGGAGTTTCAGGAGATGGAGTTGGTGATTCCGGTTCCGATGGCTTTACTTCAGGCATCGACTGTGGTGTTGCTCCTGGTGTTTCTTCCGGAATCACCTGCGGTTCAGCATCTACTTTCGGAATTTCAAGGGATGGAGTTGATGCTTCCGGCTCCGATGGCTTTTCTTTGGGCATCGACTCTGGTGTTTCTTCCGGCGTTACCTGTGATTCAGCATCAGTTCCTGGTTCATTTGGTCCTAAAGTTACCTGCTTAACATACGTAACTATGGTATCTTTACCAGGATGATCAGGGGTCACTGTCTTAACCGTTGCTGTATACCCTGGAATCATTGGAACTAACTGCATAGTTAAAACTTTCGTTGGATCGTCAGGATCATTTTCATATGGCATTCCTGGACATTCTGGAATTTCATGCCCGTATTCATCACGAGGGACCATCATCCAACCGGAGTATACGTAACCGTAATATCTCGTTGCGAATCAGCTGGAGTCACCGTTTCGCCACCTGCCACTGCCAAATCAGCATAATATCCAATAATTACCGGTGTTGTGACTTTTCCAAATGTATGATCATCTACTTCCCACGTTGTCTCACCAGTTAATTCATTTCGTTGCCCCACAAACGTGAATAATTGAACGTCTGGTTGAGGTGTTACCTTTCCGGCCCCTACATAACGAATCGTTTGACTAGTATGAACTTCATCTGCAACTAATCGTGGTGTATAAGTTACGATTGTATCTTCACCTGGTTGAATAGGTGTAACTACTGTTATAGCAGGAGTGTATCCTATAATGACTGGCACCGGTTGATTAGCTAGTACCTTGGTTGCATCTAACGGATCATTTGCATACACCACATCAGGCTGATTAGGGAAACGATGTCCAGCTGCATCCTGAATAATCATCTTCCCAACCGGCTGATAATTAACTGTATAAGTTTGGTTTTCTGGGATTAAGTTTTCAACCACCTGCGCTTGATCAGCATAGTAACCGGGTACTATTGGCGTTTTAACTGTATTGTAACTATCAGGTGTTATCCATGGTGTAGTTGATAGTGTTTTTCCCGTCACTTTATCAATCATAACCGACCGTGTCCAACGACTATTTTGCAGGATAGTTGGCGGATTTTTACTTGCTCCCCGATATTTGACTAACAGTAAATAGTCAGCATCAACATTAGCTTGTTCCTCCGTATAAATAGGGCTGGCTGGATCTTGGGGATTAATTGGAGTCCCCGGTAATTGGGGATTATCAACGTCAATGGTCACCGTTCCATGCGTTAAGTGAACCGTATAGGCTTGGCTAACAATCTTTGAATCATCAATCGAATCATAATTTGTCCGTCCAGTTGGTAAATCATGCTTAACCACCTCATAACCAGCTTGCGTATACTTCGTAATCTGATCTTCCGCAATGGTAAAATCAATGGTCGACCCCGGTTGCCCAGCTAAATTAACCGTACTTATCGTTTGGGAAGTTATATCATCAACCAACGATACCATCATCCGCGCTTTAACCGTTGGGTGATCAGTAACCAATTCATCATTTGTGGTCACTGGAACATTATCAGGAATTGAATTGGTGGGGTTGCTTGCCGTGCCCATTGGTACCGTTTGCTTATCAACAGTTGAGGGACTATCATTAAGCATAGCTACCGGACCTGGTTGCTCCTGATCAGCAGCCGCAACTTGCGTCCCGCCTAATAATCCAAGCGTCATCCCCACCATCACCGATGCAACGCCAAAGGAGTACTTTCTTAACGCCCACCGTTGCTGGTGATTAGCATACTTTTGATATTGCTTTAAATTATTCCGTGAAAACATGGTCATCTCCTTTATTTAAATAATGATTGTCAATTAATGCTCTTGTAAATCGGTTGGTTTAAGTGGCGAATAGTATAAACTACCATCTTCAAGGATTTCTAATCGATACTCATCGGCTACTTCAACTAACATTTCGACCGCCGACGGCACTGTTAAAACATAACTAGTTCCCAATTTACGACGCCGAACTGAAATTGGTTTTCCACCGTTATTTAAGACATGTAATTCGTCAGCTCTCATTCGTCTACCTTCCTTTATTTAAGTTGCTATTTAATGATTATTTTAAATATTTATCGGTAGACTTTGTTACAAAAAAATTTAAACATTCTCAAAAAAACTGTAATTTAAATAACAATAATCTCGCTAGGATATATTAATAGCAATTTAACTTAATAACGTCTTAGAAGGAGCCACAAGATGATTAATAACTTTATTGAACCTATTATTAATAAAAAGCTTTCCATTGTCGGAACTATTTTCACCACTCCAGGGATTACGGTCGAAGCAATCAGCAAGGTCTTAGGCTTTAATCTTTCCTTTTGTAAACGAACAATCATCGAATTAATTCATCACTCTGAATTAGCATTAAAAATACCAATGGCCATTACTATTTAAATAACACCGCCGGCATCATTCAATATAATTCCGAAACATACCAGCAATCATTACTCCTCAAGTATTTATCATTTGCCTTAAACAACAATGACGAAAACACCTCAATCATTAATGTCAGCTTTACCCTTGCCCGCTCAACCTCATCAATTTACGGGGCTCGTCGCCTTGCTAACAAGGCACTCAAGGAATACCATTTGAAACTTAATCACAATACGGTCACTGGTGATGAATTAAACAAACGCCTCCTGATTGCCCTTTTAAATGTTAAATATGGATTTAAAATTCATCCAATCACTGATACTAAGCGGCAAATATTACGAACTTTAATCACCAAGCACTTCAATTCTGACAACGTGATTGTTAACATCGATAATATTTTTTTACTGGAGTTAATCTCACTAGGGGTTAATCGATCTAAATTTGATGACAATTTGCATTTAGTTGCTAAGTTGAACCGATTCAAAACACCATTATTTGACCAACAAGTGAAAAACTTTATTGATGACTATTTCACGTCACTCAACATCCACAATTCATTATCAAAATCAGGCTATCAATACTTTAAATTCATTTTTTTTAACGGCCTCCACCATTAACTTCACTCCAGATGTATATCCTGCTATTTTGAAAAATCCGGAATACCATCATTTGTATCAAGATTTGCTTAAGTCATCCGAAAAAGTCCTTAATGAAGACGTAATTCAAGAAATTGTCACCTATATCTTCAAACGAACTTTCATTACCCGTTGTCATTACATTACGGCTCCCCAAACCGAAATTGCCCAAAGTATGTTGTTGAAACTTAATCCACAGCTAAAATATCGTTTCTCTAAGACTTTACAAACCAGTTTACATGACGGACTTGATTCATTTTTAGTTACTGATTTTACCAACAAACTCCAAAGTACCTTCCTATCAAATTATCAATTCCGCTTGAACGTGATTGTTTGTGGAATTAATAAATCCCTAATGCAAACTCTTAAGGATACCTTTTAACCAACAACTATCAATATCATCCAGGTCCAACAAATTGACAATCGGTTTGATTTTAATCAATACATTACGCCCCATAGTGGCCTTGTACTGATTCTTCCAATTAATCAACGCCTCGAATTTAATGTTTCATTTTTCGAAGAATACCAAAATTTTTCTTCATTGCTAACCATTTCTAATCGTAATACATCACAAATCCCCGTTACCGTTTTTCAACAATATCTTGAAATGAAAGATCATGCTTTAAACCACTATCTCAGTGAAAAATTTAAATAATTACAAAAAGGGTTTGCCATCTTAAAATTCAGATAGCAAACCCTTTAATTTATAAATAAGGATTAGAACATCCAGTAACAACTATTAAACATCCAGTTGTTTAAGTAACGGTAACTTAAACTATATGAGTAATAGTAAACTGGGATTACTCGAATATAAGTTACTTGTACCCAAACATAGCAACTAGTTTGATGGTGGGTTTTAGTAGTCGTGCTGGATGTACCGGCTGTCGCTGCCGTACCCGCTGTTGCTGCCGTGCCTGCCGTTGCTGCTGTACCTGCTGTTGCTGCCGTGCCTGCTGTTGCTGCCGTGCCTGCTGTTGCTGCCGTGCCTGCTGTACCTGCTGTTGCTGCTGTACCTGCTGTTGCTGCTGTACCGGCAACAGGGGCCGTTTGAGCAACTAACGCCACATTATTAACTGCCGCTGATGCTTGATAAACATCTGCAGAAGCAACGTTAGTTTGTAACGCTAAGCCTGCAAGTAATCCTGCTGAAACTCCCAATAATGAAACTAACTTCTTATTCATAAAATTTCCTCCAAGTTTTTGTTACTTAATTACCATGATCCGTTTTTTTCCCATCGTGACTGCCCGCGTAATTTTTTATAAAAAGCTAGGACTGTCACTGGATATAGTAAGTAATTATAAAATGACAAATTAATCAGATTACTAATTATCCGACTAGGCTGTTGCTCAGGTAATCGTTGCAAATATGCAAATCCTAAGTAACCATTTACCAACACATTGATCACTATTAAAATAACCAACACTGGCCACATAATTTTTAAATTAACCAAAACATAACCAAGCACTAAGATGTTAGCTAACCCCGTAATAACCGTGATAAATGGCAATAACATGTAAAAGGTCATTTCACTCTTAGCTCGTTTAGTTAAGCATTTGCTTTTAATAATTGCCGGCCAATATCCAGCTAAACAATCCAAACCTCCTTGAGCCCACCGAGTTCGTTGCCGAATAAATGGTCTCACCTTAGCAATTGCCTCCTGGTAGACCCAAATATCGCCATCATATTTCGTAGCAATTTTCTGCAATAAAAACCGGGTACTAAATTCAAAATCCTCCAGGAGCGCATTCCCCCACGGATGATGACCCATTACTAAAGCTGCGCGAACAAATTGCCCATTTCCGGATGCAGCTGCATTCCCAAGACGATTACGTAAATTTTGAATCCAATTATTAACCACTAAAAATTCAATATCTTGCAACCGTTGGAGCCAATTATCAGGATTAACAATTTTGACCGCACTTTGTAACAACCCCAATTGTGGATTTTCAGTAAATTGATTTAACACCCGTTGATAACCTGCTTGGGTTAAATAGGCATCAGCATCTAATACGCCAACTATTAAGTGTTGTTGATCAGTTGCGTACTGATTAAGCAAAACCTGGTAACCCCAATTTAAAGCATCACCTTTCCCAGTTTGGGCATTTGGAAATTCACGGTGCGTACAAAAAAACTTTGCTTATTCGATTATCACAAATAAAATCGTTCACAATTGAGAACGTTTGATCACTTGATCCATCATCAATAATTAACATTTTAATCATTGGTAAGGTCTTAGTTTCGACCAAAAAACGTTGAATTGTGGCTAAAATCACCGGGGCTTCATTTAACGCTGGTACAAGAATCCATAATTGATATTTTGAATCAAATTCTGTCACTACCTGGGCATACCGCGATTGACCAAACACAATTAACAAGCCTAACCATATTAAATAAATAATCACCCCAACCATGGACAAACTAATAATTACTTGCGCAATCTGTATCACCTTCTTTCAATAACCACTGAGCAATAATTTTCACAATACGTTGCGCTGCTTGACCATCACCGTATGGATTTTGATTTGTTAAAAATGATTGGTAGGTTACTTCGTCATGCAACAAATGATTCAACATCGTTTTAATCACGTCCGGATTAGTACCGACTAATCGTAACACTCCTGCCGTAACTCCTTCTGGTCGCTCAGTACTTTCTCTCAGAACTAACACCGGTTTCTTTAAGGCCGGCGCTTCCTCTTGAATTCCCCCAGAATCAGTTAACACAACCCAACTTCGTGCCGCCAAATTATGAAAATCAATCACATCCAAGGGCTTAATTAGTTGCACCCGATCATTATCATCAAAATACTGATGAGCTAATTTTTGGACAATTGGATTCGGATGGACTGGAAAAACAACGGCTACCTCCTCATGTTCATTAACAAATTGGTTCATCGCCGCAAATACCTTGGCCATCTTTGAACCCCAATTTTCACGCCGATGCATCGTCAATAAAATCAGTTTTTTTATCCGCCGGCAATTGATTAAATACCTCATGTGACCAATTTTTGGTCAATGTATACTTCATCATGTCAATGGCCGTATTCCCAGTTACGTAAATATGATTTTCCTGGTGATGTTCACGCAATAAATTTTGTTGTGACAATTCAGTTGGCGCAAAATACAAATCACTAATAGCATCAGCAATCACCCGATTTAATTCTTCTGGATAAGGGCTGTATTTGTCTCCCGTTCGTAATCCAGCTTCCACGTGACCAACTGGAATTTGTTGATAATAAGCGGCTAAACTAGCTGCCATCGTAGTTGTAGTGTCACCATGGACTAGAACTATGTCCGGGTGAATCTCTTTAATCACTGGTTCCAGTCGCTGTAAAGTCCTAGTCGTTATATCAGTCAGCGTTTGTTGGGGCGCCATAATGTCTAAGTCAATGTCAGATTCAATCGAAAATTTAGCTAACATCTGCTTAACAAGTTCACGATGTTGACCAGTCGTCACAATAATTGATTGTAAACCCGCTTGCTGGTTAAGTTCCTTAATAATCGGAATCATTTTAATTGCTTCAGGTCGTGTCCCGAAAATAATCATTACTTTTCTCATACCCTATTAATTTTAATTTCCTCCCATATTATTTCCGTTTTAAAAGCGCAACACGGATATCTTCTTTATTTTTACACTATTTTTTAATATTTTTAAACATATTTTAAGAATGCCCATTTATTTACATTTATTACAAAAGGATTGGAATCATTATGACTCCAATCCCTTTTAATCAGATATGGATCCTAAAACTAACTAAATTCTAGTCTCGTTTCTTGCGCTTCAATCCGACCATCGCCATTAATGACATTGCTGATAAGCCCAAGATTGATAAGGCATTATCGTTTTCGCTACCAGTTTGCGGTAAGGTATCCATTGCCTTCGTTGGCTTTGAAGTTGGAACATCACCGTGATGGTTGGCAACTGGTTTTTCATCATTATTAATTGGCGTGTACGTGACTGGCGTATCTTCACCTGGATTATTTGGCGTCACCGTCGTCTTGTTTGGTGTGTAGCCTGGAATTGTTGGAACTGGTTCGTCTGGCGTGACTCCCGTTGGGTCGTTTGGATCATTCGTGTATGGTACTCCTGGATTTCCTGGAATCTCATGACCGTCTGGATCCTTTGGCACAATCTTGCCGACTGGCTTGTACGTTACCGTAATGACCTTGTTTGGATCATCTGGCGTGACCGTTACCCCACCAGCTTCCTCCACATCGGCGTAGTAACCATCAATCACTGGCGTTTGTACCTTACCGAAGGTATGATTTGCCTCATCCCACGTCGTTTGGTTCGTGGCTTCATTATGATGACCGTTAAACGTAAACGTTTGCTTGTTTTCGCTTGGCGTCTTGTCACCGGCACCTACATATTTAATCGTTTGGCTAGCTGGTACTTGC
>NZ_BBAS01000023.1 GCF_001311375.1 Limosilactobacillus equigenerosi DSM 18793 = JCM 14505
TTGCCATTTGGCAACTTTTATATGATAACTTATATCAAGAAGTTTGTCAACAACTTTTTATAAGTTATTTCGTTGCTTACTTTCACAAGCAACTCATTCATGATAACAAATTATCAACCATTCGTCAACAACTTTTTATCAACATTTGAATCACTTACTCATCGAAGCAACTTAATTATCATAGCACCAATCTATCAGTGCGTCAACAATAAATTTAATTTAAATTGTCACGATTTATCACCGCTCAATTAGTGCTTATTTAATATACCAAGAACTATCGATTGATGCAACCCTTTTTCATAACTTTTTAAACTAGTTTTGGCTTTCCTGTTTCAGATAAACTTGGTACAATTTAATCGAATTTTATAAAGGAGTATATTTATGTCGTTAATTCAATTTTTAATTAGTTTTGTTTTACATATCGATGATCACATTGTTCAAATTGTAACTACCTTTGGTGATTGGTCATATGTGATTTTATTCGCGGTCATCTTTATTGAAACTGGAGCGGTGATTTTACCATTCTTACCTGGTGACTCATTACTATTCGCAGCCAGTGCCTTAGCTGCTAATCCAGCCTATCATTTAAATCCCTGGGTTTTTGCACTTGGTTTCTTCTTTGCTTGTCTTTTAGGTGACTCACTTAATTTTTGGATTGGAAAAAAAACGTTGAACGTTCACTCTCTAAGCACGCTTGGTTTACGAAACTGATTGATCAAGAAAGTTTAGCTAAAACCGAACGTTTCTTTGAAAAACATGGCGCCCCAGCAATTATCTTAGCTCGCTTCATGCCAATCATCCGTACCTTCGCTCCCTTTGCTGCGGCTGGATCTGGTTTCCCATATCGCCACTTTATTAAGTACAGTTTAGTTGGTTGTACGACTTGGGTCTTAATTTGTTGTGGTGGTGGTCATTTCTTTGGTAACTTACCATTCGTCCAAGAACACTTTTCATTAATTATCATTGGGATCATTGTTGTTTCTTTGATCCCCGCCGTTATTGGTTGGATGCGTTCTAAGTTGGCGAAATAACTGCTTCGTTTGCTGATTGGCTAATCCAATTAAACTCCCAATCAACAAACTAGTAATACCACCCCAAATTAACGTAAACCGTAAAAAGAATTTAACTGGTAATAGGTTAATGATTTGATCCGCTCGGGGACTAAAAATCCAGTCATGATTGGTAAAAACGACTTGATGTAATTGTAAAAACCAATCACCAAAGTCAATACTAATCATGACGATTAAAATTAACCACCCCATTAAACTGAATTTTAACACCGTGGATAGTTGCCATAACTGTCCACGGTTTTTAATTGGTACCACACCCACCAACTAGTAATCAAACTAATTATCCAAATCAACAGCCCCCCTTGCACCATAAACTTAACCTCGGTGAAGTGATGGTTGGCCCGCGATGATAAGGCCAGCTCCTGAAATGCTAGTCGTTGACCCGGCGTTAATAAATACCGAACCAAGCGCCAATATTCCTGGTGTTGGATGGTTGGTGAAAAGGATAACTGATTGGTCGTTATCCACATGCCTGATAAACCAAGGGTAATTAAAAAGGCAATGCCAATTGCACTTAACCAGCAACTAACACTACCACCATAAACAATTTTAGCAAATTTCACCTTAAAACTCCCATTCATCTAAGCTCATCACTTGATGGGTTGGTTGATGAGTTTCTTTGGCTACTTCATCAGGATGCGACACCCCGGTATAAACTAATAACGTCGCCATTCCCACCGCTTGGCCGGCTTGGATATCTGTATGATAATTATCACCAACCATGACCACTTGCTCTTTCGTTTGACCAACCCGCTCTAACGCCATATCCATAATTGTGGCATGCGGTTTCCCAATAATCGTGGCCTGTGGCTTTACGGCATATTGAACCAAGGCAATTAATGATCCTGCCCCCGGTAACATTCCCGCTTCTGACGGTAAATTGGTATCTGGATTAGTCCCAATAAATTGGGCACCAGCTTGAATGTTTAAGACCGCCGTCGCAAAATCGGCATACGTCGCATTATGATCCATCCCGACAACGACAAAATCAGGATGATGCGTCGTAATATAAAAACCCCGTTCTAAAAAGGCCTTATGTAAGCCCCATTCACCAATGATTTGCACCCGTTGCTTACCATTCGCAATCGAGGCTACATAATCAGCCGTTGCCAAAGCTGAGGTATAAACTTCACTGACATCAACTTTAATATCATGATATTTAGCCAAAAAAATCCACGACTTCTTGGGGCGTCCGGGTACTATTATTGGTTAACAACAATAATTGCTTTCCCGCTCCTTTTAAGCGCTCAATAAAACGTTTCCCAGCCGGGATTGGAATCGTCCCTTGGTAAATCGTCCCGTCTAAATCAACAAAATAGGTGTCATACTTACTCATTAATTGCCTCGTTTCTTATCACGAATCACAAATTTCCGTTTACTTGGTTGCTTTTGATCAGTAACCGTTTTAACTTCTTGGTGCCGTCGTTGTTGCGGTTTAGGCCGATTTTGCCGGCGTCGCTTTTCAACAAAACTTCCCTTCGTTGCCCGCCAGCCGAAATGCCGTTGCCCTCGTTTAGTCGTGTTGGCATTATTATTCCGTGGATTAGCCCGATGTGAACGTGGTAATACCACCTCATGGTTACGCAAAATAAAAAAATGCACACCCAAAATTACATTCTTCTTGTAAATATTGTGGGATTAATTCCATTCCCTTCATTGGTTCATACAATGGATTATCAGGAGCAAAAAAATCCCCGTAACCGTAATTGCGTATGCCCCCAATCACCAACAATATAATCATATTTAGTTAACACACTACTAAACCGATCAGCTAATTTCTCCGCCTCGAAGCCATCACGATATTCTTGAACTAATTCATATTGGTGCCCATTAATCAATAAATGCGTTGCATCTTGCATTTCGACACGATAAATTCCGGCGCGTTGGGCGGCACGCTGGTCGATATAGGCTTGTACTTGATCTCGTTTCACCCTAATTCACCTGACCTTTTTTTATTCTTAACTATCATATCACGTTCCAACGCCAAAAGAAAAACGAGGATAACTAGCTCAATCTAGTTATCCTCGTTCATATTAAGATTAATTACTTATTCCGTAACCGTTCAATATCACGAACAATCATTAATTCTTCATCCGTTGGAATTAAGAGTGCCTTGACCTTAGCATCTGCAGATGAGATGTCACGTTCAACTCCACGAACGTTGTTCTTTTCGTCATCAACACCCATTCCAACAAAGGCCAATTGATCAGCAATTTGCTTCCGGAAGTTAGCATCATTTTCACCAACCCCAGCAGTGAAGACCACGGCATCAACACCACCAAGTTCAGCCATGTAACTACCAATGTACTTAACCACGCGGTTTAAGTTAATATCTAAGGCTAACTTAGCCCGTTCGTTACCATTGTTGGCTTCAACTTCAACGTCCCGCATATCACTGGAAACGCCAGAAATCCCTAATAAACCAGAATCGTGGTTTAACATATCAATGATTTCATCACCCGAGACATTTAACTTCTTAGCCACAAAGTTAACCATTGATGGGTCAACATCCCCAGACCGCGTTGCCATCGTAACCCCAGCTAATGGCGTGAAGCCATTGAAGTATCGTATGACTTACCATTCTTAATAGCCGTTACTGAAGCCCCGGCCCCAATGTGACAAGTGATTAACTTCAAATCTTCTAATGGCTTGCCTAACATTTCAGCAGCTCGCGTCGCCACATACCGGTGACTCGTCCATGCGCACCATAACGACGAGCCCCAAACTTTTCGTACCATTCATAAGGCGTTGAGTAAAGAGCATTCATCTTTGGCATATCAGCGTGGAATGACGTATCAAATACCGCCACGGCAAAGGCATCTGGTAAGACTTCCTTAAAGGCCTTAATCCCTTGTAATTCAGCTGGGTTGTGCAATGGCGCATATTCTGATAAGGCATCGATTTGTTCCATGACCTTATCATCAATTACGGCTGAATCCTTAAAGTATTCCCCACCGGCCACAATCCGGTGACCAACAGCATCGATTTCATTGTAATCAGCCACAATGCCTAAGTTCTTTAATTGGTGTAATAAATATTCCACCGCTACTTCATGAGAAGCAAATGGCGTATCTTCTTCATGCTTTTGACCATCACCGTACTTGATCTTGGCATGCCCCATTTCTAAACCAATCCGTTCCAAGTTCCCTTCAGCAATCACTGCTTCACTTGGCATATCGAATAACTTAAACTTAACCGTTGAACTACCGGCGTTAATTGCAATTGTCTTTGACATGTTAATCTCCTCTTATTTTGTTTGTTTTAAATCGGTCGCTACCCATTGATCAATTTGGCGCATAAAGCGGGTAAACTCGCTTTGATCCGTCAACTTTGGAAAACTTCCCAATAAGACCTTGCCAACCTGGTGGGCATTGCCCCCTTGCCGTTGCAAAATCAAGATTGACTTAGCGGCTTTTTCATTAGCAAATAAATCACTCGGTAAATTCAAAATCCCTTGTAAATGGGCAACTGATTGAATCCAGCGAACCAATCCTTGCGATTCCGCTGATTGGAATAAAGTTTGTGGCACTAAGAATAACCCAAAACCACCTGGTTGTAAGTAATTCATCGCTTGTTCAATTAACAAGTGGTGAACATACGAATGCCCCGTCGCAGCTTTTGTAAGGTACTTCTCAGTATTATCGTCAAGTGGATAATATCCCACTGGCAAGTCAGCCACAACTAAATCAACTTGCGGTACTGATAAATCAAGAATGGCATCTTGATGATATAAATCAACCGCTGCCTTTTGCAGGGTCGTGCTGACGCTAGCGACCGCTAACATCATTTCATCATTATCAACCCCGTATCCTTGTACCGATTGATCCGTGGCTCGTTGCAACTGATTCATGACCGTTGTCAATAAATTTCCCGAACCAACGACCAGATCAAGCACTTGTAATGCTCGATCTACCGGTAAAATTCGTGTTGCTAACGCCGCCATTAACAATCCAATGGTATCCGGCGTGATTTGATAGTTACTTGGCAATTGATCTTGATGCGTTACCTTTAGCATACTCAATTGTACTAATTGACGCATCGTTTCAGCATCCGTCGGGCGGGCTAAAACTTGTTGATACATCGCTGCTAAGACAGCCTGATCTTCGGAATTGGGTACCCCATCTTCTACGCGGACACGTCCTTGATCAATTAAATTTTCGGCATTTTCTAAAAATGCATCTAAATATGAACTGTTCAACGCGGTTTGTAGGGTTTGGGTTCCCGCATCAAATTGCTGAAATAACTCTTCAAGCGTGGCACTCACCAGTACGATCACTCCTTTCATTTCAATACAAAAACAATTTTACTCATTTTCGCCCGTAAATTCAAGCAACTACTGAACAACAAACTGATACTGGTGCCGATTATTTAACGTCACCACCGTTTTATCAGCTTTTACCTGAACGTGCCCCCAATTATAATCAGCCGTCTGCTCATCCGTTAAATTCGCCATGGCTTGCGCTAAGAAGTATTCGCGTAATTGTTGATTTACCACTGATTGTTGCCGTAAGTAACCAGTCACCGTCAAGATACTACCCGTCACGGCGATCATGATCAACACGCTCGTTAATAGCAGTTGACCGGGTTGTTGGTAAGAAATGAATTTTCGTAACATGCGTCACCCGCTTTCCTCGTTTAACATACGCAGTTATCGTTTGCGCATTTTCCCGTCGAAAATAAACGACCCCGTGGGTCACTTGATACAACGGTTGATAGCCTTGCCCATTTTTAGCGAGGTAAATCCCATTTGATTGTTTAATTTGATAAGCACATTTTTCAACCCGGCTATACAAGGTTAAGGTCGTTTCACCCACCCGTTGCAGCTCAAATTGATATTGTCCGCCCTCTAAAACTTGAACCATCGTATACCACTGGGCTGGATCACTAACCTCAATTCGACTTAGCCTTGATAGTTTTTGGCTACCCCCGTTAATAATAAGCAGGTCACTGCTGCAACCATGAGAGCCACGATACATTCGATTAAGGTAAAGGCTTGGCGCTGATAATCATTCATTGACGCACCACCCGCATTAAGAGCCGCTGATGTTTACTAACTTGCAACTGCCGTTTGGTTACTTCAACCCGATAGGCATCCACCTGATAGTTTTGGTCCATTTTAGTATCCCGATACCGGTCACTAGCCTCTTTTAATAATCGCGCGCTCATAATTTGATCGTTAAGGCGTGTTTTCACTAAGTGGACACCACCCCAAAACATTACCAGCTCAACGCCACTAAGCTCGTAATCATTAAGGCGACAGTTTGTTCGGCCAGAATAAAACCGGGGCTTTTTTTCGCGCCGCAGATGGTATTCGCCCCCACCCATTTGAAAAGTAATTGCATATTGATAATCCTCATCATTATTAACTAGTTGCCAAGTTTGTGGCGCCGTATACGCCGTATGATTTTGAATCGTTACTTGCCGGTCATTCCGCACTTGCAATGACTTCGGAACTGAAATCCGGGCATCCGGGGCGGCCTTAAAATGTTGAAAATACATTTGGTGTTTACTCGGCAAGTAAACAATTACAGTTGGGCCATCCCCCCGGCGCGCCGTTTGTAATCCCACTAAATATTGCTGCCGAAACCGATGCCAGAAAACTTGTTCATTTAAATTCATTTGCATCCGTCGCACTTGTGGACCACTCAACAAAATCATCAACGCCACCATCCCTAACACAATTAACAACTCGACTAACGTAAAGGCTGGTCGTTTCATTTTTCCACCCGACCATCAACTAATTTTAAATGCACCGTTTGGGCGCGTTTTTCTTGGGCCGGAGTTAAGTAATGCTCACTTACTAATTGATCAAGATTGCGGGCTGGCTCCCCATGATCATCTGCATATAGATCCGCTTGGGTTTGCACGACGTTCACTAATGCGTCCCGACTAACCGTATCAGCATGTTTCCGTTGTCCCGTTAAGTTAGGTAAAATCAATAAAATTAAAAGACTAATAATAAACAAAACCACAATCATTTCGACTAAGGTAAAGGCACGTTGTTTCATTTTCATTTAATTCACCGCCTGTAAAGAATGATAAAGAGGTAACAATAAACTTAAATACATCCCACCAATCATGATGGCCACAACAATAAATAAAATCGGTTGCACTAACTCTAATAATTGTTCCGTCCGGGTTAAAAATTGCCGAAATAAGACCTGCCCATAAACTTCTAATTCATGACCTAAAGCACCTACTGTCAATCCCCGCCCAAGAAACGCCGCTAACTCATTTGGTAAATATCCAGACCGTTCAATAACTTGTGCTAACGATTGTCCCTGCGCCACTTGGGACTCTAACGTGGCAAACGTTTGATGCAAAATCGATTCCGGGTGATATTGTTGCGCTAACCGCGTCATTTCTTGCCATGACATTCCTTGCGACAGCATCATTGCTAAATTGCTCACCAAATAATATTGCCAATATAAACGTAAATATCGCCCAATTAGTGGCTGGCGACATAACCAATTGATCCGTTGTAACCGTGTCATTCGATAATACCGAATTCCTTGGATAACGATAATTGTCCCGCCTGCACTAGCCGTCGTAATTAGTCCCTGCACACTAATGATTTGGGGCCACGACGGGGGCGTAGTAACTTGTAAACTTTGAATTTGGGGCCAAATCATCCGCCCCATCACGATGCCAAATCCCCCTAACATTACTAAGAGTAGCAATGGGTATTGCAAGAGCCCTCTTAATTTCCGTTGTTGCCGAACTTGTTGGGTTAAGTACTGACCAACTTGGTGAATCGTTTGGTGTAACGAGCCATGACTCTCCGCTAATTGCAATTGATAGTACAAATCAATCCGAATCCACGGTTTAAGCGCCGTGGCTAATGATTGGCCGGTGGCGAGTTCGGTGGCCACGCCGGTCCAAATCATCGCCAACTCAGGGAAAAACCGCTCAGTAAATTGTAAAGCTTGTTGTAACGACATCCCATTCGCTAAGGCGTCCCCCATAAAAGTAAACCACCGTGCCTGGGCGGCTAGTCGCCACTTAACCGGTTTGGAATTGCTGTGCCACTTGCGCATCAAGTTGTCCCTCCTTTACTAATTTAGCTAACCATTGAGTCCATTCAGCGCCAATTACGGCTGGTGGCGACTGGTCAATCGCCGTTTGTAAGGCTGAGTGGACCAATTGATCAAATAGTACGGCCCACGTCCCATCCGTTTTCGGAATTAACCGTTGATAATTAATTCCCAATAATGCTTGCGACAAATAATACTCACTCACCCCTAATTGGCGTAAACGACTTAACACTCCCCGGGCATTCCGAGCGTGAATGGTTGCTAAGACCAATTGACCACTTAAACCAGCTTGAATCGCTAACTGAGCGGTTCGTGCATCCCGTATTTCACCGATAATTAAAATTTGGGGCCGATGCCGTAAACTAACCTTCAATAAAGTTAAATCATCCATCCCGGATAATTCATTAACCTGCGTTTGCAAAAATTGCGGTTGGGTAATTTCGACTGGATCTTCAATCGTCATCACCGTCTTATTTTCCCCGACCAAGGTTGCCAGTTGATACATCGTCGTCGTTTTGCCTGATCCCATCGGTCCCGCGAATAGCATCACGCCCGTTTGGTGCCCAAGTTGCTGTAATTGAGACCACTGGGCTGGAACTAAGACTTGAAATTGATTAGTTACGGGATAAATGAACCGCACTACTAATGATTCTTGTCCGGCATAATTTCCGACCGTCGATAACCGAACGTCAACTCCTTGGCCCGTGCGATTAACTAAGTGCAATGCCCCTGCTTGCGGCCGCCGATGCTCACTAATATTCATATTGGCGCGAAATTTTAAATATGACATAATGCGCTTCGCACTCGCCACCGAAAACTGTTGCCGCGTAATTAACTCCCCGGCAATTAATACCCGTAATTGATAGCAATCTGCTTGCGGCCATAAATACGCATCCGTCACTTGTTCGTCCATTAAAGCTTGTAAGCCACGTTGAATTTGTTGTTCCATGCTTAACCGTCCTCCTAGTAAATAAATACCCGGTTAGTAACAATTTGAACCAACAAAAAACGTGCCAATTCAAACTGAACTGACACGTTAAGTTAATTATTTAATTACGTTATAAGTGGCTTTTCCGTCTTTAGCTGTAAATAAGGCTTGCTGAGCATCATTTGGGGAGGCTAATTCTAGACTATAACCACTCCCAAGCGCCTTCTTAATCGAGGCTGATGATTGCGTTAAATTCTTGGTTAAATTATCCCAACCAATTTGTTCCGCAATACTATGATCATTTTGCATGGCCGTTAAAGCTTCCTTCATTTGATCATCCGTTGGCGTAATCACAAACGTTTGATCCTTTTCCCGGTATGATACAGACCCCATTTTTTTCAAATGACTTTTGCAATTGCCCCAAAATGTACTTTTCTTGCGTTCCCTTGTTCGCCGTATTTTGTGATGATAACACACCATTTCCGACTAGTGAACTTTGCGTGGCCGCCGCATTTTCAGCTACGGCAGCCCGGTGGCGTTGCGTTTGGATTACTCCCATCACACCCCAAACCGTACCGGCCAAGCTCACTAACACTAAGAAAGTTGCAAATTTCCATTGCCCATATTGTTGGATTGAATTAACTAAGTAGAAACAAGCTAGGATAAAGACTAAGCCTGCCATAACCGCTAACACTAACATTTTAATCCCCTTTTAAAATTCCATGAGCGTCTTAATCTTGTACCCCTTTAAGCGTTCCCGCCCGTTAAGGTCCTTTAAATCAATTAAAAACGCACAGCCGACAACTTCACCACCCATTTGTTCCACTAAATCAATCGTGGCCGAAATTGTCCCACCAGTGGCTAATAAGTCGTCAACAATTAACACCTTTTGGCCCGGCTTAATCGCATCATTTTCCATCTGCAACGTGGCAGAACCATATTCCAAGGTGTATGAAGCACTCACCGCTGGCCGCGGTAATTTACCTTTCTTCCGAGCAGCTGCAAAGCCAACCCCTAATTCAAAGGCTACCGGACAGCCCACAATAAAGCCCCGTGATTCTGGTCCGACCACCATATCGACGCCTTGTTCCCGAGCAAAGGCCGCAATTTCATCCGTGGCTTGTTTAAATGCTTCACCATCCGCCATTAACGGCAAGATGTCACGGAAAATCACCCCTTTTTCAGGGTAATCAGGAACAGATGCAACATAATCATAAAGATTAACAGTCATTGATTTATTTCTCCTCTATCCATGGTTTAGCCATGTTTGCACTTGACGCATAAATTGGTGCCCCGGTAGCCCTAGCAATTGTTGATACAAACTTTGCATGGCTACTTGGACTTGATACCGGTTCGTTGCCGTAATATCTTGATGCATCGGTGCTGATACTATTTTTAAAAAACCATCTTTTATTATAACAAATCCTGCCTCAATAAACACTTGAATCATGAAGATTATTTGGTCTTGTGGCAAGTGTAATTGCGCCGCCACCGCCGGTAATTGTTGATTAACATTGATCACTTGCACTTGTTGGAAGAATTGATATAAGCCCACAAATTGCGAGCGTGGTGGGAACGTACTTAAAGCTTGGTGATGCGTATACAACCAAAAGACGACTTCACTCGCAGCAGCTAATTGCGGTAATAATTGTTGTAATTGACTCGCTTGCGGTGGACAATCCACAATAATTATTTGTTGATCCACAATTTCCGTCGCCGTTAAAGTCGTCGGACTCACTACCTGGCCGGCCGCATTCCCATCAATATTCTCCCGCAGCCGGTCATCAAATACCACGTACGTTGCAGTGCTTTGGAACATTTTGGGGACTAATTGGCGCGTCCGAGCATCCGTAATTTGTACCCCCGTTGTTGCTAAATCAGTGTAAAAGATTTGTGGCGTTACCCGTCCTTGCCACCGATTTAACGCTAACGTTCCGACAACCTTAACGGTACTTTCAACCGGAACTTCTGGGGCTAACTTAGGTTCATTGAAAGCTAATACATCAACCGGGGTCGCCGCCGCCAGTTGTAATTTGGTATGTCGTTTATCTTGACCAATTAACAAACTCTGACTAACTGTTGCCGGCCCAATCTCAAAGACTGGTTCTTCATTGCCAGGACCAAATGGAGCTAATCGTTGAATTTGGGTGACCAAATCTGCCGTTACACTCGCCATTGGTAAGGTCGCCGCCACGGTTAACGCAGGAGTCTGCGTAGCATCAAAGCCTTGTGCTTGACTAGCTTGTTCTAAGCTTGGGCTAATTGATCAAGGTTGGCAACCGGTAATGATAATCCGCACGCCATCGTATGCCCGCCAAAACTAGTCATTAGGTCCCGGTGTTGATCAAGAGCTTGGAATAAATCAAAGCCCGCCACGCCCCGACCAGAGCCTTTCGCCAGTTGGCCATCTTCACTGCCCAACACAATCGTTGGTTTCCCAGTGGTTGCCACAACGTGACTGGCCACAATCCCCAGCACGCCTTGATGCCAACCATCACCATTAATAACTAGCGTCTGCCGGGCTTGATTGGCTGGCGTTTGCGCTTGAGCATCCGCTTGTTGATTTAACTCTTTGACAATCCGTTGCCGCTCTTGATTGGCGGCATCGACTTGCTGGGCCAAGGCAACAACTTGTTCGTCATCAAATGACGTTAACAATTCAACGCCAAGATTAGCATCGCCTAACCGCCCCAGCGCATTTAACCGGGGCGCTAATTGAAAACCAATTGTTTGTTCATCTACTTCGGCTAACTTAACTTTGGCTAACTTCAATAATTCGGTGACCCCAGGGCGCATTCCCGTTTGAAGTTGTTGGAGCCCCAACTTAATTAAGGCGCGGTTTTCCCCTGTTACGTCAACTAAATCGGCTAATTCCCCCATCGCCACGAGGTCTAACACTTCCGTGGGAAATTCTTCTAACAATGCCCAGGCAACTTTAAACGCCACGCCAACGCCGGACAAATCGCCACCTGGATACTCACTTCCTGGATATTGGGGGTGCACAATTGGGACATCAACCGGTAATGCGGCTGGAATTGAATGGTGGTCAGTTACTACAACATCAATCCCTTGGGCTTTGACCGCCGCAATTTCATCCTTACCCGAAATTCCATTATCCACCGTTAAAATTAATTGGGTCCCTTGCTCAATTAAGCGTTGATATGCTGCTAAATTAGGCCCATAGCCGTCCGTAAACCGATTCGGAATATAGTAGTTAACCTCTGCTCCAATTCCCGTTAAAACTTCATACATTAACGCCGTACTCGTTAAACCGTCAACGTCATAATCACCATAAATGGTAATTTTCTCACCATTCGCTACGGCCATTTCTAAACGTTCAACCGCGGCGTCGATGTCATGCAGGCCATGTGGATCCGCAATATCTTGCAACTGCGGTTTTAAAAAGTGTTGCGCCGCCGTTAAACTATCAATCCCCCGCGCAACTAATAAGTTCGCTAACGCAACTGGTAATTGACATTGGTCACTAATTTCTGCGACAAGATTTTGCTTGTCAACCGGCGGTAGCGTTTGCCATTGGTATTTTGGATTATGCATATTTGCTCCTATTAAAAACAGGAAAGCGCAGTTCATTAAACTACGCTTTCATCTTAATCATCTAAATGTTGCTTATCTTGTTGGTAATTAAAGGCCCGTTTAATCGCCCAGTCCCCTAAGCCAGGGACCAAACTATATAGCCAACTCCAATAAGTCGTTGCGGCCGGTACATTAATTTCGCGCGTCTTGTGACCAACGTTGTCCCACACTTGTTGGGCCAATTGATCAGCCGTTAAGACTAATTGCCGTGGCAACATCGCCCGATATTGGCCACTTGGATCAGCTTTATCAAAGAAGGCCGTATCAACTGGTCCCGGATTAACCGTCAACACTTGCACGCCATAATCAGCCACTTCCATCCGCAAAATATTATCAAATTGAATCACTCCCGCTTTAGTTGCCGAATAAACCGCACTATGTGGGGTCGGGATTTTTCCCGCTAACGAACCGAGATTAATAATCGCTCCCGCTCCTTGATCCATCATTTGTTGCGCCACCCGGCGACTCAAATACATCGTCGCTAATAAGTTTACCTGCAACATCGTTTGCATCATTTGGCTAGATTGCTTAACCACCGGCTGCATATCACCTAACCCAGCTGCGTTAACTAAGACATCAATCGTCCCGACTTCATGTTGAACCGTGGCTAATACCGCATCAACTTTATCCGGATTCGTCACGTCTAATTGATAATGAAACGCTGGTCGCCCGGATAAAATTAAACATTCCCGTTCAACCGCGACGAGGGCTTCTTCATTCCGGGCACAGACGACTACAATCGCCCCGCGCCGGGCAGCTTCTAGTGCTAGCGCCCGCCCGATTCCTTGGGAACCCCCGGTAATCAACACCACTTTATTTTTTTAGTAATCGTAAAGCTTTTAAGCGTCGTAACATATTTTGCATCGTTCTTGACCTCGTTGCTTAATCTTTAAACGGAATCTCAATAATATCAAAATCCTTCACAACGCGCGTATTCGCAAAAATCTTTTGTACTTGGTAGGCTAATTGATTGGCCGCCTTCCCAACATAACGCGCCGAAATGTGGGTCAATAATAAGCGCCCCACTTGGGCCTCCTTAGCGACTTGGGCGGCTTGCGCACTTGTTGAATGATAGTAATTATGCGCCATCTTTTGTTCATTACGCGCGAATGTCCCTTCATGCACTAACACGTCTGCATGTTGGGCTAACTTAACCGCATTTTGATTGGTCCGGGTATCCGGAACAATCGCCACAATCCGCCCTGGTTGTGGTTGCCCAATGAAGTCTTGCCCATTAATCACACGACCATCGGGTAAGGTCACTGTCTTCCCGGCCTTAATTTGGCCATAAATTGGCCCCGACGGAATTTCCATCGCCCGGAGTTTATCAACTAACAATTCCCCTGGGTGATCAGCTTCCACAATCCGGTACCCATAACATTCAATTTTATGATCCATCTTCCGGGCTTCAACAGTAAACATTTGATCACGGAAAATTTCCCCTTCGTGAGTAATTTCCACAAACTTCAACGGATAGCTTAACCGAGTTTCGCTGACCCGCAAGGCGGTATTAACAAAATCCTTTACACCGACTGGCCCATAAACCGTTAAAGGTTCATTGCCCCCTTGAAAGGAGCGGGAACTTAATAACCCTGGGAGTCCAAATAAATGATCCCCATGTAAATGAGTAATAAAAATCTTTTCAATTTTCCGGGGACGAATGGTCGTATGTAAGATTTGGTGTTGCGTGGCTTCCCCAACATCAAACAGCCAAACCGAATTCCGTTCTTCTAACAGCTTCAACGCCACACTTGAAACATTACGTTGCTTGCTGGGCGATCCTGCCCCAGTTCCTAAAAATTCTAATTGCATGCTTTAACCTAGCTTTCTATTGCACGAATTCAAAGACAAAATCTTCAATCCGAACTAAGTCCCCACTTTGGATTCCTTTAGCTCGTAAGGCTTCATCAACCCCCATGCCCCGCAATTGCCGAGCAAACCGCATTTGACTTTCTTCATGATCAAGATTAGTCATGACAAAGAGGCGTTCTAACTTCGCCCCGCCTAAGACCCAAGTTCCATCATCATCACGCGTAATCGTAAAGGATGGTTCATCATCCAAGTCAGCTGTGTATTCAACACTTGGATCAACCACTGGTTCTAAGGCAAAACTTGGCGTTTCTTCAACTAAGTTAGCGGCGCGTTGCATTAATTCTTTAACTCCGTCATGCGTAATCGCTGAAATCGCAAAGACTTCTGGCACCGTTGGTAACGTCTTATCTTGCGCCAATAATTCCTTAAAAGCAGCCAAGTGAGCTTGGGCATCTGGTAAGTCCATCTTGGTTGCCACCACAATTTGTGGCCGTTCTAATAAGGCCGGATCATATGTAGCTAATTCATGGTTAATTTGATGGAACTTTTCAAGGGCTTGTTCGCTATCCTGGTTCCCAAGATCCACTAAGTGTAATAAGACGCGGGTCCGTTCGATGTGCCGTAAGAATTGTAATCCTAATCCAATCCCTTTCGAAGCGCCTTCGATTAACCCTGGCATATCAGCAATCGCAAAATCACGTCCATCCGGCAAGGCCACCATTCCTAAATTAGGCACCAACGTCGTAAATTCGTACGCCGCAATTTTAGGCTTCGCTCCTGTAACAACTGAGAGCAAGGTTGACTTCCCAACGGATGGAAAGCCGATTAACCCAACATCGGCTAACATCTTTAATTCAAGTTCTAATTCGCGACTTTCACCTGGTTCCCCATTTTCCGCAATTTCCGGGGCTGGGTTCCGTGGCGTTGCAAAGCGCATGTTTCCACGGCCACCACGGCCTCCTTTGGCCACTACTAGTTCTTGGTCGGGTTCTACTAAGTCACCAATAATTTGCCCCGTCCCTAAATCACGAACCGTTGTTCCTTGAGGGACAGCCACAATCATGTCTTGGGCATTAGCTCCCGTCATTTGCTTACTCATCCCGTTTTGGCCCGGTTTAGCTTTAAAAATCTTGTGGTAGCGGAAGTCCATTAAGGTCCGTAAGCCGGAATCCACCTTAAAGATGATACTCCCACCACGGCCACCGTCACCACCGGCTGGGCCACCGTTTGGAACGTACTTTTCCCGCCGGAAAGCGACCATCCCATTCCCACCATGGCCAGCGTGGACCTCAACTTTAATTTGATCAACAAAGGTTGCCATTTATTTACTTCTCCGTTCTAACTTAATATGTCTAGTATATGCAATATTTTGAGTGGCGTCAAAATCAGTCATGACTACTTGGTTTCGCCACTTCGGCTTGTTTTTGTAACGAAACTTTAATTAATTGCGCCGTGGGTTCGTTAATTCCTAGCGCTCGTAAATCTTCAACCGACGCCTGCGCAATCTTATTAATCGAACCATATTCTTTCATCAATTTCGTCCGTGTCCGCGGGCCAACTCCTTTAATCGCATCAAGGCGTGAACTAAGCGAATGTTTCGTCCGTACCGAGCGGTGGAAGGTCACTGCAAACCGGTGCACCTCATCTTGAATCCGTTGCACGAGATAAAATCCCTGGCTGCGGGGATCTAAATTAATATGGTCATCTTGGGGCCCAAACAACAAATCAGCCGTTTTATGATGATCATTTTTCACCATCCCCACCACGGGAATATCTAAATCAAGTTCATTTTCTAACACATCCCGTGCTGCTTGCATTTGAATTACTCCCCCGTCCATCATAATGATGTCCGGCATCGGCGCTCCTTCTTTTAACAAGCGGGTATAGCGGCGCCGAATGACTTCTTTCGTACTAGCCGTTTCATCCGCATGATTAATCACCGTCGTCAGCTTATATTTGCGATATAACTTTTTGACGGGTTCTCCATCAACAAAGACCACCATCGCCGACACCGGATCCGTTCCTTGAATATGCGAATGGTCAAAGGCTTCAATCGTATGCCCACTTGGTAAACCTAGGGCATCGGTAATTTCTTGCATTGCCCCCGTTGTTTTCTTCGTATCCATCGCCAGTAACCGAAAGCGTTCATCTAATGACAATTGGGCGTTTTCCGTGGCCATAGCTACTAATTCCTTTTTCTCGCCACGTTGCGGGGTCCGCACTGGCACACCTAAAATTTCACTAATTTCCGAATTAGGCAGACCAGCCTGAACTAAAATTTCCTTAGGCGGCAATTGATTAGCTTGTTGATAAAATTGAATGATAAAATTTGTAATTTCTTCGACTGGTTCGTCCACTATTGGGAACAAGCGTTTAATTCGCTTCATTAAGCGGGCTTGGCGAATAAAGAAAATTTGAATACTTAACCACCCTTTATCAACATACCAACTAAAAATGTCCCGCGGGGTTTGATCATTGGAAATAATTTTTTGTTTTTCCACCGTCACCTTAATATAGTGCAATTGATCCCGCAACTCGGCCGCCCGTTCAAACTCTAAGTTCGCCGCGGCAACTTCCATTTGTTGTTGCAACTCACGCGTAATCGCCGCCGTATTGCCATTTAAAAAGGACTTAATTGCCTTAATCTGCCGCTCATACTCCGCGCGCGGAACGGGCTTAAAACAAGCCCCCAAGCATTGTCCCAAGTGATAATATAAACATGGTCGACTTGATGACCATGACAGCGCCGTAACGGATAAACCTTCCACAACAACTGCAAAGTTTCTTGCGCGGCCGTCGCATTCGGATAGGGGCCGAAATAGTAGGCCCCATCATTTTCAATCGTCGAAACCATTTTTAATTCTGGATCTCGATCATTGGTAATTTTAATATATGGATAGCCCGTCCCTTCTTTTAATAAAATATTAAAATGCGTTGATGCTTTTGAATTAACGTAATTTCTAAGAGAAAGGACTCTTTATTGGTGGCGGTGATAATCGTCTCAAAATCAGCTACTTCGCTCACCATCTTCGCTACTTTGCCTTCATGATGACTTTTAAAATATGAACGCACCCGATTTTTGAGGTTCTTGGCTTTACCGACATAAATAATCGTTCCTGCTGCATTTTTCATTAAGTAACAGCCCGGCTTGTCTGGTAGTAACCGTAATTTATGTTCAAGATATTCACTTGCCATTAATCCCGCCTCCTTTCGCTATCTTTAACTAATCTATTTTATTACATTTGCCAACGGTCTCGCAATTAATCCGGTTCATTCTGTGATACAATACGTACAAAGCCATGAGGAGGAATTTAAGATGGGACTTGTAACACGCCGGAACGAACAACTTGATGAACTATTTAATAAATTTGCCGTTGAACCCCGGACAAAGCCGGGACAAAAACCAACTAATAAACCGGACCAACCAAAACCAACCGAGGCCAAAGCACAACCAAAATCATAAACTAAAAAC
>NZ_BBAS01000024.1 GCF_001311375.1 Limosilactobacillus equigenerosi DSM 18793 = JCM 14505
TTGAATGATGAAGATGTATAAAGCTAAGCAAAAGCGAGTGGCTTGGTTAACGAGGATTGGAATTCATCCAGTTGTTATCCGTTATCAGGAGGGGCACGGGTGGTATGTTGACATGATTGGCGACATGCCACAATCAAGGTTTACATATCACAAAACGGCAGAGGAAGCAGTGGAAGTATTGGAGAGGACGTTGTTGTAATGGCGGAATTATTAATTGCAATCGGAAAAGTTGTGTTAGGAGCGATTGCGTTTATTTGGGCCGGAGTTTCCTTAATTGCGTTTCTGATTATTTTGTCAATTGCGCAAGACAAAGCGGAACAGTCAGCCCGTGATCAGCATGAGCGATTAAGACGAGAACGAAAATTAAAGAACTAAATTATTGGCGGGGGTCTTATATGGAATTTTTGGACGGACAACAAATTGATGAACGAGGAACGGCTCACAACGTTGATTTATTTCTTACTAGGGATTTAGAGAAGGCTTTACGTTTTTCAGGTGAGAGCCGTGATGGAATTTCATCTCCACAATGGAGCTTTGAACCTAGTGGGGGAGGTTATGGAAATAGCCAAGAGCGTAGAGTGGGAAAAGTGGTGACAGCCAGCAACATGGTTAAAGCCATTGCAGACACAATTCGCAATTGCGATGAGTTAAATTCTAAAATCTTATTCCAATGTTACATTGACGAAATGAAGGATTGGCAGGTTGCAACTAAACTTGGTTACACCAAGGAACACTTCTCACGGCAAATTAAGCGATCAGCGTTAGTTGAGTTTGCAGACCGATATGAGGTTTATGGACGTTTTTATCACGTTTACGAAGATTTACATGTTTATTTAGCATGAATATCAACAAGACATCAACACGATGTTAACAACAGGTCAATTTGACATCAATTTGACATCAACGAAATGTCAACGAGATGTCAACGCCACATCAACGGTTGATTGTTATTATGATATTGTTCAAAATATTACATATAAGGCAAACGCCTTAATTATGGGTCAGTGTGTTAGACAGGTTTAACTAATGATTACTAACTAAATTTTGCGTGCAACATACATTTTTATCCAAATCATTAGTTACATTCGCTGGTGCAAGTCCAGCCACATGATCCGATTCTTTATTACGTAGTAGTAAAACTTGTAGATTTCAATCAGCCAGTAAAATGACTGATTATGAGTGCGATATGGTTATGCGGTTCTTTTTTCTGATTCGGGTAAGACTCCTTTTTTTTATTTTTGAAATCACGTTTATGTATATACGTTTGTTTAAAATGCATCTGTTCCGGTTCGATTCCGGACGCACTCGTCACATTCATACATTGTCAAAGCGGGTTACGATCTCCGTGAATGACAAAATTCCCGTTTGTTATGATGGATTCCGAAGCGGGGAGCCTAGCGAGCCTTGGAGCTTGCCGTAATGGCATGAATGTAGTCCCGGTCGTGGTGACAAGGACGGTTCAAGTCCGTCACTAGTATTATTAGTACTAGCCATGGTGGTTAGCGGTGGTTCGATTCCACCGCTGGGACTTTGAATGGCTTTCACCATTCTTAATTGTTGCCAGGACACTGGCAGTAATTGCTTATAACATTTACGCTCGCTCATTTGCGGGCGTTTTTATTTTAGGAGGACACGATGGAAGTTAAAACAGTAGGGATTAATTCGATTAAACCATACGAAAACAATCCACGAATTAACGATGGTGCGGTGGAAGCCACAGCTAATTCAATTAAAGAATTTGGGTGGCAACAACCAATTGTGGTTGATAAGGACGGTGTCATTATCGTTGGACATACACGATTAAGGGCAGCCAAACAATTAGGATTAAGTCAAGTTCCGGTTGTTTATGCTGACAACCTGACGGATGCACAGGTCAAGGCATACCGTTTAGCCGATAATAAAACAGGCGAATTAGCAGACTGGGACTTTGATTTGCTTGATGTAGAATTGGATGACCTTGATTTAGATTTCGATATGTCCGATTTTGGATTTGAATTAAGCGAAAGTGAAGACGATGATACCGAAAGTGCTGTTGAAGATGACTTTGATGAAGAACCACCAACTGAAGCTAAATCAAAACTTGGTCAGATTTACAAATTAGGACGTCATCGATTGATGTGTGGTGACAGCACCGACAGCTCTCAAGTTGCTGATTTACTAGGGGGGTGCAAGCTGACCTTCTCATTACTGATCCACCTTATAACGTTGCTCTTGGAATGGGCGGATCGGTAGACGAAGCGAGGAAGCGTCATCGAAGAACTGATGGATTAGTTATTATGAATGACAAGATGGAAAATGATGATTTTCGGCAATTCTTGATTAAGGTTTATTCTGCAGCTAATGATAATTTAAAAGAAGGAGCAACATTTTATATTTGGCATGCGGATAGTGAACGTTATAACTTCGAAGGTGCAGCGCTCGATATCGGTTGGGAAATTAGGCAAACGTTGATTTGGAATAAAAACTCAATTACGTTAGGTCGACAAGATTATCAATGGAAACACGAACCGTGTTTATACGGTTGGAAAGCCGGCGCTTCGCATAATTGGTATTCAGACAGAAAGCAGTCAACAGTGCTTGATTTTGACCGACCAACAAGAAGCGAATTGCACCCAACAATGAAACCAATTCCACTATTTGATTATCAAATTAAGAATAGTTCAAAGAAAGGTGATAATATTCTTGATTTATTCGGTGGCTCCGGGACAACGTTAATGGCTTGCGAGCAAAACGGACGTAATGCGTTTTTGATGGAATTAGATCCAAGATATGTTGATGTAATTATTAAACGTTGGGAAGAATTTACCGGTAAAAAGGCTGAACTAATTAATTAAATTAATTATATTCTTAACTTTGACTGCTTAAATAAAGTGACCATTTCTTTGAAACAGAGCTATTATGTCAATGTAAAAAGAAACGGAAAAAGGGGTCAAAGCCATGAAGTATTACATAATGATTGAATTAAACACAGCTATTAAAAATGGCTTTTCAAATAGCTACGGAACATTAGAATTAAAAAAAAGTGGGTCGGTGCAAAACCAATGAAAGTCGCTGGCAATCCGGTTGAAGTTGATTATAAAACATGGGAAAAAGCACAATTTGGGATGCATATCGTTGATATTGACGGTGTTATGATTCCAACTAGTAAATTGATTGCTATGTAACAGTGATGAAAATAATAAAAATATTTTAAGAAGGTCAGTAAAAATGCTGACCTTTTTATTTGGAGGAATTTAATGGCGAAAGGAGTTTACAAAGAATGGTTAAAACCTGAGAAGTTAGTGTTGCTGCAAGGTTGGAAACGAAATGGTTTAACTGATGAAGAAATAGCTAAAAACATTGGAATTAGCCGGAAAACACTGTCTGAGTGGAAATCAAAGTATCGTAACATTGGTGACGCATTAAAAATAGGCAAACAGCAAGCTAACTTTATTGTTGAAAATAAGCTATTCAAGAGAGCAAAAGACGGCAATGTTACAGCGATGATTTTTTGGCTTAAGAATAATTGGCGTGATAAGTACAACGATTCAACACTTGGGCCGGAAGAAGTTGCTCTGATGAAAGAGCGTAAACGGAAAGCCAAGGCAGAAGCAATTATTGCTGAATACCAAGCCGAACAAATCACTAATTCATCAAGCAACGTTACAGGCGTAACTATTGTGGACGACATACCAAAGGAAGAAGGTGCGGATGATGACAACGATAAGTCTTAGACAGCAAATCAACCCGCACTTTTACAAAATGTGGAATACAAATAAGCCGTATGTTGTCTTGAATGGTGGTCGGGGTAGTTTTAAATCGTCAGTTGTTAGTTTGAAACTGTGTGTTGAGTTGCTGAAGTTTGTTGAGCAACGGTGCAAAGGGAACGTCATCTGCATTATGGATAACATTTCACACATCAAGGACGCTGTTTATTCTCAAATCCAGTGGGCGCTTGACTTGCTGGGGGTTGCTGATGAGTTTTACTTCCGTGTTAGTCCAATGACGATTATGCACCGTAAAACAGGCAACTCATTCCACTTTTACGGTGCTGATGATCCAATGAAACTTAAATCAAACAAGGTGACTGATGTTATTGCGGTTTGGTTTGAAGAGTTCGCTAACATGAAGTCCGTTGACGTGTTCGACCAGTCGGTGCCAACGTTTATTCGGAACGCCAGCCCGCACGTTGACCACGTTACGGTTTACGTGTCTTACAACCCACCGAAAAACCCTTATGATTGGATTAACGAATGGGTTACGAGTAAGGAAAACGATGACGATTATTTAATCGACCACTCGACTTACCTTGATGACGAGTTGGGTTTTACAACGCCACAAACACTCAAGTTAATCGAGGGGTACAAAGCAAACGATTACGATTATTACCGCTGGCTTTATCTTGGAGAAGTTGTTGGACTTGGTACTAACGTTTACAACATCGAGTTGTTTAATCCGCTTGATAAGTTACCAGATGACCAATCAATCAACGCTTTGTTTTATTCGGTCGATACTGGACACGAAGTCAGTGCAACAACGTGTGGTTGCTATGGATTGACTAATCTCGGCAACGTAATATTGCTTGATACGTATTACTATTCACCGCAAGGAAAAAGTCACAAAAAGCCACCATCCGAGCTGGCAAAGGACTTAAAAGGGTTTATTGACAAGTGCACTAACGAGTATGGTTTACAACCGGATCGCATGACAATTGATAGCGCTGAAGGTGCGCTTGATAACCAGTTTTACAACGATTATGGAGTGCACTGGCACAAAGTTAACAAACTTAAAAACATCGATATGGTCGACCGTGTGCAGGATTTACTTGCTCAGGGTCGTTTTTATTATCTCGATACGGATGCCAACAAGGTGTTTATTGAAGAGCATAAGAAGTATCAGTGGGACGAAAACACTTTACAGAGCGATGATCCAAAGGTTGTTAAGGTTGATGACCACACAGTCGACCAATTTAAATACTTCGTACGTGACAATGAACGGCAACTTGGTCTCAAGTGGTAAGGAGGTGATTATTTGAACATCTTTAACCGATTTATTAATTCAATTTTGAAAGGGGGCGCAAAACTAGGCATGACACAATCATTAGGCTCAATCACAGATGATTCACGAATTAACATTGATCCAGAAGAATACGAACGGATTAACAAAGCAATTAAGTACTATCGTGATGATTTTGAAAAAGTAACCTATAAAAACACGTATGGAGTTAAACGAACCCGTGATTTACTGAGCATTAACGTAACTAAAATGGCAGCGCATCGTTTAGCCACCGTAATTTTTAACGAGCAATGCACAATCACAATCGATGATGAACCAAACAACGAGTTACTCGCCGATGTGTTTGAAGACAACGACTTCTACAATCAATACGAGGAAAAGTTAGAACCAGGCATTGCGCTCGGTGGCTTTGCTATTCGTCCTTATGTGGAGGATGACAAAATTAAGTTGGCTTGGGTTCGAGCTGACCAATTTTATCCACTAAATTCAAATACTAATGAAATCACTGAGGCGGCTATTGCTAGTGTTACGACCAAAATTGAGAGCCACGCACCGGTTTATTACACGTTGCTGGAGTTTCATCAATGGGACGAGCACGGCAGTTACCAAATAACTAACGAGCTTTATCGGTCAACCAACGCAACAACGGTCGGAAATCAAGTGCCACTATCAAGCATTGATGAGTATGCCGACCTTGCACCGCAAGTTACGCTTAACGGGCTCTCACATCCGCTTTTTGCTTATTTCAGAGCACCAGGGGCTAACAACATCACACCAAGCTCACCACTAGGACTTGGGCTAGTAGACAACTCGCATAAGATTGTTGACGCAATTAACGCAACTCATGACCAGTTTGTGTGGGAAGTTAAGATGGGGCAACGCCGTGTGGCAGTGCCAGCTGAAATGCTCCGGCGTGGTAATTCGTTTGGCGACAACAATGCCAGTGACAACCGTCAACCAGTATTTGACGCTGACGAAAATGTCTTTGTTCAAATGTACGGCGATGATATGGACATCAAGGACTTAACAACTCCTATCCGCAACGACCAATATCAAGCGTCCATGGACTTTTTCTTGAAAGAGTTTGAGAATGCCGTTGGTATTAGTCAAGGTACGTTTACCGCAACGCCAAGTGGCATTCAGACCGCAACTGAAGTGGTTACTAATAACTCAATGACTTATCAAACACGGTCAAGTTACTTAACTCAAGTTACTAAGCAAGTTAACGCCTTGATCATTGCGATTTTTGAATTAATGCAATGTGGCCAGCTGTTCAGTGACGGCAAGCCACGGTTTAGCGGTGATGTTGATGATTTACAAATCACGATTGATTATGCTGACGGTGTATTCACTGACAAGACAACGCAATTCACGCAAGATAGTCAAGCGGTGGCCATGGGAGTTATGCCAAAGAAACGTTTCTTAATGCGTAACTTTGGACTTGATGAAGATGTGGCCGAGCAATGGCTCGAGGAACTTGATGAAGAAATGCCAGAGCTAGACCCTGGCTCTTATCAAGGCACTAATTGGGATGACGGTGACTAGCTATGAACGGCCGTAAGCGTATGGAGCAAGGCGCTGGACACATTTATGACCTTTACACCGAACTTCAGAACCAGCTATATTTGCTCATCATTAATGCTTTGAAAGACGCTGATTATAAGCACGTCGACCAAGGGGACGTTTTGATGTGGCAAATGCAACAACTTAACAACATGAACCGGCTTAATGACGAGGCGGTTAAGGCGTTAAAGGACAAAGACGGATTAAGCGAAGACGCTATTCGTGATTTTGTTAAATTCCATGGTATGAAAATCATTGATGAAGTTGATGATGAATTGAAACGGGCAGGCGCTGAACCGCAACCTGTTTCAGAACGGGCTAAACAAGCGCTAGGAGCGTTAGCAGCACAAACCGCTAAGGATTTACAGAACAACATCAATGAAACGCTTGTCAGTCGAAACAGGGGGCGTGAGAGTGGTTTTACAAAGGCTTATCGTCAAGTGTTAACCGAAAGTACAACCGCAACGGTTACGGGCTATATGACGCACGAACAAGCAGTTAATCGTGCAGTTTATAAGTTGGTTGATAAAGGCTTTCAAACCCCGTTAATCGACAAAGGCGGTCGTGGATGGAGCGTTGATAATTACGCACGGACTGTGTTGTATTCAACCGCCAATCGGACGTTTAACGAACTACGACTAATGCGGATGAAAGACCATGGCTTAGTAACTGCATTGATGAGCTCACACATGGCCAGTCGTCCAGCGTGCGCACCTATTCAAGGACATGTTGTTAACGTGGTAGACCATTCCGACCCTGATTTCGACAAGCGATACCCGACTATCTATGATCACGAGTATGGAGAGCCAGGAGGAACGCAGGGAGTTAATTGTCGGCACATTTTAACGCCGTTCAATCCTGAAACAATGGAGAACCACGAACCGCAAGTTAATCCGGCCCAAGCTATCCGAAATGGTGAGATTATTCAACGGCAACGAGCAAAGGAGCGGGCTATTCGTTCCGCTAAGCGCCGAATTTTCACCGCTGAGGCGCTTGGAGATGAAAAGACGGCTAATCGTGCCAAAGCATTGTTAAGGAGCAGACAGAAGAAATTAAGGGCATTTATTAAAGACACCAATCAATCATTAGACCAAGACATTTTAGTGCGGGACTACTCCCGTGAGAAGTTTTATCCAGGAACTTAATTAATCGACCTGAGCATGTCGTTAAAAGGCTCTTTTTTCATGCAATCTTTTTCACGGTGCGTGCCGTGTAAGAAATAAAACGTTAGGAGAGATAAGTATGAATCGAGATTTTCTTAAGAACCAAGGACTTACTGACGAACAAGCCAATGCAATCATGGCTGAGTACGGCAAGGCAGTCAATCCGCTTAATGACCAAGTGGCCAAATTAACCAGCGAACGTGACGACTTGCAAGGGCAAATCACTGAACGTGACGGCCAATTGAAAGACCTTAAGGCGACCGTTAAGGACAATGACGAGCTCACGGCTAAGATTGCCGACCTTGAAAAAGCCAACAAGGACGCTAAGGCAAGTTACGAAAACAAGCTAAAAGCGCAAGACAAGGAATTTAAGATTAACAATGCCTTGCGGGATAGCGGTGCTCGCAATGTTAAGGCTGTTCAATCATTGCTGGACTTAGACAAGGTTAGTGTTGACGACAACGGCACATTGATTGGTTTATCTGACCAATTAAAGGCGGTTAAGGAGTCAGATGGTTACTTGTTCCAAGAAACTCAAAACAACGACGAGGGTGGCGAACCTAAGTCAAAAATCACTATCACAGGTGGCCAACCAAGCAACGGAAATTCAAATCAACCAACGATGGTTGACCGAATTGCTGCACGGTTAGCCGGCAAGGAATAAAAAAGGAGATTTAGAATAAATGACAGTAGTAATGGATCAACGTGATTTACAAATTCTTGATGAATCACTTCGTTTTGAAAGTAAGATGTGGGATGTGTTGCAAGGTGGAGCAAACATGATTACGCCAAGCGACTTTCTTGACGCTGAAACGGTTCGTGTAAACAAGATGGACGGGTTTGTTAAGCCGTCACAATACAACCGTAATGGCGAAAACTCACGTTCACGAGTAGACATGGAAAAGGAAGTCTTCAAGCTATCTCAAGAAGACTGGTTTAGCTACACGCTTGATAAGTTGGATCAAACGGAAAACATGGCTTACAACGTGCAAAACATCGTGACTGGACACCGTAAGCAAATTACTATTCCTGAACGTGATAAGTATGCTGCACAAAAGATTTTTGAAGTTTCACAAAACGGTGGGAAGCTTGTTGAAGGAACGATTGACACGAAGAACGCATTAGCCGCTTACGATGACGCTGAAGCTTACATGGTTGACAATGAAGTTCCAGGTGGCTTTGTGATGTTTGCATCTAGCTCATTCTACAAGTCGTTAAAGAATGCCGATGGAGTTTCAAAGACGTTCACGACCAACGAGGCCTCAATTAACGGAATTAATCGTAAGGTTGGCCAATTAGACGATGGTGTGCCTATTTTGCAAGTTCCTAAGGGACGTTTACAAGGTCGTACGATTTCAGACACTCATGACATTTCATTCATGTTAGTGCCACTTTACGCCTTTGCTCCAGTCGTTAAGTTGGAAACAGTCGACTACATTCCAGCGGAATTAGATCCAACCGGTTACCGGGACACGATTAAGTCATTGAGTTTCTACGACATCTTCTCTTTTGACAACACGAAGAAAGGTGTTTATGTCGCAGCCTCAAAGAACAGCACGACTAGCAAGTAAGGAGAGTTAACTCATGGCATACTTAACGTTTAATGATTACAAATCAATGGGTGGCTTGGTTGTACAGGCTAACTTCGACCGCTTAGAACAAAGCGCAGAGTATGCCATTAACAACGCCACTCGTGATTATTTCCGACTGCATTCTTTGGATGACGAACCCGACAAGTTTGTGGTTGATGATTTCAAGCGTGCCGTTTATGAGCAAATTGAATACATCAATTACTTGGGCGGTGGACAAAGCTACACTCAAGCCGACAATAGTTTTAAGTCAATTTCGATTGGGCGCTTGTCTATGACGCCTGGCGGGAACAAGGACAACTCAACAACTCAAGCACGTAACGGCTTATGCCGTGAAGCTTACGAGTTGCTTGGCAAACATGGTCTTTTGTGGCGGGGGGTGTAATTTATGCGCCGTTTAATTCCACGAATTCCAAAGGAGTTATGCAATCAATCACTCACAATCAACATGCCAACGGGGAAAAAGGATAAGTATGGAAAACAACAAGTTGGGAAAGTTGAGATTGAACGGGCCATCGTTCAACCACAGACAATTTATTCCGGAACAAATAACAATCGACAAGTAACGGCCAATGCGGTCGTTTTTTTTGTTTGCCGGAATTACAACGCCGTTT
>NZ_BBAS01000025.1 GCF_001311375.1 Limosilactobacillus equigenerosi DSM 18793 = JCM 14505
TTTTTATGGACTTCCAAGAGCTTCCAAGAATTCAAAACGCCCAAAGTTAGGCAAAATGAACACTCAAGAACGCTCATGATTTTTAAAGTTGGGACACTTAACGGGACACTAACCAAGGTCGTTAATAGCTTGTTCTATTTGGTCATCAGACCGTGCCCTAAATTCATCAATCAAGTAGGCGTATTGATTAGCGGTTGTTGTCATGTTTGAGTGCCCAAGCCGTTTGCTAATTGCATAAAGTGGCACTTCCCTTTCCAATAAGTATGCCACATGCGAGTGTCGCAACGAGTGAAAGTTGATGTCATCCTTGTGGACACCAGCAGACTCGAGTTGACGCCTCAATACCTTGTTAATTGTAGCAGAGTTCGGAACGTTATGGTAGCGGGGGTTTTCAAAAATTAAGTCGGTTTGATTCTTTTTCAAATCGTCCAGAAGCGAAAGCAATTCATCGTTAACTCGAATGGTTCGGTTTGATGAACCGGTCTTTGTCGGTTTAAATTCTTTTAATTTTGCATCCCATGATTTGTTGATTGAAATTGTCTTGTTCTCATAATCAATGTCATCCCATGATAGGGCTTGAATTTCCGATAACCGCATACCGGTGTAAAAAGCTGTTAAAATCATGTAACGTCCCGTGTAGTAACTGCTCCGATTATCTTTCAAGTAAGCAATCACCTGTTTCATCTCAGCGATTGTTAAGTAATCGATTTGACGAGTCTTATCGTTATCCCAACTTAATTCAACCTGTTGAGTGAAGTCCCGTGGAATTATGCCGTCATAGACCGCATTCTTGACGCAAACACGGATGTAGGCGTTAACCTTAACAACAGTGTGTTTTGATTTTTCTTTTCCAAAATTGTTGATGAATTGTTGATAGCGTTGTCGATTAATCGATGTGATTTTCTGTTTTCCGAAATTTTTTTGAATTACAGTAATGCAGTAGTCATAAAATCGTTTTGTTGCGTTGCTTGATCGTGGTTCTTTATAGGTTTTATACCACTCGATGTAGTAATCGATGAACGCTGGATTTTTGGACGAAAGCATGCCGTTGTATTTAAGCTGTTCCATTTCAGCGCCAGCTTTTCGTGCAGCCGCTTTAGTTTTGAATCCGGCTTTCGATTTTTTTATGTTGTTTGCCGTTCTCATCTCGCCATGTAACCCGAACCATATATCCAGTATTTGTTTTTATTATCTGAGCCACTTTTCCAATTTCCTCCTTTTTTTCAAAATTAAAGCCGTCCAGACCGGACGGCTTTTTTATTTTGGGATTATTCCTCACGGTCAAGGACTACCGATTTCTTTCTTTATTCAAGATGACTAACTGCATAGTCCGCTTGTTCTTGCGTAAACTGTTCGCCAGCACTCGATGTTAATTGGTCACGGATTGCGTCAGGAGACATGTTCATATCCTTTTGATATTCTTTCGCTTTCTTCAAAGCGTTTTCGTTCCAGTTCGCCTTAACGTGATCAACCGCGTATTGTGCGGCTTCCGGCTTGTATTTATTTCCGGCGTCAGAAGTCAATTGGTCATAGATTGCTTGCTTAGACATGTGCATTGTGTTTGCGTACGTTTTAGCGCTGTTTAAAGCCGTGATGTAAGAAGTTGGAACGTTTGGTTTCTTAGAAGTTGCGGTACTTCCAGTTGAACTAGATGAATCGCCATTCATGTTTCCGCCAATTCCACCAACAACAATCAACACCAGCAACCAAAACCACCAGCGCTTATAGAACGGTTTCTTTTGAACGTAAGTATTTCCATTTTCGTCAACAATTTTCTTTGCCATAATTTTTCCTCCTAAATTCAGCAGCTTTTAACGTCATTCACACTTGGACGTAATAATTTCCTTTACTAATTCTTCGTTGGTTAACTTATATGCTTCCATAAACTCCACATAGCTAACTTCCTTTATTTCCTTGCCTGTTTCATTTAAATAGTCATCGATCATTGCACTAATCATAAACCTGTTGGCATCCGCTTCCTGTTTAATAGCGTTTGGTTCAGTGTCTATGACGTGCATAAGCTCATGCAACATCGTGAATCTCCGCTCTTTCTCTGATAAATTCGGGTTGATGAAAATCACACGTAAGTCGGGAGAGTAGTAGCCATTGGATTGCAGTCCCTCAGCTTCCACAACGTTTACATTAAAGCGACTAGCAAGTTCATGCCAGCCACCAGCAGTATTAATCACGACTACTCAAGTAGCTTTCTATCAACCCTTTTAAAACCGCCCTATCGTGGTCGCTAACGGGCTTACCGTTAAATGCAACGAGATTATCCAGCGCTTCATCAATCGTCCCCTTTGGTTTGTTAAGCCCTAAAATTTCTTCGCTTGTTGTATTCAAAGCCGAAGCAAAGCGGTCAACTTTATTAATCGGAAACTCTCTAGTTCTATTAAAATATTTTGAAACTGCCGATTTAGAAATGTTTACTCTTCGTGCAACTTCACTGATAGATAAGTCCTGTTCTTCTCTAAGAGAATTTAAAAAGTTGATAATTTGTTCGTTCGTCCTCATCTTTTTTTCTCCTATGTAATTGCTAATTATTACAAGTCTAATTATACAATAAATGTTCTCTAGTGTACAAAAAAAGTAAAAAAAGTTTACAAAATGTGTTGACGTTTGAGAACGAGGGGGGTATTATATAAATTGTTCTCAAGGGAGAACGAAATAAAAACAAAGAGGTGATAACTGATATGACTTTTAATTATAGACGATTAAAAGCCGAACGAATTGCCCGGAAGATTAGTCAAGACGAAATGGCTGATAAACTAGATGAAGCCTTGGTCTTATCGCCGTCGAGAAAATGGGCTAATCGATATTGGGGCTGATGAACTCGGCAAAATCGCTAACGTTCTAGGAATTGATGATTTAAGTATTTTTTTCGACAAAACGGGTACAAACGAGAACGGGAAGGAAATCTAAATGGAACTGCAAACATTTAACTTTGAGGGCACGGACGTTCGCACCGTAACTATTGAAGGAGACCCTTACTTTGTTGGTAAGGACGTAGCTAACATTCTTGGGTATAAGAATGGAAGCCGTGATATTAATAACCACGTTGATGAAGAAGATAAGCTGAAGTACCAAATCAGTACCGCAGGTCAAATTCGAGAACAAACGGTAATCAACGAGTCGGGTCTATACTCGCTTATCTTAGGAAGCAAGTTACCAAGCGCAAAGAAATTCAAGCGTTGGGTTACGTCAGAAGTCTTACCAATGATCCGCAAGCACGGTGCTTATATGACGGATGAAAAGGCGTACGACATAGTGAACAACGGGAGCAAGGGGCTAGCTGACCTATTACAACAAGCAGCCGACCAGCTCAAGCAAAAGGATATCCAAATTGCTGAGATGAAACCGAAGGCATTATTCGCGGATGCCGTTTCAACAAGCGAAACACCAATTCTAGTTGGTGAGTTAGCGAAGATGTTGAAACAAAATGGTGTTGAGATGGGACAACGGCGCTTATTCGCTTGGATGCGTGAAAATGGATACCTAATTAAACGCAAGGGAACTGATTACAACATGCCAACGCAACGTGCTATGGAGCTCGGTTTGTTCCGGATTAAGGAAAGTACACACGTTAACGGTGATGGGGTAGTAGTAATCAGTAAGACGCCAAAGGTAACTGGGAAAGGACAAGTTTACTTCGTTAATAAGTTCATGGAGGGATAAACATGAAGCTTGATGAGCAAGAGTTAAAGTTATTAGCTCAACAAGTTACTCCTTTGATTGCAGAACAAGCTAAGTTTGAGCAGAAGGAACTATGGCAACGTCTAGATGATGTTAGAGAACCGTTGTTCGCTAACAAAAACCGGACTTGGATTTCGGTTCATATCTTCCAAAAGTTTCCGGAAGTTTTAAAAGAAAACAATCCAAATGGCTGGGTTATTGGAGCTTTTGGAAAAGGAAAACGAACAAAGGTGTTCACGCCACTAGCCGTTAAGTGGCTGGAAGATAATTACAGTCACATCGATTGGGAATCTTGAAAGGAGGTGGTGAATTGAACCAACACAGGTACCAGCTTGATAAAACCGAATTCATCGAAGAATGGAGCATGTCGCCAGCTACGTACTCCAGACGGATGAATTGGATAAAAGAGAATTATCCAAAATGGTATCTGGTTTACTTACCAGATCACATGATTGACATTCGGGAATATCAAAAAGCAATGACGTTTATGGCACAACAAAAGTGGGAATCCAAAATGGATACCCACTTCAAACTAAGGAGGGTTAAGTGATGAGAATTAAGCGATCAATTGCAAACACAACCTATCTTCTGACGGGAGTTTGGACTACGTGGACAATCACATCCGGCCATACTACCGCACTCGGAATGACTCTCATTCCGCTTATCATCATCGTGTGGCTTTGTTCATTGGATAGCGAAGGTTGGGAAGAATTAAGAGGAGGTTGGTTTAATGACTAGTAAATTAATGAATCGGAACGGGGCAAATTTGATTGCACGAAAAAAAGCGGCTATTTCAAACTGCTAAATCAACAGTCGAAACAACCGCTAAAGGAATACGGGTTACAGTTAGTCGTCAGCTAAATGTAAGTTCCCGTCATCACCAGGTTTGAACTCACGATTACTACGGATAATCGCTTTGTCAGAGTAAGTATCCGTAAATAGTACGAGCCCGGTGCTGTATACAAACGTAGCAGCAGTGTGATCGTTAAATTTTGCCGTGTACGTTTTAACAGTAACCGATTCGTCATATCCGGTTTTTAGGTTTTGAGTAACTTCTGCACCAGGGAAACCGTAATTAGAGTAATCGTAATCTAAATTTACGTGTTCAAACATATTTCTCACCTCCTTTCATTAGGAGATGACTTAATTATAAAACGGAGAAAATACACATGGAACTTTATAAATTAAAAACTTTTCGTACTGCGTTCTTAATTGTAATGGGAATGCTTACATGGAACAGTATTGTCAGTTGGTGGAGTAACTGGCTGACATTAACTTTGTTAATTATTGATTTGATGTGCGTGCTGATTACCTTTGCTGTAACAAAAAAAGCGACCCAACAAAGTTGAGTCGCACATAAAAAGATATTACAAGGAGAGTATAACACGAATGGATAAAAATGAACAGGTAGTCTGGTTAGCTCCAGGACAATCCAGCGAGCAACGCAGCAAGTTACACAATTTGGCAGGCTTTATTTTTGAAGCTGAAGCGTTAACAGCAAAGCTAATTGCTAATCAAAATAGCAACGTAGACTATGCAGATGCAAAAAATCTAGAGCAAACACTAGCTTACGCATTGATTAATGCAACTGATTTGAAAAAGGAAGTTAGAGGAGAATAACCATGACAATGAACCAACTACAACAATCATTTGAAAACAAGGAAGTGATTTTCCAAGCGGGTGGTGAAGAAGTTAAATTGACCGCTGGAACTGTTAAGAATTATCTAGTTTCAGGTAACGAATCAGTAACAGACCAAGAAGTAGCAATGTTTATTAACTTGTGCAAGTATCAACACTTAAATCCATTCTTGAATGAGGCTTATTTAATCAAGTTTAAAGGACGACCAGCACAAATCATTACTTCGAAAGAAGCATTCATGAAGCGAGCTGAAAGTAATCCACACTATCGAGGTTCAAAGGCGGGGGTTATCGTACTCCGAAACAACGAGATTGTTTACACAAATGGAGCTTTCACATTACCAAGCGACCAAATTGTTGGTGGTTGGGCTGAAGTAAAGCGTGACGATCGAGATGAACCAGTTCACGTTGAAATCTCAATCAGTGAGTTTGGCAAAGGCCAAGCAACTTGGAAAGCTATGCCGGCGAACATGATTCGTAAAACGGCGCTGGTTAATGCTTTACGTGAAGCGTTCCCTGATTCACTTGGTTCGCTTTACACAGAAGACGACAAACATGATTTTTCACAACCACGCCAAGTGGATGCGGATGTACAAGAAACGCCAACTAAGGCGACTGAAAGTACAGCTGAATTGTTAGCTGATTTTAAAGCAAGTAAGGAACAACAAGCAAAAGAACAGCCCAAGCCAGTTGAACCGGTAGAAGAAGATAGCGATCAAATGGGTTTGTTTGAAGCAACGGGGGACGTTGATTAATGGAGCTTACACAAGATAATTACTACTCACATGAAACGGATTATCACTACTTAAGTTTTAGCCTATACAAGGATTTTATGAAATGTGAAGCGGCAGCGTTAGCAAAGCTTAAGGAAGACTGGCAACCAACTTCAAACCCTACTCCTTTATTAGTTGGGAATTATGTTCACTCAACTTTCGAGAGCGAACAGGCTCATGAAGATTGGCTTAACCGTTCAGAATTAGGCGATAAAACCAATCGGGAGTTAATGATGACCAAGCCAACAAAGAAAGACCCTAACGGTCACTTGAGAGCTGAATTTAAGTTAGCTGACGAGATGATTAACACGCTTAAAGATGACGATCTTTTCAATTTCGTTTATCAGCCAGGCTCTGGAGAAAAAGAAGTGATCGTTACCGGAAAAATCGATGGAGTCCAATGGAAGGGAAAAATCGATAGTTTGAACCTTGACCGTGGATATTTCGTTGACCTTAAAACGGTTGATGACATCCACAAAAAACACTGGATTACGGATGAAAGCCGATGGGGTAATTTTATTGAAAGTCGGGGATATGTAATGCAAATGGCAATCTATAAGGAACTTATCAAGCAAACGTTTGGAGTTGATTGTCAGCCTTATATGTTCGCAGTAAGCAAACAAACTCCACCAGATAAGATGGCACTTGATTTCCAAGGTGATGCAGTCTTTCAAATGGAAGAAGCGATTCAACAGATTAAAGAAAATCAAGGAAACATTATAGAAGTGATTACAGGCGAAGAAAAGCCAAGCCATTGCGGTAAATGCGAGTATTGCCGGTCAACAAAAAAAATTAAATGGCTTTATTCACGCAACAGATATTGATTTTGATTAAAAGGAGAATTGAACATGTTAAATCGAGTAACGCTTACAGGACGATTAGCGGCTGATCCAGAGCTACGTTACACAAATTCTGGAACGGCACGAGTAAATTTTCGATTGGCGGTAGACCGTCAATTCAGAAATCAACAAACAGGAGAACGGGAGGCTGATTTCATTACTTGCCAAATTTGGCGAAAATCGGCAGAGAACTTTGCTAACTTCACTCATAAAGGTTCTTTAGTTGGAATCGATGGACGAATTCAAACAAGCCACTACACTGGACAAGATGGCAAGGAAGTCTACCGAACGGATGTAGTTGTTGAGAATTTCGCTTTGTTAGAACCACGTTCAAGCCAACCAGCTAACGGAAATAGCCAATCACAGCCGGTTTCAGCCCCACAGAACAATCAATGGGGAAATTATAATCAACCAGCCCAAAATGGCACAGGCGATGCTTTCGGTGGCAATTCTGGAATGTTTAATCAACAGGTAGACATGGACAATTTACCATTCGGAAATCCAACTCAAGCCGAACAACCGCAGAACAATCAAACAACGTTGGATGATGTTCCTTTCTAAGAAATGGGGGTAGCTGATGGAGAACGAAAAACCAAGTTACTATTCAATCCTTACAGCTGATGTTCGTTACGACAAACGGTTAGGAAAGCCCAATCCCCGAGAATTGTTCAGTGAAATTACAGCCCTTAGTAATAAAGATGGCTATTGTCACGCCAGTAATTCTTATTTTGCAAGGATCTATGAAGTTTCAACAGTAACAATTTCAAGATGGGTTTCGTTGCTTGAAAAGTGCGGATATTTACAAAGAGAAATCATTTATCGAGAAGGAACTAACGAAATTAAGGAACGGAGGCTTTATCCAATAAGTACCCCTATTAACAGAAAAGTTAATACCCCTTATCAAACGAGTAATGGGGGTATTAGCAAATCTGATAAGACCCCTATTATCAGAAATGTTAAAGAGAATAATACAAGTATTAATAATACAAGTATTAATAAAACTACTACTACTAATTTATATATAGGGCGGATGAAAGATAAGGATATGATCCAGTACCTTAATTCAGTTGATGATGAATTAGTAGAGTGGATTACCAGTGAAACTGAAAAAGCACCGCAACCAAGCCAGAGGTACTTTGAATCGATTGTTAAACGGTTGATGAGCATTAATGCGATGACAGTTCAGGATGCAACAAAACAGGATGAAAATCCGATACCAAAAATCGAGTTGATTAAGTTAGCAGATTAAAAGCGAGGTGATTAAGTAATGCGAAATTCAGTAAACGTGTACGTTGTGCTTGACCGCTGGGCTGCGTGGGGTGATGAGGCGGTGGCATTCATTACTACAGATTATGACGAAATCAGGGCGTGGGCGGAAGAGATTAATTACACCTACGAAGATGATTACTGGGTAGAAGAAGTGCTTCTGTCAAGATCAGATGTAAAAGCAATGGCAGAACGACTCAAAAGGTATTAGACAACAAAAATTAAGGAGACAAAATATGAACAAGAACGTGAATTCGATTATTCAAGTAAACGACGGAAAGTATGCAGTAACGGAAACGTTAGAGCAAATTCAAGAACAATCACAAAAAGGAAAATTGTTGTTCCTGCATGCAAATGAATCAGACAGCAATAAAATTCATCCGGTTTTAGTTAATGTTAATGAAGTTGCAGTAGCTATGAGCGCTAAAGAAGTAAAAGAAGCAACTCATTCTATGGCGCAGAAAATTGAAACCGAAGCGGGTGGCGAGGAATTTTTGAAAGGTTTTGCCGCTTATTTGTATAACAAATTTAATGATTAGGAGTAGACGATGATTAATAAAGATGAATTTGTTAAAAGCGTTGATGAGCTAGGATATTCGATTGATTATGATATGCCAAATCAAACGTGTTTTATCGTAAACAACAAAGGTGAAGCACTAGTATTGATTAGCTATGACTATCATTTTGGGCGATCATATAACCTTTATCCTTCATTTGAAAAACTTGGCAAATACTATCAAATCAAGCTGGATGAATTAATTGTCGAGACTGATTTTAGCTTTCTAATTAGTAGGTGAGTTGGATGATTAACAAGTACAAAATAGCAAAAAAAATCACCTACAAGGGACAGAAGTACGATTCAGAAAAAGAGTTGAAGTTTTATCAACGGTATCTGGAGTCGTTAGGCGACCGAGTACTTAATCATCCGACTTATGTTGTGCGAGATAGCTACACGCTAGGAGGATACAAAGGACGGAAACGAACATACTCGCCGGACTTTGTTGTTTTAGCCCCTGACGGCACGATAGAGCACGTCTACGATGTTAAGGCAGGCATTACCGAAAAGACACTTAAAAGCGGTCAGACAAGCGGAAAAGTGTATATAGACGCAAGCATGAAGAAATCGGTTGATGATTTTCAAAGAAAATACAATCATCCAGTGGAGCTGGTTGCAGTTTATGCGCACGACTTTAGGATGACGATTATTAACACGACTGTTCCGGTTGGAGTTTATC
>NZ_BBAS01000026.1 GCF_001311375.1 Limosilactobacillus equigenerosi DSM 18793 = JCM 14505
CTTTTCCATCATTATTGTAGTACGTCCATGACTTATCAGCAGCTTGTTGCCAACCAGTCTTAACTGCTGAATCGGAAGCAGTAGTATCGTTTGCTACTGGAGATGCTGCTGGTGTTTGTACGTTAGTCTTATTTGTATCAACTGTATTAGAATCCGATGCCGTCGTTGCTACCGTTGCTTGTTGATTAGCTGGCGTCGATCCTTGCGTGCTTGCATTAGTAGTATCAGCATTACCAGTTAAAGTTGTGGCAGAGAAAACACTCGCTACCGTGGCAGCGGTTAATGCAACCGTCTTCCATACCTTTCCACTCTTATATAACTTATAGTGCTTCTTTTCTTTCATAATTTTTAAAAATCCTTTTCAACATTCACTTTTTAATCTTCAGTACATTTAATTTACTTTCATTAGTCTATCGATTAGCAGGCTGAATTGCTAGATTTTACGACAGTATGTTAATTAACCTTAAAGCTAGTAACATTTCTGTAATATAAAAGTTATTTCGCAAGCTATCAAAAAACGCCGTCATCTCTGACCGCGTCTTCATCGAATTATTTTAACTTACTGTATTCCTCATCACTCACTGGTTCCAACCACTCATTACTAGTATCTTCACCCGCTACTTCAATCGCTAAGTGCGAGAACCATTCATTAGGAGCTGCCCCATGCCAGTGCTTTACTCCAGCTGGAATATTAATTACCGTTCCAGATAAAATCTCAACCGGATCCTTGCCCCATTCTTGGTAATAACCACGGCCACCAACTCCAATTAACATTTGACCGCCACCACGCTTAGCATGATGAATATGCCAATTATTCCGGCATCCCGGTTCAAAGGTTACATTGAAAATTGGCACTTGTTGTTCGGATACCGGCGCTAAGTAACTTTGGCCAGTAAAGAACTCGCCGTATGGATTGGGGTCACCAACCGGAAAGGCAATTGTTTGTTGATAGCGATCTTTATCCGTTAAGGCCGGTTCATCCGTTGCCCAAACTTCCTTAATTTGGTTAAAGACAGCCCACCCCTTTGGCCAACCAAGATACATCGTGGCATGCGTCACAATCGCAACGATTTCTTCCTTGGTTACCCCATGGTTCTTGGCATTTTGTAAGTGATACGTTAATGACGAATCGGTAATCCCAGACGCCATTAATGATACCACCGTGATAATACACTTCGTCTTTACATCGATGGCCTGTGCATTCCAAACTTCACCGAACAAAACATCATCATTTAAGTGGGCAAACATTGGGCTAATTCACCTAATTGATCCCGCCCAGCCGTTTGAACAATTTTTTTCACTCATTTCAGATTCCTCCCTACAATAATTTTAAACAGACCGTCTCTACTAATTCTGCCACGGACTGATAGACATATTGAACTTGAGCGGCCTCCATCGCTGTTCGTTGTTTCTCCGTCACCGTAGTATATGGATAAATACCAAACATAAACGGGAAAAAAAGTATAGACGAATTGTTGCACTTCGACCAGCGTTTTTTTCCGGACAGAACTTAGTCACAATTTCCCCCATCAAGCGTAATGAATCGCCATACGAAGCTTTAAATTTCGCTAAATTCTCAGGACGACTATTTTCTTCCATATCAAAATTATTCATCGCTAATAACTTTAATAATTGGAGTCGTTTAACTAGCGAGTCACTAAGCTTGGTAGCTAATTGAGCTTTCGTTAACGAACCATTTTCATTTAGTAGGGTCGTTAAATCCAAGTTCCACCGATCATATTCACGTTTAAACATCGCCAAGAAAATTTCTTCCTTCGTTTGGAAGTAGTTATAAATTGACGTGCGGGTAAAGGATGTCACCGTACTAATTTCCTTGAGCGTAATTTCCTTGAAACTTTTGGTTTGGTATAACTGCTCACAGGCATTAATAATTTCCGTTTGCCGGGCAGCCGTTAACGCCGCTGATCCTCGTGGCATAATAAAATCTCACTTTCACTCTTAATTGACAGTCTGTCATTACTCCTTATCATATCCCTGTCCTGACACAATGTCAATTGAATCAAAATAAAAAAAGTTAGTCACTCCAAAGCTCACCAAGCTTTTTAATTCAATTAGCTTTTATCTTCCAAAGTAAAACCCGTCCCCAAATTAATCGGGACGGGTTTTATGACTATGATTAATATCATTGAAGTAAGGAACCATCGCTCTCCCCACTTCCCAGCCAATAATGGTAGAGGAATATCGGTATTTATTGCTGGGACAATTTACGTTGGTTAGTACCATGCTCCCCCATGGTCATTGCCTTTAAAAATGCTCCCCAAGTAACCACTCGTAAACCTATTAACCATAATCTAACTGCGCCATTACAAGATACCATAAGTTCCTGACCTTGCGAATACATATTCAAAGATATCAACCCGCTTAAATGCCGGTCTTATCACGTTTCAAGCTATAAAAAATTTTTAAACTTTTTTATTCGGTTTTCTTGTGAAAAAAAACTTTTCAACACCTTAAACCATTAGTTATCCACTTTTTCCGTCCCAAATTGTGACTAACGAGCATTCAGTTTATTTTTATCCACAACTATTTTAAGATTTCACGCACCCGCTGTTGCAATGCTGGGATTACTTCCGCCATAAACCATGGATTCTTCTTTTGCCAAATATTATTCCGTGGCGATGGGTGAACTAACGGGAAATAATCCGGTAGATACTGTTGATAATTGCGGACGGTTTCAGTTAACTTCACACTGGCTTTTTGGTGGAGATAATAATGTTGTGAATAACTGCCCACCAATAGCGTTAATTGGTTATTCGGTAATAATTTTAACGTTTCCGGGTGCCACTTGTCAGCGAACCCTTTCCGCGGTGGCAAATCACCGGACTTCCCCGCCCCGGGAAAATAATAATCCATCGGGACCACGGCAATTAAGCCCGAGTCATAAAATACTTCGCGATCAATCCCCATCCACGCCCGTAAATTATCACCACTTGGATCATTAAAATATAGTCCTGATTCTTGCGCACGAATTCCTGGCGCTTGGGCAATAATAGTAATGCGCGCCGTATCGGGAACTGAAAACAAGGGTTTAATTCCTTGCTTAGTATACGTTTGATTAGCCGGATCCGCCATAATCGCTTGCACTAAAGTTTCGTAATTCATCTGCTACCTCCTCGTTTTACATAGTCTTATCATTTTTGCCCCCACCTTGTCAATTCCGGGTTATAATTAAACTTTACGAACGATTCAAGGAGGCGAAGCATGTTTCAATCAACTGATCCACGGTTAAGAGCTAGAGATACCTTTTTAGTTATCCGCCAACCGCTTGGGGCGATGGTTGTGGATGCAAATGGTGAATTAATCACGATACTAAATGAGGAAGATTGCCACGCCTGGAAATTAAAATCTGGCAAACTAGTCATTATCCCCAAACCCAAACAACCGAAAATTAATCGAGTTTTACCTGAACTAATTAGTGATTATGGTGATCTCATGAACCAAGTCGCTATTACCACGATTAGTAAAGCGAAGATTACCGAACTTAACGGCCAATTAGTCGCAACGAATCGTTGGTTACCAGCTCCCGTCCCGGTGACAGATTTTATGAATGACGTTCCTGCAGTCCCCAACGATCAAGTCGATCTCGCGTGGTTTAAACAGACGCCAGAGCAAATCTACGTCCGGCAATATTATCCTGCCGCTCTGCCCGCCAATTTAGTCGCAGATAGTCAACTCGATTTAGACTTACATGGTCAAACCGTAGCGGTCGTCGTGGGGCAATCACAAGACCATGAAATCTATGAACAATTAGTTGCCCAATACCACGGTGTCGCCAAAGTCGTTGAAGGGTTTTCGACGACTAAAAAATGGTTAATTGGGCAGTTACAAAGTGCCGACTTAGTCATTGTAATTACTGCTTTTGCGAGCCACGCCACCACTTGGTCAACCCGTGATTTAATTAAAAAACTGGCGATTCAAAAATACGCCGTGGTCACTAAAAATAAAGCCAATGGCGCTTTTGTCCGGGCCTTATACCGAGCCGAACATCAACTACCGGCGTATGAAACGCCCCATAGTCAAATTGAATATCCAACTAAGTAAACAACCGGAAGCCGCAATGACGACTACCGGTTGTTTTTATTTTCGAATAAACTGGGCATCTTGGCCGAGGTCTTCGCTGACATAACGTTCAACATGCATATGTAAATCATACTTTTCCCGTAATTGAGCCAATTCTTGCATCATCGGACTCGCATGATGCGCATCAATTGTCGCTTGATTTTCCCAACTATCGATTAACAAAATTGTTTCCGGATCACTAACCGGTTGGAAATAATCATACCGTAAATTCCCTGGGACTTGGCGAATCCGCTCTGCAATCCCGCTTGCTTCCATTTCTTGCATAAACTTTTGGGCGTTATCTGCTTTCCCTGTGTAATAAAAATTTAGCGTAATCATGTTTCGTCATCCTTACTTAATTGTTAAGACTTCATCAACTGCTTGGCGCTGTGGTTGAAAGGTGTTAATTGGATTATCAGTCGCATAGCCTAACGCAATTCCCATCACAATTACTTGGTCTGCTGGAATTTCCATTACTTCCCGTAAAATATCGGGATATCGCACAATGTTGTATGCTGGAATCGAATCAATCCCTAAGTTCTTCGCCGCTAACATTAAGGATTGACTGAATAATCCTAAATCATACAATGACCATGGATTGCTTGGCTTTGCAATCGTTAAAAAGACCAGCGTTGGCGCCTGGAACACTTCAGCTTCACTAGTAACAAACGTTTCCCCAATTCCCATTGCATCACGTTCGGCGGCAAAATTAGCCATATTCGCTTGCGCCGTCGCTGACCAATCCGCCCGGTGGGTTAATGGTAAATCAGGATGGCCCTTAATCCCGTCCGCAGCTCCCTTAGCATAAGCCGTGCGAATTTTGGTTGCCGTCTCACCGTTAGCAACATAGACCTGCCATGGTTGAGAATTCACCCATGATGGTGACATTTGGGCTTGGCTAATAATTGTCCGCAAATCACTTTCACTCACCGGTTGCTTTTGAAAATCCCGGACGGAATGTCGTGCTTGAATTAATTCATTAAATTCCATTTTCTCACCTCAACATATCTTTAAGTTAGGTTTATTAACACACCATTCTGACACCGTGTCAATGTTTTGTTGCAATAAAACGGAACTGGCACAAACTACGCCCCGGTTCCGTTAATCTTAGTTATTTAATTTTTGGTATACCGTGTTTACTGATGCCCCTAGTTTAACTACTTTTCCTTGCTGAATCAAACCTAATAATAATTTTCGCGCATGGTAGGGACTAATTCCTAAAGTAGCTTGAATTTGTTTATTGGTTAATTGTTGATGCTGGGATAGCAATGATAACACATCATTTTCCGTCACCCTTCTACCATTCTGAACTACTATCGGTTTAATTTGAACTGGATGATTCCAATTAATATTTGGTAACGTTACTTTAAACGAATTTTGATTCACTGAAAATTCAGGTGATTTTATCGTTTGCTGATATGATTCATAAATACGACGAATCCCAGTTCCGTAATTTTCGATATATTTCAGTTTATCTAAAATGTGAACCAACTGGGGATTTCGAACTGCCGTCATCCCCGTTTTTACTTCTTCTAGGGTCAAACCATCGGGAATTCCACCTGGCGATAAAATTTCCATTCGATCATCAAATATTTCAACCTTAATTGTCGAATGCAGTAAATAATCCCGATGAGCAAACGCATTAACAATCGATTCTCGAATTGCTGTTACAGGATAATCTCTTACCTCATGTCGCTGAAGACTTCCATCAATTTTAATTTTAGTATGATTATTTAAATCAATGAAGTACATTAACTCATCAAGTTGAGTTGTTAATGGCCCGGAAAATTCTCGCTTATCCTTAAAATTCATCACCGTTGTACCATCATAAATGGCCAATTTAGTAATAATCGGATTTTGATCACTTACTAGTAACTCCGCATTATTATAAACGTTTGATTTATTTAACATTCGCAGGGCTTTTGGATTAAATTCAATCTTTTTTTCCTAAAGCCGTTTTTTTCTAGTTCCACAAATGTCAAAATTTGATTTGTTGACTGCTCAGAATCAAACTCATCATTGCCTTGGTTTTGCTGAATCATCCGCTTAATTAATTCATTACTAGCCTTAACCGCCGAACTACCATTCCGTACATAAACCCCTTGTGGAGTAAATCCCTCTCCATTGATAGCATAGGGTTTATGCCGCCCCGGTTTTACTTTAATATTAAAAATATCATCATTAGGATTAATTTCAATCAAACTAAATGGCGTCGGATAAAAAGCGGTCGTATACCACTGGCTTAGTTTTTCTTCCCATTCATGGCGTTTTGACTCAGAGATTGTTAATGGTTGTCGTGTCTCATCATCAACTCCTAAATAAATTGTCCCCCCATTAGTATTTAAAAAAACTCACAATCTCCCGTTTGACCTTACTATTTAATTCACGTTTATATTCAATCCGATTATCTTCATTTTGCATTAATATTTTTCCCCCCTTACATTAACACTAAAGTTATTATCCTCATTATACAAAACCTTTTTATTAATTTGCTATTTAAAAATTGCTTTCGATTCAAAAGCAATTTAGATATACGAAAAAAGGAATGGCATTTCGCCATTCCTTTTTATG
>NZ_BBAS01000027.1 GCF_001311375.1 Limosilactobacillus equigenerosi DSM 18793 = JCM 14505
AAAATTACAAAAACTGGGAGCGTGATATGAACAGCTGCTTGAAAGTTTACTTTCTTAGCAGCTGTCAATCGTCAGTGAACTAAAATTGCTAAATCTTAGTTCGTCTTCACGCCCCCATGTGCGAACTGCGCTGTTCGATTTTTCAAGAGGTGGCCTGACTTATGTCACAGCCTCAGATAGTGTAGTCCCAAAATAATAAAACTATCCGCTATGCGGGTGGTAATAAAAAGTACCTCCTGTTCCCTTATGCTATAGGTGTTTTTAAGCCAAATAGAGTAAAGTAAGAGAGGTAATATGACTAATAAATTAAACAGTTTATCCCATACAAAGTGGTTATGTAAATATTACTTTGTATGAGCTTCAAAGTATAGGATGATGGTTGTCCCCTGCAAAGGTGAGTGATTTAGTTGTAAGATGAGATAAGCTATGGCATGATCAGTAATTAGAATTAGTTGCGTTATTAGTAAATGATAAAGACCCCTTCAACACCGGTTAACCTAGTGTTGAAGGGGTCTAATAGTTAATAGATAATGACTGGTTCATTGGGAGTAAGAGCATGGTAGCCTAATCCGGCGACGTCATTTTTCATATTGATGCAGCCATGTGAACCACCGTGGCGTTGTTGGTAAGCCGTTTTGGACCAATCAGTTCGCCAAGGAGCATCGTGGAAACCACAACCGTCAATGGTGAACGGGGACCAATATTGAACTTTACTAGCATAGCTAGATCCATCATCATTTTTTTCCCCGGAGAATGGAGGGGGTGTGTTGATACATGATATAAAAGACGCCTTTAGGAGTGGCATTGTTGTCATGCGTTGATCCACTAACAATATCAGTACTTAAAATACATTTACCATTCCGATAGAACCACGCGTGTTGCTTAGCAATAGATACCTCAGCGTAAGTATCACCGATACCATGATTAGCAGTGGTTTGGTAACCAGTGCCGTGTTGATTAAATCCGCTGCCGCTTAAATCATTTTTAGCGTTAAGATGGGTTTTATGTTCTGCTAAGGCTTGGGCGAGGGATTGACCAGCTTTGTTAGGGTCAATTTTCCAACCATAAGTTCCCTGATTAGTGGTAGTGATTGTTTTACCATCATGCGTTTTAAATTTGAATGATTTACCTAAAGTAGCTTGTTGATGATTAATCCGAGCAATTTTTTTGTTGATACGACTAGTATCGAATTGATAGTGACCATTTTGATAAGTTGCCATGGTCAAAATATCATTAGCCTTAAATTGGTAGCGACGATTTTGGACTTGATAAGTAACTTGTTGGTCGGTTAATTGTGCAAGTTTTTGTTTTTGTTGGTTAACTTGGCGACTATTGGCTGCTAATGGCCGTTTCAGGCGTGGAGTTAAATTAATCCGACCATTCGCATATTGTTGTTTAAGCGTGATCGAAAGATGATCAAGCGTATATTGACTACCGTTAACAGCGGGAATTATTTTAATCTTTCCATTTTGATATTTAGCATAGGCATCTTGGGGGGCTTTTCGATTAGCATTCATTGTTTGAAGTTGGTGCTGTGTGGCTTGCACGGCCGCAGCTAATTCGGGTTTGGCTAATTTAGTCGGCTCAACCACAATGTTATATCGTTGCTGAGAAGGGAAGAACGAAAATTGTTGCTTTAAAGCGGTTTTAAACTTGGCCTGATCCGTTGCGGTGAATCCGGATTTAGTAACTTGCCCCGTATAGACAACATGATGGTTAATTGAAACTTTAAGTTGCCGGGGTGTTTGTTTAACCTTTTGATAAGCTTGCTTAACGGTAAGCCCGCCAACCGGAATGTTGTTAATGGTGGTTTGGCGATTGAAGTGCGTGCTTTGGTAGCCATAACTACCAACTAGCAAAATAATCAAGATGCCAACGGCACCAATCATAAATTGCTTAAACAATTTTTCATCCATGCGTTTATAAACCTCAATTTGAAAAAAATGTAGTATAGTTTAACTTATTTGATTATAGCACTCAAGATTAAACATGATTAGTTTGATTTTGAGTATTTAATTATGATTGTTAAATTAACGCTGATGATAATTAATATCAGGATGGAAAAGCTAATTTTCGTAATTGGGCACCAAAGACTGAATACGTTATAGCAACCAATGCTTAAAAGTAAGATTAAATTGTTGGCAATGAGATGTTTAATAAATTTTTGGCTCATAGTTACTCCTTAATTCTGATAGTAGTTCCTTGTGGTAATTGTTATAGTAATAGTGCATCAGGCTTCGAAACCTCAATCGTATGTGGCAGGTGTTGTTTCATTTTGAGCCAATTTTTGGCGCTAGGATGGCCATTGATCATTGCTGGGGCACTAATAAAATTATTACTACCGAGACTGATCCAATTATTAGCTGATGCCGTTAAGGATGAGCGGTGGTAAGCTAGTTGTTGCCCGCGGGGATGATGAATTGTTAGCCGCCCTGCTTGATGATTAACGTAAGCGTGGGTGATATAAATAACACGGTGGTGTGATATGACGTACAGTTTATGCTGATGTTTCATAGCGATTAATTGAACGGACTTACTTGGTAGACGATGGGGTGGTAAAGTAGCCGACGGATGATTGATATTAGGATGTTTTAGACGATTGGTTTGGATAATAACGCTACTATGGGTAGCAAAGGTAAGTTTCTGGGTACGCATTAGCGTGAGACCGTTGATAATAAGAATAAAAATTGTTAGCATCGTAAAGGATACTTTAAGTAATTGTTTTAACTCTTGATTCATATTGAGTAAACTCCTGGAGATTAAAATTGAAAAAAATATTTGATAATCAGTTTAATGATAATTTTAATGGTTGTTAATTATCCGGTGCGCGTGGAAGGGTCTTCTGAACCAAAAATTGCAGCGGAAGCGGTCGAGATGGTAGATGCCGATACAGGGCAAATTATCTATCAAAAGCATGCCCAGTGGCAGTTGCCCATTGCCTCAATCACGAAATTGTTAACGGTGGCCGTGATTCATGATGAAATTAAACATCACCAGATTAGTCCCCGAACAAAAGTAGAAATTACGCCGGATATTGCAGCAATTTCTAATGACCCCCGCTATTCTAGTATTGGTTTGGCCGGGAGTCAATCGTATTCAGTCTTGGAATTATTAAATGCTGCGATGGTTAAATCGGCGGATGGGGCGACGGTAGCCTTAGCGTTGGCTGGTGGAAATTCATTGGATGAGTTTGTTACTAAGATGAATCAAAAAGCAGCACAACTGGGCTTGAAGCACTATCATATTATTAATCCAACGGGGTTAAGCAATGGGGATATGAAGATGTTAAAGTCTGCCGACTACTCAACGGATGACGAAAACCAGCTAAGTGCTAACGATATCGCTATCTTAACGCAGTATTTATGGAATTCTTATCCGCAACTATTCCAAGTATCTGCGCAGAAAGCCGCTAACTTTTACATTAAACCAGGCGAAGTTAAGCGGATTGATAATTTGAATAAGATGTTACCGGGAAATACCTATGCGGTACCAGGCGTTAAGATGCTTGGGTTGAAAACGGGAACTTCGCCACGGGCCGGGGCGTGTTTTGTTAGTGCGGGGGTTTATCGTGGTCACCGAATCATTACGGTTGTTTTACATGCAGATGGTGATAATCCAGATAATCGCTTTATCCAAACGCAAGCTTTGTATCGATTATTAAAGCAACATTATCACTTACAGACAATGCGAGTTCCGACTCAGTTAACGTTGTTTAAAGTTAAAGGAGCGAATATCACTAACTTACAAGTTTCGTCGCCCAAGTTAACGGTTTGGAGTAATCATTCTATTACTTCTGGTGACATTGGTAGTCAGCTAGACACTAATTTTATTAAACAGGGGCGGTTAGTGCGACCGGTGAAAAAAACATCAGCGAATTGGGAAGTGGTATTTAGTTAACCATCGGCTAGATACTATTACCGGTGATCCGTTGCAATACCCGATGTATTCGCGCTATCCAGTTAAGCGAGGGAACTTGATAACAAGAATAATACATTAAAAGAATTATTTTGAAATATCTGTTGACGGAATGGTTTTATCTTGGTATATTATAAAAGTTGCTTCTGAGCGACATGGCAGTTAAATAATTAATTAAAAAGTTGTTGACTTGCTTGTCGTTATCAAGTATACTAATTAAGTTGTCTCGATGAGGCAA
>NZ_BBAS01000028.1 GCF_001311375.1 Limosilactobacillus equigenerosi DSM 18793 = JCM 14505
GTCTTTTCAGACTGAAAGCTTGTGCTTTCAAAACTAAACAATATCTTATTTCCTTCAAGAACCTTACCACCTTTTTCAACTTGGTTAAGTCCTCGACCGATTAGTAATGGTCCGCTCCACATGTCACCACGCTTCCACTTCCATCCTATCAACCTCATCATCTCTGAGGGGTCTTACTTCCATAAAGGAATGGGAAATCTCATCTTGAGGCGAGTTTCACACTTAGATGCTTTCAGCGTTTATCTCATCCATACATAGCTACCCAGCGGTGCTCCTGGCGGAACAACTGGTACACCAGAGGTATGTCCATCCCGGTCCTCTCGTACTAAGGACAGCTCCTCTCAAATTTCCTACGCCCGCGACGGATAGGGACCGAACTGTCTCACGACGTTCTGAACCCAGCTCGCGTACCGCTTTAATGGGCGAACAGCCCAACCCTTGGGACCGACTACAGCCCCAGGATGCGATGAGCCGACATCGAGGTGCCAAACCTCCCGTCGATGTGAACTCTTGGGGGAGATAAGCCTGTTATCCCCGGGGTAGCTTTTATCCGTTGAGCGATGGCCCTTCCATACGGAACCACCGGATCACTAAGCCCGACTTTCGTCCCTGCTCGACCTGTCTGTCTCGCAGTCAAGCTCGCTTGTGCCTTTACACTCTGCGAATGATTTCCAACCATTCTGAGCGAACCTTTGGGCGCCTCCGTTACCTTTTGGGAGGCGACCGCCCCAGTCAAACTGCCCACCTGACACTGTCTCCCACCACGATTAGTGGCGCGGGTTAGAGTGGTCATAATACAAGGGTAGTATCCCACCAACGCCTCCACCGAAACTAGCGTCCCGGTATCTATGGCTCCTACCTATCCTGTACAAGTAGTACAAACACTCAATATCAAGCTACAGTAAAGCTCCACGGGGTCTTTCCGTCCTGTCGCGGGTAGCCTGCATCTTCACAGGCAATTCAATTTCACCGAGTCTCTCGTTGAGACAGTGCCAGATCGTTACGCCTTTCGTGCGGGTCGGAACTTACCCGACAAGGAATTTCGCTACCTTAGGACCGTTATAGTTACGGCCGCCGTTTACTGGGGCTTCAATTCAGGGCTTCGCATAATGCTAACTCTTCCTTTTAACCTTCCAGCACCGGGCAGGCGTCAGCCCCTATACTTCATCTTACGATTTTGCAGAAACCTGTGTTTTTGATAAACAGTCGCCTGGGCCTTTTCACTGCGGCTGATCTTGCGATCAGCACCCCTTCTCCCGAAGTTACGGGGTCATTTTGCCGAGTTCCTTAACGAGAGTTCTCTCGCTCACCTTAGGATACTCTCCTCGACTACCTGTGTCGGTTTGCGGTACGGGCAGTTAATTTCTCACTAGAAGCTTTTCTCGGCAGTGTGACATCGGCAACTTCGCTACTAAATTTCGCTCCCCATCACAGCTTGTCAACCCGGTTGAAAGCATTTCACTCTCAACCTGACTTACTGCTTGGCCGGACACTTCCAATCGTCCGGATTGCTTAGCCTACTGCGTCCCTCCATCGTTCAAACGAAATTAACTGGTACAGGAATCTCAACCTGTTATCCATCGACTACGCCTCTCGGCCTCGCCTTAGGTCCCGACTAACCCTGGGTGGACGAGCCTTCCCCAGGAAACCTTAGTCATACGGTGGACAGGATTCTCACCTGTCTTTCGCTACTCATACCGGCATTCTCACTTCTAAGCGCTCCACCAGTCCTCACGGTCTGACTTCGTCGCCCTTAGAACGCTCTCCTATCACGCATCTTACGATGCATCCACAGTTTCGGTAATATGCTTAGCCCCGGTACATTTTCGGCGCAGAATCACTCGACTAGTGAGCTATTACGCACTCTTTAAATGGTGGCTGCTTCTAAGCCAACATCCTAGTTGTCTATGCAACTCCACATCCTTTTCCACTTAGCATATATTTAGGGACCTTAACTGGTGATCTGGGCTGTTCCCCTTTCGACGATGGATCTTATCACTCACCGTCTGACTCCCGGGTATAAATCAATGGCATTCGGAGTTTATCTGATGTCGGTAACCCATGACGGGCCCCTCGACCAAACAGTGCTCTACCTCCATGATTCTCGACCCCGAGGCTCCCCCTAAAGAGATTTCGGAGAGAACCAGCTATCTCCAAGTTCGTTTGGAATTTCACCGCTACCCACACCTCATCCCAGCCATTTTCAACTGACACGGGTTCGGACCTCCAGTGCGTTTTACCGCACCTTCATCCTGGACATGGGTAGGTCACCTGGTTTCGGGTACATAACTACGTACTTCGTACGCCCATTTCAGACTCGCTTTCGCTACGGCTCCGGTTTTTCCACCTTAACCTTGCACGTAATCATGACTCGCCGGTTCATTCTGCAAGAGGCACGCCGTCACCCATTAACGGGCTCCGACAGCTTGTAGGCACATGGTTTCAGGAACTATTTCACTCCCCTCCCGGGGTGCTTTTCACCTTTCCCTCACGGTACTGGTTCACTATCGGTCACTAGGTAGTATTTAGCCTTGCGAGATGGTCCTCGCGGATTCCGACGGGGTTTCACGTGTCCCGCCGTACTCAGGATCCTGAACGGAGAGAGTAACGTTTCGTCTACTGGACTATCACCATCTCTGGTACAGCTTCCCAGCTGTTTCGACTACGTTGCTCTTTGGTAACTCCAAAGTTCAGTCCTACAACCCCAACGAGCAAGCTCGTTGGTTTGGGCTATTCCCGTTTCGCTCGCCGCTACTCAGGGAATCGAATTTTCTTTCTCTTCCTGCAGCTACTAAGATGTTTCAGTTCACTGCGTCTTCCCCTTACTAGCTATGTATTCACTAGCAAGTAGTCATCGACTAAGATGACTGGGTTTCCCCATTCGGAAATCTCCGGATCAAAGCGTACTTACCGCTCCCCGAAGCATATCGGTGTTAGTCCCGTCCTTCATCGGCTCCTAGTACCAAGGCATTCACCATGCGCCCTTTATAACTTAACCTGATAATCTTACGATTACCGAAGTTATATGAGTATTAATGCGATGTTTTTTCGTTAAAAACTCAAAATAACGCGGTGTTCTCGGTTTTCTTGATTTTTAGAAAATAGATATTATTTAGTTTTGAAAGTACAAAC
>NZ_BBAS01000029.1 GCF_001311375.1 Limosilactobacillus equigenerosi DSM 18793 = JCM 14505
TAATTGCGTTTTTTTTTAATTTTTTTGATGTTCCTGTAATTATTTAATGGTGAATATTTTAATATATAAATATAGAAATATGTGAAGGGTGTGTGAAAACACATATTTTAAAATTTGAAAAGGAGCGTGGAATTATTAATGCGACACTCAATTACTAGTGGAGTAGTTCCAGTATATGTTCGCCCGCGAAAGGCAGGAACAAGTATGGTTTTAACTATTCTAAAATTTGTCAAATATGTTGTTGAGTTAGCGGATGAGTATCAAGTAAAAGTGCTAGATGATGGCGGATTGTTGTACACACCAGTAAAAAAATCAAAAGGGAGAACAACATGGTTTCCAAGAATAATCGAAATCTTTATCAGAAGAAATATGAAGATAATAAGCAACGATGGACTTTAAGGAAATATTCTTTCGGGGTCGCATCAGTTATGATTGGGATTACTTTCGGGATGATGAATATTACCGAAAGTGCTCATGCTGACGTTGCTAGTTCCGTTAATACCACAGAAGCAACTACGGCTTTGGTTAATCATACGGGAGACAATAATAGGACCACTCAGCCAGTAGTATTAAATGGATCAATTGGTAGGAAAAATAGTACTAACGTGTTACCAAATGCAGCTTTAAGTGTTGCAAGAGATAGTAATAGTATTTCTGATATTAAACAAATTAAAGTTACGCGTGATTTAACTAGACATATTGAGTATAAAGAGAATAAAGATAAACTAAAGATTGCAGATCCAAATGGTGTTAATCGGAATCTAGTTGCTAATTTACCAGATATGGATCAAAGTAAACTCAAAGGTGATAAACCTACTCAGCAAACGGTAACGCTTGTTGGAGTTGGATATCTAAACGTTACAACTGGTAGATTAGTTACGATTAAAACCGATGCGCAAGGTCATGCAATTGATAAAGATGGGAATTTGATTGCTACTGATTCAGATGGGAATGCGGTAATCGGTCAAATTAATTCCGATGGTTCATTAACGCCAAAGTTAAATTCATATGGTACTGTAATTCGGACTAAATATGTAGCAGAAGAAAATGCAGACCATACTGAAAAACAAGGTGGTTTTCATTGGAGTATTCCTGTAGGTGCAAAATTTGGTAGTTTTCCTATACCAACTGCAGATCATTATATTAGCAATCCAATGGTAGCACCTGAGCAAGATATTAAGACCTGGGAAACAAATGTTGAAGGGATTACGGATGCTTTTGGCAAGTCAATTACTAATCCAACGGTTAAACAAATTATTGATTTTGTAAACCAACATACTGATAGTACAATTAATAGTACAATTGAAGATGTTTCAAACTATCCGAAGATTCCGACTGCAATTGTTCCAAATACACAGTATATATTTGATCAATATCAATTAGTTGATTCGTATGGTCGAGCAATGCCGTATATCTGTACACTTGCTGTTGATCGTGATGATCCAACTGGTGGGATTTACCTTTATGTAACCAGTCCGGATTATAAAAATATTTATTGGTCAACGATGCAAAATGATGGTGGTAATGCTACTCAAGTTGGTGGTAAGACTGGATATACCATTAGTAATTTAGGCCGAGTTGATATTCGTAATTTTGGTGATAACTATGGTAATTCAATCTCGATTAATGTAAGTAGTTCTAGTAATTTGCAATTAAGAAGAATTTTTGGTTATGGGGCGATTGATGGACGATTATCAACAGTATTTGGTAATTATAAGCCACGTGAAGTTACGCAAGTTATTAGTATAGTTGATGAAAATGGCGATGAAATCAAGGGATATCCTCCAGTTAAAGTACAGGCGCTAACGGGTCAACACTTTACGGTTAATATTGAAGCTCCTAAAATTGTGGGGTATGCTTTAAATCCTGAAGATGAAACTAAAGTTAGTGGTTCGATTTCAGATTATCAAGTAGGACAGACTTATACGAGAAGTTGGTATGACCAATCGTTAGAAATAACTATTACTGAAAATTTTAAAGTTCTTAATTCAAATGGTGATGTTTCGGCTAATGTTTATTACTATGATCGGTACAACAATCGCACTCAATTACTAAATGGTACGGTGATTAAGGCTAATGGTTTTGCACCAACACCGTGGATTGGTAATATACGATTTAATATTCAAAATCCTTGGATTGCCCCAACAACTAATTTAACACTTCACTATAATAAGATTGCAATTGGAGCTAGCCATGATCCGCTTTATGTGGTCTATACACCAAAAGATGCTGCAACTGCGGTAGTTAATTTTATTGATGATTCTGATAACCAAAAGAAATTATCTAATGTTTCATTACCAGGTGAAACGGGTGATGAGATTAATTTTAAGCCAGCTACAGATTTACTAGCAAAGTATGAGAATAATGGATATGAACTAGTTTCAAGCGAGATTCCTATTGAACGTACAACTTATGATTTTGAAAGTGATAATAATCAAGTAACACAAATTTATAATGTTCATTTAAAA
>NZ_BBAS01000030.1 GCF_001311375.1 Limosilactobacillus equigenerosi DSM 18793 = JCM 14505
CCTCTTCGCCTTCCGTAATCTTTTGTAGAATTTCATGTAGTTTTACACTAATTGCGTACTCTTGTTTGTATTCCGCAAGGTTAATAGCTCCCATTAAATCGATAATTATTTCCTTGGGTTCATAATAACCAATAAGATACCGTTGAATAATCGCCAAATTTTCAACCGTTTCCGTTGTTTTTTTCTTCAATAACCGGCGAAAAGGCTGGGGTCTTATCGTTAGCTTTGACAATAGCTAACAAGTTATCAATTGAATTTTTAGCTTTTTCCAAAGCTTCATCTTGAGTAATTTTTATGGGTGTAACCTTTTTAATCATTTCACTTCTTCTCCAAACTTATCGATAATCCAATCGATGACTTCGTCGCTGTTCGTTCCTGCCCAGTCTTCGATTTCTGAGCGAGTAAACTTAGTTTGATGATGAATGGTTTGAGCTTGGTTATTAATATCATAACCTCCCCGTTTTTTGTTTAAATTTAAATACTCATCTTCATCCTCGCAAATATGGATATACCACCACTTTTCATCTTTTCGTTCTTCGAGTGGTGTGTCTGCATATTCTTTAACAGCCTTGAAAATCGCCAGCAAATCACAGCTTGCAACACCGTCAATTTCATCAATTACAATTTGATAGCATTCGGTCGCTTTGTTAACCATAACTGCATAATCGCCAACCTCATCTTTAAATCTTTTTTTCAATTCCAATCTGAGAACTTGTTTCTTCGATTTTATAATTAAAGTCATTGTCTGTTTTTGTCTCTTCAAGCTTTTGACAAAAGTCATCTAAAACTTTTCTAATCTCATTTGTTTTCATTTAATCTACCTCTACACTACCGCCGATCGAAGCATGATTTGCATCGCTTGCCACATCACAACCCGATAATTTGTATCTTCACTAGAATTTTGATAAGCAACTTTTGCTAATGTCAGAATTCTTGGCTTTTTATTTTTATTTAATACAATCCCCCTGCCAATTGGCTTTGCATCCAAGCCGATATAAATGTTTTGCGCCATGCATAGCAATTCGCTCAGACACCTTGCTTTCACAAAGGTTTTTCTTGTAGTTACGAACTCTATAATATTTTTTTTCCGTGATTTTCTCATAATGTTTTTTTTCTCCTTTAGTCCTCTACTTACATAAACTCTTCCATATATGCACGATAGCATCGTTCAGAACCGCAAACATCAGTCTCTTCTTCGTACGGAATCCCTTTATCTTCCAACTCTTCTTCTGAAATGTTAACTACATCAAATGATCCATCAGCGCCGTGTTTTTCGACCCATTTTTCTCCACAAAAGAAACACCGTTTTACATCATAATGATTTTCCATTCTTACTCCTCGACTTCCACACCGAACACTTCGATGAACTTTTGAACAAATTCATGATTGGGTTTTACTGCTGGATTAATGTCTGTTAAATAATCAACGATTTCAGCTTCATCAAAAGCCGTTTTATAACCTTCATCTTCTGCATAAAAATACTTGCCGACATAGAAATATCCGTCTTCATCACAAACTAAACAATAATCTTCATCAAAGAAAATCCTGTACTTCTTCATATTCTGTCCACCACCCTTGAGCTATAAGCCAGCAATCATAACGATTACTCCAATCACTACTGCTGCACCTGACATAATCATCAAAATAAATGAAACTAAGCCCGTAATTCCTAAAATCGATTCTAGCTTTTTGTTTTCAATCTCTTGTTTGTCAAGCGAAGTTACAATTCCGCCCACAATTAATAAAATCGCAAATGAAATTACTAAAATGATTAGCCCTGCAAGAGTTGTCGTTGATCCAAAATGAAACATCAATCTTCACCAACTTCCTGTCCAAATAAATCAAGGAAAGTCGTCACCATTTCGATAGTAATGTGCATCGATGGATTTCGGTCAAACAGGTAATCAAAGATGTCATCACTGTTGAATTCTTTCTTATACCGACCGTTGTCTTTAAACACTTCAAACGGAGCAACGTAATATTTTCCATCTGATTTCCTTTGAATTAATGCATCATTTTCATCCATAAAAATTCTGTAATTTTCCATTCCTTATTCTCCAATAATTTCAGTTACGTCATAATCAACGTTGGTAAAGT
>NZ_BBAS01000031.1 GCF_001311375.1 Limosilactobacillus equigenerosi DSM 18793 = JCM 14505
CGAGGTAGATCTTTCAAAACTGAATATAGTTTCGACGAATCAAATGTGTAGGGTCCTTGATTTAATTATCAAGGTAATTAAACATTTGCGAAGTCAATTCGCTTAATTTATTTTTTTAGAGCTATTCAAGTTCTTATTTTTATGAGAGTTTGATCCTGGCTCAGGATGAACGCCGGCGGTGTGCCTAATACATGCAAGTCGTACGCGTTGGCCCAACTGATTTGAAGTGCTTGCACGGATCTGACGTTGGTTTACCAACGAGTGGCGGACGGGTGAGTAACACGTAGGTAACCTGCCCAGAAGCGGGGGACAACACTTGGAAACAGGTGCTAATACCGCATAACAATTCAAATCGCATGATTTGAATTTGAAAGATGGTTTCGGCTATCACTTCTGGATGGACCTGCGGCGCATTAGCTTGTTGGTGGGGTAACGGCCTACCAAGGCAGTGATGCGTAGCCGAGTTGAGAGACTGATCGGCCACAATGGGACTGAGACACGGCCCATACTCCTACGGGAGGCAGCAGTAGGGAATCTTCCACAATGGGCGCAAGCCTGATGGAGCAACACCGCGTGAGTGAAGAAGGTTTTCGGATCGTAAAGCTCTGTTGTTGAAGAAGAACGTGCATGAGAGTAACTGTTCATGCAGTGACGGTATTCAACCAGAAAGTCACGGCTAACTACGTGCCAGCAGCCGCGGTAATACGTAGGTGGCAAGCGTTATCCGGATTTATTGGGCGTAAAGAGAGTGCAGGCGGTTTCTTAAGTCTGATGTGAAAGCCTTCGGCTCAACCGAAGAAGTGCATCGGAAACTGGGGAAACTTGAGTACAGAAGAGGGCAGTGGAACTCCATGTGTAGCGGTGGAATGCGTAGATATATGGAAGAACACCAGTGGCGAAGGCGGCTGCCTGGTCTGTAACTGACGCTGAGACTCGAAAGCATGGGTAGCGAACAGGATTAGATACCCTGGTAGTCCATGCCGTAAACGATGAGTGCTAGGTGTTGGAGGGTTTCCGCCCTTCAGTGCCGGAGCTAACGCATTAAGCACTCCGCCTGGGGAGTACGACCGCAAGGTTGAAACTCAAAGGAATTGACGGGGGCCCGCACAAGCGGTGGAGCATGTGGTTTAATTCGAAGCTACGCGAAGAACCTTACCAGGTCTTGACATCTTGCGCCAACCCTAGAGATAGGGCGTTTCCTTCGGGAACGCAATGACAGGTGGTGCATGGTCGTCGTCAGCTCGTGTCGTGAGATGTTGGGTTAAGTCCCGCAACGAGCGCAACCCTTGTTACTAGTTGCCAGCATTCAGTTGGGCACTCTAGTGAGACTGCCGGTGACAAACCGGAGGAAGGTGGGGACGACGTCAGATCATCATGCCCCTTATGACCTGGGCTACACACGTGCTACAATGGACGGTACAACGAGCAGCGAACTCGCGAGGGCAAGCAAATCTCTTAAAACCGTTCTCAGTTCGGATTGCAGGCTGCAACTCGCCTGCATGAAGTCGGAATCGCTAGTAATCGCGGATCAGCATGCCGCGGTGAATACGTTCCCGGGCCTTGTACACACCGCCCGTCACACCATGAGAGTTTGTAACACCCAAAGTCGGTGGGGTAACCTTTTGGAGCCAGCCGCCTAAGGTGGGACAGATGATTAGGGTGAAGTCGTAACAAGGTAGCCGTAGGAGAACCTGCGGCTGGATCACCTCCTTTCTAAGGATAATCGGAAACCTACACATCGTTGAAACTGTGTTCAGTTTTGAGGGATTTACCTCAT
>NZ_BBAS01000032.1 GCF_001311375.1 Limosilactobacillus equigenerosi DSM 18793 = JCM 14505
ATTTTGGGGGATTAGCTCAGTTGGGAGAGCGTCTGCCTTACAAGCAGGATGTCACAGGTTCGAGCCCTGTATCCCCCATCGAGCGCAAGCTCATGAGCCGTTAGCTCAGTCGGTAGAGCATCTGACTTTTAATCAGAGGGTCGACGGTTCGAGCCCGTCACGGCTCATAATTATTTCCGGCGGTTCGATCGGATTTAACGCGCCGACTTAGCTCAGCTGGCAGAGCATCTGTCTTGTAAACAGAAGGTCGGAGGTTCGAACCCTCTAGTCGGCATTAATTTAATATTCTTATGCGGAAGTAGTTCAGTGGTAGAACATCACCTTGCCATGGTGGGGGTCGCGGGTTCGAATCCCGTCTTCCGCTTTGCCAATTCCATTTTTCTTTATTATCCTGCCGGGGTGGCGGAATTGGCAGACGCACAGGACTTAAAATCCTGCGGTCAGTGATGACCGTACCGGTTCGATCCCGGTCCTCGGCACCATATGCACCTATAGCGCAACTGGATAGAGTGTCTGACTACGAATCAGAAGGTTGCAGGTTCGACTCCTGCTAGGTGCATTTTTTAACGGGAAGTAGCTCAGCTTGGTAGAGCACCTGGTTTGGGACCAGGGGGTCGCAGGTTCGAATCCTGTCTTCCCGATTTGGACAAATTAATATGTTTCCTTATTCGCGGTGTAGCTCAGCTGGCTAGAGCGTCCGGTTCATACCCGGGAGGTCGAGGGTTCGATTCCCCCCGCCGCGATTTGGGCGGTTGTTGGACCTTTAGCTCAGTTGGTTAGAGCAGGCGGCTCATAACCGCTCGGTCGTAGGTTCGAGTCCTACAAGGTCCATATTAATTGTTTATTTTTTTATCAATATGGAGGATTACCCAAGTGGCTGAAGGGGGCGGTCTTGAAAACCGCTAGGTCGTTAACGCGGCGCAAGAGTTCGAATCTCTTATCCTCCTTATTATTATCGCGGGGTAGAGCAGCCTGGTAGCTCGTCGGGCTCATAACCCGGAGGTCGTTGGTTCAAATCCAGCCCCCGCAATTATTTTGGTCCATTGGTCTAGTTGGTTAGGACGCATCCCTGTCACGGATGAGATCACGAGTTCGAGTCTCGTATGGACCGTTTGTATAATTTTGGCTCGGTAGCTCAGTTGGTAGAGCAACGGATTGAAGCTCCGTGTGTCGGCGGTTCGATTCCGTCCCGCGCCACTTTTATGCGGGTATAGTTTAGTGGTAGAACCTCAGCCTTCCAAGCTGATGACGCGAGTTCGATTCTCGTTACCCGCTTCCTGGTTTGTATAAACCAGTTATATTTCCTGGGTCTATAGCTCAGCTGGTTAGAGCGCACGCCTGATAAGCGTGAGGTCGGTGGTTCGAGTCCACTTAGACCCACTTCTTGGAGAAGTACTCAAGTGGCTGAAGAGGCGCCCCTGCTAAGGGTGTAGATCGGGAAACTGGTGCGGGGGTTCGAATCCCCCTTCTCCATCTTTTAATATGGCCCGTTGGTCAAGTGGTTAAGACACCACCCTTTCACGGTGGTATCATGGGTTCGAATCCCGTACGGGTCATTAATTTAATTATCGCGGGGTAGAGCAGCCTGGTAGCTCGTCGGGCTCATAACCCGGAGGTCGTTGGTTCAAATCCAGCCCCCGCAATTATGGTTCATTGGTCTAGTTGGTTAGGACGCATCCCTGTCACGGATGAGATCACGAGTTCGAGTCTCGTATGGACCGT
>NZ_BBAS01000033.1 GCF_001311375.1 Limosilactobacillus equigenerosi DSM 18793 = JCM 14505
TTAAAAAAATCAACCATCCGGCAGCTATTAGCTGCAGCTTGATGGTTAATCTAAATATTATCTACCAGTACTGGTTGACGTATAGCCCCTTTTTAGATGCTTAATTTGGCTAATTTATTTTTAAATCGTGCGGTTTTGCGTTGTTCATAAAGATTAATCAGTTGGTTTTTAAATAACAGTAAATCAGCTTGGTTAATTTGTAAAACCATAATTTGGTGTGGATGGTAATTTGTAATAGATTCTGTCGAGAAGGACGCGCGGGAATCAGTAATAATAACTGGAACTAGAATAAATAATGGACAAGTTAAATAGAGACTCTGATTTAGTATAATTAAGACAACAAATTGGAGGACCTATTATGACAAAACATAACTACTCACAGGAATTTAAACAAGATGCTATTCAATATTACCTTGATGCTAAGGAGAATATGACAGCTACTGAAGTTGCCGAACATCTAGGAGTAGGTGTTAGTACCCTTCATAAGTGGGTTAAGCAATATCAAGAATCTGGAGAAGTTGGCCGTGGATCCGGAATTTTTAGCAATGACAAGGATAAAGAGATAGCTAAACTAAAGCGCCAACTACGTGACGCAGAAGCAGCTATTCAAGTCCTAAAAAAAATCAATCGGGATTCTAAGCAAGTAACCACTGAGGACGTTTATCAGGAAATTGACCGTCATCACGTTTCGGAACCCCATGCATCAATTTACGGGATGTACCAATATATCGGCATTTCTCGCAGTGGTTACTATCAGCGAAAACAGCGCAATAATAATCGCTCACCTCGTCAGCTTCGTAAGAAGTTCATTTTGGGCTTGATTAAAACAATTTGGAATAAAAGTAATCGAATTTATGGGGCAGGTAAAATAACCCATGTTTTAAATGACAAGGATGCATACAACTTAAAAATTTCGGAACTTACAGTAGGTAAATATATGCGTGAACTAGGCATATCCGCTCGCTATATTAAATGCCATGTACAAACAACCTGTGATTCTGATTATAACAATAAATTAGTTAATATTCTTGATGAACAGTTTAATCCTTCGCAACCAAACGCTGTTTGGTGTATTGACACGACTTATATTCCTGTTCGTAATGGTTTTGTTTACTTGACCAGCATTATGGACCTGTTTTCTCGTAGAATTATTGGCTGGGACTTGTCTGAAACTTTGGAAGTTTCAAATGTCACACCATTAATTGAGCGGACGAAAAAGCAGCGCCATATTAGCAAACCCATGATTATCCATAGTGATCGTGGAAGTCAAATTACTTCTGAAGCGTACCGTAAGGCTACTTCAATGATGACTAGAAGTTATTCCAAAAAGGCCTTTCCATGGGATAATGCTTGCATTGAATCATTTCATGCTTTGATTAAGCGAGAATGGTTAAATCAATTCAACATCTATAGTTATCACGAAGCTCGGCGGTTGGTTTTTGAGTACATTGAAACTTTCTACAACACTGTCAGAATTCATAGCCATTGCGGATTTAAATCTCCAAAAACGTTTGAGGAAGATTACCAATTAAAGCATCATAAATTACAAGCTGCATAGTCACAAAAGTCTCCATTTAATTTGTACATTTTATTGACAGGGGACC
>NZ_BBAS01000034.1 GCF_001311375.1 Limosilactobacillus equigenerosi DSM 18793 = JCM 14505
TGAATTTTAAAAATTTTAGAACTAGAATTTTACTGGCTACTAAGAGTAATAAATTAACTATTACAAAATCAAAAAAATCAACCATCCGGCAGCTATTAGCTGCAGCTTGATGGTTGATCTAAATATGATCTATCAGTACGGGTTGACGTAGAGCCAAAAAAAAGCGGACTCAAATTTGAGTCCGCTTTTTAAAATGGATTAAAGTTGTTCTTGGATGGCGTTGGCTAGCGTTTCCTTTTCTTGGAGTCCGATGAACTTGTTAACAAGTTCGCCGTCCTTGAATAAGAGTAACGTTGGGATGGATTGAATCCCAAATTGGGCTGCTAATTCTTGGTTACTATCAACGTCAACCTTACCAATTGTAGCTTGGTCTGCGAAGTCTTCGCTTAATTGTTCAACGATTGGACCTTGCATCCGACAAGGAGGACACCAAACCGCCCAAAAATCGAGTAATGTCACACCGTCTTTAATATCAGCTTCAAATGATTGTGTCGTAACTTCTTTCGTTGCCATAAATAAAATTCTCCTTAATTAATAGTACCCATATTATCAATGATAATTCCTGATTAGTCAATTAACTTGCCTTGACAAAATAGGGGGATTTTTTCTAAGATATAGGTTAGATTAGGTGAGGGGAAAACACATGGAAGCACGAACACTATATGGGATTGCAATAATTGCAATAGTAATTTATGTGATGATGTATATTCATCAAGTGGCCGATTTTCGGCGCAATGGGATCCATCCAATCGGTAAAAGGACTGTTATTACAACCTGGATCTTGTTGATTTTGACGTTAAGTGGTTTTAGTGGTGGTTGGTACCAAAGTCGTTTGGCGAAGGTAGAAGCTAAACCAGCGCATCATCAAGTAACGAAAGTAAAGCACCGGCATGTTAAATCGCATCGGAAACATGATGATGCAAAATCATCATCAAGTGCTAAAAGTACAAGTACGCGGACGGGCCGGGCAACCCGGTCAGCCACGGATGAGAATGAATCAGTGGCTAAATCGTCGCGGACGCAACAAACAACGAGTTCAACAGCTCGTCGCCAAGCAACGCGAAGTCGGTCCACGACTGCAAGTAGTCAAGTTGCGTCTACACCAGCAGCCAGTGGAGTAACTAGCAATGATAACGGTGGTGTAACGAATAATAATCAAGTTGGTAATAATGATTCTGTGGCGGAAGTAAGTGATACTAGTACTAATCAAGGTGCTATAGATGCTACGACCGCGGACGCAGCTCCTGCTGATAATTAA
>NZ_BBAS01000035.1 GCF_001311375.1 Limosilactobacillus equigenerosi DSM 18793 = JCM 14505
ACTATCTACAATGAACGTTTAGAAATTGTTCATTACACTTTAGCTAATAATAATAATTATCGAGAAGCAGCTGAAAAGTATCAGGTTTCATATAGCCAGATTTACAACTGGGTTCGTAAATACGAACAGAATGGTCAAGAAGGATTAGTTGATCGTCGTGGGCGAAAAATACAAGAAACGTCATTAGATAAATTAAGTAACGAAGAAAAACTTGAACGACGAATTAAGGAATTAGAAGCTCATAATCAAGATTTAGCGGCAGAGAATTTTTTTATTAAAAAAATTAACGGCTTGGAGAAGGCATCAAGGAAGTAAGTAGTCAAGACTACGTCTTACGATATCAATCAATTAAATCAACTTACCAAGCTTTTCCAAGGCAATCTATCAAACGACTTTGTGGACTTGTAAAAGTATCAAGAGCAGCTTATTATCGCTGGTTGAGTAATCGTGAAAACCCAACTATTGATCAAGAGAATGAAAAGTTGAAAGAATTACTTCGCAAGGCATATTTTGAAATGAACGGAACGTGGGGATACCGTAGGATTACTATGTTAATTAACCGAAGGTATAACTACCACTATAACCTTAAGCGAATTAGACGATTGCTTATTAAAATGAGGCTACGAGCTGTGATTAGACGTCCACGTCATAGCTGTACTATTGCTCATGGTAAAAACTACGAACCTAATTTGCTTAACCGCAATTTCACTGCCAATCATCAAAATGAAAAATGGGTCACTGATGTGACTTATTTAACATATGGGAATGGTCAAAAAGCCTACCTTAGCGCCATTAAAGACTTATACAATGGTGAAATTATTAGTTATGTCGTTAGTCAACGTAATGATAATCCGTTAGTTATGAATACTATTAAGCAAGCTTTTAAACTTAATCCAACGGCAAAGCCGTTGATTCACAGTGATCGTGGCTTTCAATATACCTCTAAACAATATGCCAGTTTTACAGCTGAGCACGGCGTAATCCGTAGTATGTCACGGGTTGGTAAATGTATTGACAACGCTCCGATGGAAAGTTTTTGGAGTCATTATAAGGATGAAGGCTACTACGGGTACGAATTTAAGACTTACGAAGAATTAGTCTCGTCAATCGATTGGTATATGTATTTTTATAATTACCAACGTTTTCAAACAAAATTAAACAGCTTGCCCCCGGTTTAATACCGGCATCAAGCTGCCTAAAATCTTTGTATAATTATCTGTCTACTTGACAGGGGTCAGTTCATAATTCA
>NZ_BBAS01000036.1 GCF_001311375.1 Limosilactobacillus equigenerosi DSM 18793 = JCM 14505
ATTTTCCATCATTATTGTAGTACGTCCATGACTTATCAGCAGCTTGTTGCCAACCAGTCTTAACTGAATTATTACTGCTAGATTCAAGAGGTTGTGAATTAGCTTCATTGGAAGTATTATCAGTTGCCACTTGCGTTGAATTATCAACTGGCGTAACCCCTTGATTATTTGTATCGGCCTGTCCAGTTAAAGTTGTAGTAGCCAAAGCTCCAACTACGGTAGCCACTGTCAATGCCACCGTTTTCCAAATTTTACCGCTTTTATATAACTTAATTGTTTCTTTCATCATAATCTCCTCGAATATGCAATAACAAGATTAGATTATAGCATAAATTCTTCAAATTAAAAACACTGTTTAATACAAAAATAAACAGTGTTTTTAATACAATTATATACTATTTAATAAAATCTAACGGGTTTAACCACGTTCCATTATTACTAAATGATGATGCCAAGGCAACATTAAAGTTCTTTTGCTGAGTAATCCCTAAGTGTAAGTGAGAAGTATTCCGAGTACCAATCTTAGTACCAGCTTCAACCTTTTGACCAACCGTAACATTAATATTGGAACGACTTGAAAAGGCTTCTTGGTAAACAACTAAGTATTCACCAGTATCAACCGTTACATACCATTCTAGTCCAGGAATGTAACCAATTTGTGTTACCGTCCCAGCGTGTACAGATTGAACCGTTGAACCAGGGTGATCATATGAACCAAAGTCAAGTCCATCATGGAAACTATTCGTCCGGTAACCACCATCATATCCAAAGCGTTGGGCTAAGGCAAATGAGTTAGGATTTAAGTTAGCACCCGCAATCGGTGAGACCCATACATCCATGGACTTT
>NZ_BBAS01000037.1 GCF_001311375.1 Limosilactobacillus equigenerosi DSM 18793 = JCM 14505
AACAAAACCATTTTTATCAGCATGGTATTTAACCCCATTTACCGTAAAGTCCTTATCCTTAACTAATAAGTAAGTTGTTGGATCAAAGTACCACTGACTACCAGCCCATTCTTGCAACCCACTTTGAATCCGACCATCATTTCCCACCAAATAATAAGAACCCCATTGAGATTGCACATAGTCCTTCTTTTGGCTTAATAAGTACGTCGTTGGGTCGAAGTACCAGTAACTACCAGCCCATTCTTGCACACCGCTTTGAATCCGACCGTCATTACCAACTAAATACCAATCTCCCCATTGAGATTGCACATAGTCCTTCTTTTGGCTTAATAAGTACGTCGTTGGGTCGAAGTACCAGTAACTACCAGCCCATTCTTGTACTCCAGATTGGATACGACCAGTATCATCCTTTAAGTACCAACTTCCCCAATCAGACTTAAAGTAATCTTTCTTTTGGCTTAACGTGTAGCTCGTCTTATCAAAATCCCAATAAGAACCAGCCCATGATTGAATACCTGATAAGGCTTTCCCATCTTGCATTAAGTACCAACTCTTCGACTTGCCAGTTGTATCACCAATTGTTGGCATTAATGAGTATTCACGTCCCGTATTGG
>NZ_BBAS01000038.1 GCF_001311375.1 Limosilactobacillus equigenerosi DSM 18793 = JCM 14505
CCTTATCGTAAGCTTATCCATGATATTTTCCCAGAAGCGATAATTATCGCTGATCCTTTCCACGTTGTTACTCAGGCCTACCGGGAGTTGAATCTGATCAGAATTAAGGTAATGAAGCAATATGGAAGTAAATCTCGAGAATATCGAGCACTAAAGAAATTTTGGAAATTATTACTCAAAGATTCTGCTAACTTAAACTCAACCAATTTCTATCCTCGAGCTAATTTCCGCCATAGTTTATTAAGCGATTCAGAAATAGTTGATCGTCTTTTAGATATGTCGGACGAATTAGAAGAAGCCTATGATTATTACCAAACATTACTAACTGCAATGCATACCAAAAACGAAGTTTTACTACACAAGCTACTACAAACAAATTATTGCGAACTACCAAAAGGATTTAAAAGAGTTCAACGAACTCTTAGAAAACATGAAAGAGAAATCCTTTCTAGTTTCGTGATAGGGATAAGCAATGGCCCGATTGAAGGAAAAATGAATAAGGTAAAGGTATTAAAACGAATTTCATATGGATACA